>JAENIS010000087.1 GCA_016844285.1 Dehalococcoidales bacterium
GCACTAACCTGATGGGGCGCGTGGTAGACAGTCTCAAGCAGGCGAAAGAGGGTGGGGTAGACACCATCGTCGATGCCACTACCCTCGACCTTGACCGGAGTATTGACCTGCTCGCCGAGGCTTCCCATCGCAGCGGGGTTAATATTATTGCCACTACCGGGTGGTGGTTGGATATACCACGCTACTTCGCTGGTGTCTCCATCGACCAATTGGCCGAGCTATTTACTCGTGAGATTGAGCAGGGTATCTCCGGCACCAACATCAAGGCCGGGATGCTCAAATCTGCCAGCGATATGACCGGGGTGACACCAGAGGCAGCAATTATCCTGCGGGCAGTGGCTAAAGCCCACCTTAAAACCGGCGTTCCCATCATGCTGCATTCCTACTCACCAGGCCAGGTAGGTCAGCAGCAGCTCGTTATTCTGAAAGAAGAAGGAGTCGACTTAAAGAGGGTCAAGTTAGACCACTCTAATGATACTACCGATGTCGAGTATCTCACCTGGATTCTCGAACAGGGGTGCTTTCTGGGCCTGGACCGCTATCCGGGACGCAACGTCAGCCCGCTCGCCCGTACCAAAACGATGAAGGCGCTGATAGATGCCGGATACTCAGACCGTCTCTGTCCTTCTCATGATTTCAGCATACTGGCGGTTGACACCGCCATGGCCAGGATATCCGGAATCAGTATCGAGGAAAGGCGAAAGCGTAATCCTTATGGCTTTCTCTATATCCAGAAAGTAGTGTTTCCCCAGCTTCGAGCCATGGGTGTCTCTGCAGAAATAATCAGCCGGCTGTGTGTGGATGGCCCGAGCCATTTCTTTGAGGGCGCCTAGCCCTGGGCCGAATAGGTAAAGTGAAAGGTTCTGTTTGCATTTGGTTGGTCTGTCATTGCGAGCGAAGCGAAGCAATCTGGGAATGTGTTGGGCAGAGATTGCCACGGGGTCTAACGACCCCTCGCAATGACAACTATTTTAATACAGCAACCAGAATCGAATGAAACCAAGTGAAAGGAGTGGCATGAGTCAGGCAACCAGGACTTTGAAGAAGATAGCCTCCAGTGAAGAGTATCGGGCATTGGACGCGGCCATCAGGGAGTTCGACCCGGAGACGATATTCCGTGCCTACACGCAGCTATTCGGGCTTTTAGCCGAGGCGGAAAAGGAGATACTGGAAAGAATCGATAAACTGCCCCGCCATAATAAGGACCTGGACCGGCAACAATTTTTGGCCGCTTTTGCTGCCCACAGCCAGGCGACCTTACCGCAATGGCACTGGGTGGACTCCGAGATTAAGAAGCAAAAGGTGATGGAGGGTGAGGTCTTTGCTTTTGGCAGCAAGGGAGACCCCCTGGTGAGAACGGCGGAAGGACGGGTGGTTGCGGTCAGGGGAGCTACGGTCAAAGAAGGTGATAAGCTCAAATTCAAGGTGCTCTCTGAGGGAGCGAAGATTGACTTTGGCCGGGTATTTGAGCTTACCCCGGAGACCCTCTATGCGATTCTGACTCAGGGCGCGCGGGAAAAGATATTGAACTCACTGGACTCCCTGCAAGAACGTATCGAAAGTTACTCCCCAGACATGAGTGAAAACGTGCTGGCTGACCTGGGCTCGCTTTTGAAAGAGCTTGAGGATGTCAGGGAGTTTCTCGCCAAGCTTCGTGGTGAGGAAAAGGAAAGAATTATGGCCAGGATTGTAGCCTATCGCCGCAGGCTACTGAAAGCGTCTATATTGAAGCTGGTGTTTGAGTACCTATCCCAGCGTGAGATAACGGAGATTGAGGACTCATGCCAGCGTGACCGGCAACAAGTGGCCAGAGCACTCTCCGCACCGGGGCTTTTCTGTTACCAGGCTCATCTTTCTTTAAAAGCAGAGCTTGTTGGTGACGACAAGCCAAAAGGATACTCCGAGATTGTTGACAAACTGGAGAAAAGCATGGATACCATGCAGACGGCGCTCCAACTTCTCGACTTCAGGACGAGAGTAGAGCAGGTTTACCCCGTCGCCAGGAGATATTGCGAGCGAGTTGACGTGTTGTTTGACAGACTCACCCGGAAAGCGATAGAGGTTGCTTATCATCTCGCCGAGGGTAATGTCTGGGAGGTGAAACAAATTCAGTCGACGATTGAGGAAGCATTCTCCAACCAGGTTCTTGGTGCCGAGCTTCGTCAGATTTTTCGTAGCCCGGGAGAGTTCTTCGACTGGCGAAGAGCCCTCGGTGAATTAAGGACCGCCATGGGCAACGCGGAAAGCAAAACGATGGAGGCAGCTTTAGAGCCTTATCTCCGTCAGGTAATCAATGGTGCTTTTGGCGAGAGCCGGGTGACCGTCGGGAGAGAACAGCCGCCAGTGTGAGCAAAGGTAAAAAATAATTCCGTAAAGTAGTTGCATTCCGGGTATTCTTTGTGGTATACTGCATAGGTTAAGGTGGACGTAGTTGCTACTTCCCTTCTCGCAAAATCAAAAAGGTTTTCGCCGAGAGGGGATTTTTAGTGCCCTCAAAGCGAATGAGTTTATCATGTCGAGAAAAGTGGCCTGATGAAGTACGAGGAATAGCATGGTTTTAGAAAGTGTTGATAGAATCCGGCAGACTCTATCTGAAGATGGAGAGCTGGTGATTGACAATAAACAAGCTGCCGTCGAGAGTCTGGAGGAGAGTGAGGTTGTCACCGAAGGTGGGATGGCTTTATTTGGCGAAGCGGAAGCTGGCGAAGATAATGTGCAGCTCTATTTTTCTGAGGCTGCCGGAACGCCACTGTTGGATGCTGAGGAAGAGCAACGCCTGGGTAGCCGGATAGAAGAGGGCGAATTTTTGTTACGCCTTGACCCGGACCGGGGGAAGCCCGATGGCAGGTTACCCACGCCCACCAATCTGTTGCTTCGGCTTGGTGGTAGTTTGAGTCGGGCAGATGACCTCCTCCTGGCGGTTGGCCAGTATCTCGGACTCGACACCACGGTGCCTGTAGAGAAGAGCATGCGCGATGAGGGACTGTGCCGTGCCATTGACGGTAACATTGCTCCGGAACTGACCAGCCATGTGGCCATGATGACCGGGTTGGACGAGACCAAAACCAGGCAGGACTTAGTTAACCTCTCGCTTAATAGCCGGCTGATGCCCTGGCATCTTTTGGGTGAAGCCGGGCAAAAGAAGACGCTGGCTGATTGTTACGCAGTACTTGAATCGCCGGAATTCGGTGGTTTTTTGGAGAGGCAGCAACCCCGGATAGAGCAATATTTTGAGCAAATCGGGCAAAGGACGCGTCAGGCTGCGGACCATCTGGTGCGAGCTAACCTGCGGTTGGTGATTGCGGTTGCCAAGAAATATGTTGGCCGCGGTCTGCCGCTGCTTGATTTGATTCAGGAAGGTAATATTGGCCTGATGCGTGCCACCAAGAAGTTCGACCATCGTCGCGGCTATAAGTTCAGTACCTATGCTACATGGTGGATTCGCCAGTCGATTACGCGGGCCATTGCTGACCAATCACACACGGTGCGTCTGCCGGTGCATATACTGGAAGCAAGGTCGAAGATGGATAAAGCCAGGCAGCGCCTATCCCAGGAATACGGCCGTAATCCCACTAATGAAGAGCTGGCTAAGGAGCTTGGACTCTCGCCGGAGAAGGTGAGCTGGCTGGTGGCGATGGTCTCGAGGCAGCCTGTGTCTCTGGAGACACCCATCGGGGAAGAAGATGAAGGCACCGAGCTTGCCGACTTCATTCAGGACAAGAACGCCCTGGCGCCCGAGGAAGAAGCGGCTCGCAGCATGTTTCGGGAGCAGTTAGCGGAGGTTTTGTCCAGTCTGACATTGCGGGAAAGGCGCATCATCGAGTTACGCTTCGGGCTGGTCGATGGACGTGGGCGCACCCTGGACGAAATCGGTGAGGAGTTTGGTGTTACCAGGGAGCGGATACGCCAGATTGAGCGGCAAGCGTTGAACAAGCTGCGCCATCCGAGTCGTAGCCGGAAGCTGATAGACTATCTCCGGTAGCAGACGACCTCTGGTGCCATTCTGGTATCCCGGCTGTGAGAATATCCCGGAGGCGAGGTTGTAACGTTTCCATTCCTCTTTATTGCCTTCGGATAATAGCGGTATTGCGGTTCTGTTTGCATTTGGTTGTTTCCACTGTTATTGCCACGCTTCGCTCGCAATGACAACCATTTCACGACAGCAACCAGAACCGGATGGAACCCGCGCTATGGCAGGTTGACAGACCTGGCCTGAAGTAGTAGCATGGGTGTGTCTGTGTTCCCTTTAGACTGATTAATCAAAATGCATTAACCTGTGATTTCTCAGCATGGTAAAAACCAGAAAATCAAGATAGGATAAATATAGAACTTGGAGGTTTGAAAATGGACAAGATTACCAAATACCTGGCATCGTATGCGACTTCACTTAAGTATGATGACCTGCCGGCGGAGGTAGTGCATAAGACGAAGGGTCTCCTTCTTGACACCCTTGGTTGTGCGGTAGGTGCCTATAGCAGTGAGCCGGCCAAGATTGCCCGCAAGATAGCGGGGCGGGTTTACCAGTGTGATATGCCGGCGGCTATCATCGGCAGCGGTCAGCCGTCCAGCCTGGAGCTGGCAACTTTTGCCAATGGCATCATGATACGATACCTTGATTACAATGATGTGGGTGGGGGCGGGCATCGCAGTGACAATTTCGCCTCCGTACTCACCTGTGCTGATGCCGTCCATGCCAGCGGCAAAGAACTCATTGTTGCCGCTGTCCTGGCCTATGAGGTCATGGGGCGGATAGCCAGCCAGACGGACCTTACCACCAGAGGTTTTGACCACACTGTCCCTGGAGTCATCTCCTGTGCTCTCGGAGCCTCCAAACTCCTTGGTCTGTCTAAAGAGCAGACGGCACAGGCAATCAATCTGGCGATTACGCCTAACATCGCCCTGTTACAAACTCGCTATGAGGAGGTGTCGATGTGGAAGGGCTGTGCCATGGCCAATGCTGCCCGGAATGGTGTCTTTGCTGCCCTGCTGGCGCGGGAAGGGATGACAGGCCCCAGCCCGGTTTTTGAAGGTCGATACGGTCTGTTCATGGCGGTTACCGGCCCGTTCAAACTGGGTGGGTTTGGTAAGCCTTTCAATATTCTGGTGTCCACCATCAAGCGCTACCCCTGCGGTTCGCAGGCCCAGACGGAGGTCGACCTGGCCATCAAACTGCGTTCCAAGATAGCCAGTGTCAATGAAATCGCCGAGATAAATATTGAGACCCGGAGCGGCCAGGGTGGTTCCAAAAATATCATGGCCGGTGATGCCGAAAAATGGCATCCGACGACTCGTGAGACGGCCGACCATAGTATGCCTTACGTCGTTGCCCTGGGGCTGACCTACGGTACGGTGGAATTAAGGCACTTTGATGATGAATACCTGCACAATCCTGAGCTGATTGATTTGATGCAGAAAATCAAGGTCAAAGATACCGAGGAGTGTACCAGGTTGGCACCGGAGAATAATGCTGCCCGTGTGACCATAGTTACCAAGTCCGGTAAGAGATTCTCGGAATTCGCACTGCACTGCCATGGTCATTATCTTGACCCCCTCACCAACGAGGAAATCGAGCAGAAATTCAACTCTTTAACTAGAACCTTGCTGACACCAGCCCAGAGGCAAGAGCTGATATCGCTGGTCTGGAATCTGGAAAAGCTTGATGATGCCAGTAAAATAATGCCATTACTGAAAATATGAGCCGGCCATAAGCGGTCAGCCATTCGGCTAGTGGCACGTCAGGAGTAGCTGCTGCTACTTCATAAAAACAGGGGAATTAAGTAAGAGAGAG
>JAENIS010000028.1 GCA_016844285.1 Dehalococcoidales bacterium
TCATCCCTCCGGCCCATCGGCGCCATTACAATCCGGTTCTTCAATGACATTTTCCCAATCTTGCCCGGTTCAAATAATTTCATTGTTTGTTTGACCTCCTTGAGTAGCTATCCCCCTAGTAAATAACCTTCTCTTCAATCAGCTGGGTATATTCTTGAGGGTCCATGCCGAGAAGTTCCAGAAAGACATGGTCGTTGTGTTCTCCCATCATTGGGAAAGGTCTCTGGAAACGGGAAGGTGTCTTGCTTAACCGGGCCGGGGTATCTTGAAAGGTATAGTTTTCTAGACCCGGTGCTATTGGATTCCAGAAATACTCACGGGCAATTAATTGCGGGTCTTCATATATGTCCCTGGCATTTTCAACCACGGCGGCGGCTACTCCTGCCTGTTGAAGCTTAAGCATGGCATCCTCAACCTTCTGCTTCAGTGTCCACTGTTCCACAAGCTGGTCAAGAGCGTCGACATTTTTTAGCCTTCCTAACAAGGTGGAGAACTTTTCTTCGGATGTCCAAGGCGGGTCGCCCAAAACATGGCAGAAGCTTTGCCATTCTTCGTCGCTGAATACGGCGATGGCACACCATCTCTCGTCACCCTGGCACTGGTAAACTCCGTGAGGAGCGGCGGCGGGGTGATGGTTGCCCCGGCGGTGCTGAATCCGCCCGTTGACGCCATAATCAGCCACCGCCGTATCCAGGATATCCAGACATCCCTGGAAGCTTGAACCATCAATAAACTGACCTTTGCCCGTCCGACGGCGGTAGTCCAGAGCGGCCAGTACTAAAGTGACATACATATAGGGTGTATAGTGATCGGCGAAGGCACTACCGGGTGAGCATGGCCAGCGGTCAGGCCATCCAGTCAGGTCAGCAACGCCCAGCAGGGTAGCAATGTGACCACCATGACCCCTCAAATCACGGTAGGGGCCTGTTTGCCCACCTACCGGAGCGCTCAGCATGATGATATCCGGTTTAACTTTGCGCAGTTCCTCGTAGCTAAGGCCCAGCCGGTGAAAAACATCCCTGGCGAAATTTTCCGTCACCACATCGCCGATGCTGACCAGCCTCTTCGCCAGTGCCACCCCCTTTGGCTGCTGTAAGTTCACCAGCGGGTCTTCTTTGCCACCTGAGTGCTCTCCGATGCGGACGAAATCTATTTTGGCGTGGCTTTCCACCTTAATAACCTCGGCCCCAAAATCAGCTAGAAAGCCGACCATGGTCGGCTCTATTGCCCCGGCGCCAAACGAAATCACCCTGATTCCACTGAGGGCCATCTTTCGCTCTGTCTTTAAATCACTCATATGACGCCCCCCTCTTTTAAGATAACCAGTTGCTGCGAACTAAGCCCTAGCTCTCCAATCAAGATTTCTCGGTTGTGTTCTCCAATAAATGGGGCTCGCCGCGAATACCCGTAAGACATCACATCCGATTTAAAGGGAGCTCCCCCGTAGACGATAGCGTCGTTAAGCTCGGGGTGTTCCACTTTACCCCAGTACCCCCTTTCCTGCAGATGTCGGTCGGCCATCAGGTCACGTACGTCTTGCACCATGACTATCTCAAGCCCTCTCTTTTGTCCTTCAAACATGACCTCCATCTTGGTGTGCTTCCGCGTGAAAGCCCGAAAGCACTCAGCGATATAGGGTGCTTGCTCCCTGGTAACGCGAAGGTTCCCTCTGAAAAACGGTTCCCATTTCTCATCAAAGAGGTCTCCCGCCATGCCTTCGCTGGCAAGCCATTCCCGAAGTTGCGGCAGATATTGTGCCGTGGTGGGGTCACAAAACACTAATCCATCCTTACACTCGAAAAACCGGTCAGGCTCTGGCCCCTCCGGAGGACCAGTCATTACTCCCGAAGCTGTCCGGCGGGGCATAATTCCATGGCTCTTCCAGTACATGAATCTGGGCAGCCCCAGTACGTTAAGGGCCTCTTGAGCTGAAACATCAACATACTGCCCTTCCCCGGTTGTTTCCCGGTACCAGTGAGCCACCATGGTCGCTGCTGCCGCTATCAGCCCGGCCTGTAGCTCACCGACAGGTGTCGTAATCTGTACCGGGGGGCGGTCCTCATCGCCGCACTGGAAAACGTAACCACCAGCGGCACTTGCAATCAAATGAGACCCCTTAAACTGACTGTAAGGGCCTTTTTGCCCGAATGGTGTCACCGAAGTGAGGATAATCCGGGGATTGATAGCGCTCAGCCCGGAATAGCCAAGCCCCAGGCTATCAAGAGACCCGGGGCGGAAGCTTTCCACCACGAAATCTGCCGTGCGAGCCAGCTGTTTGAAAACCTCCTGGCCAGTAGCACACTGGATATTCAGCGTAACGCTCCTTTTGTTGAGATTGTAGGTAAACCAATTCAGGCTTTTTTCCGGGTGAGGTTCATCATGATAAAAAGGCCCGATGCGGCGCATCGGGTCGCCTCCAGGTGGCTCAATTTTAATGACATCGGCCCCCAGAGCGGCTAGAATTCTGGTGCAGTAAACCCCACTAATCTTGTCAGCTAAATCGAGAACCCGATATGGCGCCAAAGGCCCTGGTGGTGATTGCCCTTTTTCAATCCTTTCCACATGTCACCTCCCACTCAACGTGATACGTTCAGAATAGAGCTTGACCCTACCTGTTCTCTCATCATTCCTATGGGGATGGGAATAGGTGTCTGTTTCAACCTCACTATTTTCTGTGCCTGGCATACTCCGCGAACGGGGAGATGGTGTATGCCCACCCCGGTAACTCGATGTCGACGCGAGGACCCAAGCCAGCGAAAGAGGGAACTATCCCAATCGTCGAAGTCAGACGTGTATCCATCGCGATTCGTATTATTTCAGCTACCAGCTCCTTCCTCTTGGCTTCGTTCGGCTCAATCAAAGCAGCCGCAACGCGACTCTCGATTTCAGGTACTTGCCCAGCAGAAACGAGGGGCCATGTAGAAGAATAAAGCAAGCCAGCGGCGGCGGCCGTGGGTGCGATGGGACCGCCGCTCATCTCGTTGGCATACATCGAAATCTGTCCGACCAGTTCGTCCGCGGGGCCACGATTCGGCCCACTGGTATACAGGCGAGCCATCGCCGCCTGCTCCGAGGCTACTATCTCCGCTTTGACCCCTATCGCTAGCCAGTACCCCTGTAAGACCGGAGCCAGTTGGATGAGAACGCCGCCCCCGCCACCGACGGCAAAAGAATAGAACTTCATGGTGAAGCCATTAGGATAACCGGCCTCCTTTAGCAGCCGCTTTGCCTTCTCCACGTCATAACCGTACATCTTCTTCGCTTCCTCCGTCCAGTAAGGCACGTCGATTTCCGGGTGGCCTGGATACAAATATAGAGGCATCGCCGGTTGCATCTTACCACTAAAGAGGGCTTTCCCGATTTCATCACGATTGATGGCTAAAGAGAGCGCCTCTCGTACCCTGATATCGGCGGTCGGGTAGCCTTTACCCCGGGGGTCATAGACGCCAAAGTGGGTGACGGCACAGGCAGTGCCCGTTATCGGAACCACATGACCGCCCGCTGCTTCCACCTCGGGCACGGAGTCTATTCCCATTTCAACGCCATCCAGTGCCCCCGTCTTCAACATCGCCAGCCTGGTGGTAATCTCCGGTATCAGTATTACTTGCAGCGTCTTGAACTCTGGGACCTTCCGAAAATGCTTATCCACGGCCTCGTATTCAATCATGTCTCCGGGTACATGGCGCACAAACTTAAATGGGCCAGAGCCTACCGGGCGCTTTTTGAAGGCGTCGATACCGTTTCGTTCAAGGTAATCCTTTGGTAATACAATCCCGCACTGTCCCTTGTTGAAGGTAAGCCAAATCGAATAGTAAGGTTGGACGCCCTTAGTGTAAACACGGACTGAATAATCGTCCAGGACTTCCACACGCTCCTGCAACCCCCCAAAAGTAGAATAGCGGAAAGAACCAGGTGCTGCCCAGAGGTCAAGGCTATACTTGACATCGTCGGCCATGAGGTCTTCGCCATTGTGGAACTTGACGCCTTTACGTATGTAAAAAGTCAAGGACCGGCCATCAGCGGCCAATTCCCATCTCTCGGCGATACCCGTCTCTGCTCCCGAGAGCTCTTTCCTGATGACAAAGTCGTACCCCGGCACCAGCATACGCTGTAACGTGCCCGCACCGACTTGTACTGGATAGAGGTTTTCCAGACCGAAGGTTGCCACGGCGAGCCGTAGTTCTCCATAAGGTCCGGTTGGAACTGGTGCCGGTGTGGGGACCGGCACGGGTGCCGGCGCTGGTGCCGGAGTGGGCGCTGGTGCCGGAGTTGGTATCGGTGTGGGAGTCGGCACGGGTGCTGCCTTGGCACAACCGGCCAGCAACAGGATAAGAACCAGCCCCAAAACTGCCACTGACTCAACTTGCTTTGGTATTCTCATATTGTCCTCCTCGTCCGTATTAAAAATACGCTCAGGCATTAGAGTAAACTATTTTACCCTTTCAAAGTCCGTCGAGTCAAACCCCCCTGTTGCCGCTTTTCCTGCTAGTATTCTGTCTCATAGCAATATTGAGAGGCAGGAAACGAAGGCAGGAGAAGTTCGAAAGCAACAATCCTTCTTTTTGTTACCTGCCGACCGCCACAGCATTATTCCAACAAATTTGACCTCATGCAACTCGTTGCATATGATGGCTATGGAATGAGACGCGACTCAGGTAACTCATGTGAGGAAGAGCGTTTGGCCCGCCAATTTGTTCTCTCGGATCTCTGCACTAATTAGCACATGTAGCTTCCCATGGTGTTCAGTCTCTCTCCTAGAAGGAGAGGGGGAAATAAAGAAAGAGGGGCTAAGCCCCTCTTTGATGCTCCGCAGTTTATCTCTTGTTACTGAGAAGAGATTTAAGAGAGGGGGGTCAGGGGGATAGGCATTCAAGTAAAGCTTACCAGTGAGTCAGAGCATTCCCCTATTTTTATGAAGTAGTAATAGCCACACCTGACGTGACTCTAGTCCGGTCTTGCCACTAAGTAGCCTAAGCCCGTCCGGGTGAGGATAAGTTGAGGATGTCCCGGGTCAGCCTCAATCTTTTCCCGCAGACGGCGGATATGAACCTTGAGACTATCAGCAGCACCGGGATAATCATTATCCCAGACGGCCTCGGACAGGCTGGAGTGGGTGACCACATGCCCGGCACTTTTCATCAGGTGACCAAGGATGCGAGTTTCAGTGACGGTGAGAGCAATTTCTCTTTCACCGTAATGGAGTTGGCTGGCGGTAGTGTCAAGGCGTAACGGGCCGCAGACCAGTATCGCCTCTTCCGCCGGGTTTTGCCGGCGAATCAGCGCCTTGACTCGCGAAAGCAGTTCGAGTTGTCGGAACGGCTTGGTGATGTAGTCGTCAGCCCCCCACTCCAACCCTTTCACAACGTCAGCTTCATCGGCCCTGACCGTCAGGATGATTATCGGGACACGGGAGAAGAGGCGCACCTGACGCAGCACTTCAAATCCGTTAATATCAGGCAACCCCAGGTCAAGGATAACGATATCCGGCGCTTCGCTCTCGACCAGCTCAATGCCCTTTCTACCGAGACGGGTAGAGATTACCTTCGCTTCGGGCCACCGTATTTGGAAGACCAGGGTAATCGCTTCAATGATTTCGTGGTCATCCTCGATGAGAAGAACCCTCACTTATCCTCTCCTCTGCCAAACTTTCTTCCTGTGGATTCTCAGCGGCTAAGGGTAAACAGAAGCCAAAAGTTGAGCCTTTACCTACCTTGCTTTCAACCCATATCCTGCCTCCCTGGAGTTTCACCAGGTGCTTGCATAAGGCAAGCCCGAGTCCCAACCCGCTCAAATGTTCCCGGTCACCTATTTCCCGGTGGTAGGGCTGGAAAAGCCGCTGTTGTTCTTCCTCCGGAATACCATGCCCGGTATCACTAACCTCCACCACCAAGGTGGCATCTTTCACTCTTGCTTGCAGTGTTATCCTGTCACCTTCGGAAGTGAATTTTGAGGCATTGATGAGTAGGTTGAGCACTATTTGCCGCAGACGTTCCTCATCAGCCCAGACTGCAGGAAGGAATGGGGGCAGGGCCAGTATCAGGGATTGCCCATTGCTGGATATTAAGGCCGATACTTCATCAGCTATCCCGCGAAGTAGCGGCAATGCATCGACTGCTCGCAGGTTCACCCGCAGCACGCCAATTTCCACTCTGGCCAAGTCGAGAAGTTCGTCTATCCGTTTACTCAGGTTAGAGGCGCCACGGTGGATATTATTGGCGATGCTCAGCCAGGGTTCTTCATGAAGCTCACTGACTAATAGCTCGCTTGAAGCCAGTACCGGTGTTAATGGAGTCTTCAACTCGTGTACCAGTGCCCGGGTAAACTCGATTCTTGTCTGGACTTCGGTCTCCAGGTCCTGACGCAATTCTCTTTCTTTCCGGTAAAGCTCCTCCATTTTGGCTTCCGCACGCTCGCGTTCCGTAATATCCATGGAATGCCCCAGGACCGCCCGTCTCCCCTGGTACTGGATGGAGACCACTCCCTCCAGATTCCACAGGATTTGCCCATTGCGGTCAACAATGCGGTATTTGTAGGGAGTGGTTCGCTCGCCTTTAAGCATCTTGATGGCGTTCTCTCTGACCATGCTCTTATCTTCCGGATGGACAAGTCGCATCGGGTCGGTGCCCAGCAGCTCATCAGAGCTGGTCCCGGTATATTTGTAGAATTCATTATTGACGAACTGAAACCTGCCATCCTGGATGATGAAAAGCCCAATGGGTAAGCTGGAACGGAAAATGCGTAATAGCTCTCCCTCTCTTATCTGCCGGCTTTCCGAGCTTTCCAGTTCGGCAACCCGCTGGCGTAGCTCGGTCAGTTCACTTATCAGTTCTGGCTTTGTCTTACGCAAATCCTTCATCATGTTTTAACCGTAATTCTAGTTTGAGCTTATCACCAAGGGGTTAGGTGCCGATGGCTTGAGTCACTGGCGGCCTGACCATGAGGTCAAACTGCCGGAGCGACACATTGCCAAAATAAAGGGAGAGGGTGGCCATTCCAGTCGGGGCTGGAGACAGTTAGACCTGTCAACTCAGCAATACTACATCGCGCAGGAATCGCAGCTAGAGGAGCCACAGCTAGAGCAGGAATTTCCCCCAACAGGGGAATTCATACCACTATCACTCGTTGAGAAACAGGCGAACATGGATAGCTTTCGCTGGGCATTCGTCTGGCAGTGAGGACAGGCAGATGGCTCAGTAGCTTGACTTACCGGTCGCAGCCGGTCGAAGTTGAGCCCACAATCAGAGCAGACATACTCATATATCGGCATTTCTCTTCTCCATTAGTAGTTTAATCTTTCTTAGCCACCACGTCAAGTCTTGTGCCAGTATGATGCTACTTTGCCTGTCTTGATTACCGGACCGCTTTATGATTCTCATTGCCTTGCCAACTAAGACTGACTAAAAGGAACGATGCTACACTATTGACTTGGTATTGACGGCAGGTTATGATAATGAAGGTAAAGGTAAGACCATCAAAGGCAGCCGCATCAGGTGATATGAACAAGGTTGAAATCTACCGCGGGTGGTGCAAGAAGTGTGGTATATGCGTTGCCTTCTGTCCCCGAGGGGTTCTTGATACTGACGAATCGTCTTATCCCATTGTAAAAGTGCCCGAAAAATGTAACGGGTGCCAATTATGCGAAATGAGATGTCCTGATTTTGCCATAGTTATGTCTAAAGATGAAGAAAGCTACGCCGGAAAAGGTTCTGCTTCAGGGCAATGAAGCCTGTGTGAAAGGCGCTCTCATGGCCGGGTGCCGCTTTTTTGCCGGATACCCGATTACCCCAGCAACAGATATCATGGAAGTCATGGCGCGGGAGATGCCTCGTGCCGGCGGGGTTTTCATCCAAATGGAAGACGAGATTTCCAGTCTGGGTGCCGTCATCGGTGCCTCGTTGGCCGGACGGAAGAGCCTGACGGCTACCAGTGGGCCGGGATTCTCACTGATGCAGGAACATATCGGTTTTGCCGCCATGACTGAGGTTCCCTGCGTCATCATCGATGCGATGCGTGCCGGTCCGAGTACCGGTCTTCCCACTCAGGCAGCACAGGGTGATGTCATGCAGGCGCGCTGGGGAACTCACGGCGACCATCCTATTATCGCCCTGGCTCCATCTTCAGTTTATGAGTGCTACGAACTTACTATTCAGGCGTTTAACCTCTCGGAAAGATACCGTAGCCCTGTTATCGTACTTGTCGATGAAGTAGTGGCCCATATGAGAGAAGGTGTACTCCTGCCAAAGGAGGGAGACATCGCTATTGAGGAGCGAGCACGACCAACCGTTCCCCCCGAATGGTATATACCCTACGGTGACCCGGGGACGGGTGTGCCACTGATGTCTGCCTTTGGCGATGGCTATCGCTATCACGTGACAGGCCTTGCCCATGATGTGCGGGGCTATCCCACCACCCGGGCGGATGAGGTCGACCCTTTGATTCGACGGCTTTTCTCAAAGATATCAAGGGATTTCGAGCGTCTGCAATGGTTCGACTCTTATCATACCGATGATGCCCTGGTAACAGTAATCGCCTACGGCTGCGTTGCCCGTGCTAGCCTGCAGGCGGTAAATCAGGCTCGCCAGAGCGGTCTTAAAGTTGGACTTGTCAAGCTTAAGCTTATCTGGCCATTCATGCGCCTTACGGTAAGTCAAATCCTGGATAAATCTCAAAAAGTGCTGGTGCCCGAGTTGAACATGGGCCAGATTTCTCGTGAGGTGAAAAGAGTCAGTCAGGGCAAATGTGAAGTGGCCACCTTAAACAAAGTAGATGGTACCCCGCTCACTCCTGACGAGATATTGAAGAAGCTGAAGGAGATATACCCTTGAAGGAAACCGAGCATCTCATCCATAAATATCTCCGTTCCACCAAGAAGTTCCCGCATATCTGGTGTGGTGGCTGTGGTATCGGCATCTTCATGAATGCCCTTATCCGGGTTATTGACGGGACAGGATACAGTAAGGATGACATCGTTATCGTCTCCGGTATTGGCTGTTCTGGCCGGCTCCCGGTCTATGTTGACTTCAATACTTTGCATACTACCCATGGCCGGGCACTGACCTTCGCCACCGGGATAAAACTGGCGAAACCGAGTCTTAAGGTAATTGTGGTCATGGGTGACGGTGATGCCGCTGCGATTGGTGGTAACCACCTGATTCATGCTGCCCGGCGCAATGTAGAGATTACCAGTTTCATCATCAACAATCAGGTCTATGGCATGACTGGAGGACAAATTTCACCCACCACTCCCTACGGGGCAACTACGGTCACCTCCCCGTATGGAAATCTTGAGCCTGCCTTTGATATTTGCCGGCTGACTGAGGCCGCCGGAGCCGCCTTTGTTGGCCGCTCGACGGTCTTCCATACCGGTCTTCTTGACCGGCTAATCGGCCAGGCTCTTAATAAAAAGGGATTCTCAATGGTCGAAGTTATCGCTCAATGCGTCATCTTCGGCGGGCGCTGGCTGGGCATGGATTCGGCCGTCAGAATGATGAACTGGCAAAAGGAGAACTCCGTTACCGTCGAGAAGGCAAAGGGACTTAGCGAAGCCGAGCTTGAAGGGAAGCTCGTCATTGGTGTTCTCGCCGACCGTGAGCGTCCAACCTACAATGAAGAATACAGAAAGCTTCTCACCGAAAAACTCAAGGTGTGAAATCAGGGTGGCTGGCCTGGGCGGGCAGGGCATCGTTCTTGCCGGCATAATTCTGGCTGAGGCGGCCATGCTGGATGGTTACTTTGTTGCCCAGAGCCAGACCTACGGGGCAGAAACAAGAGGTGGGATTGCCGTCTCGGATGTTATTCTAAGTAACGTAGAGATTGATTATCCGCGGGCTTCAAAGCTGGATATTCTGACTACCCTGACCCAGGAGGCCGGCAATCTGCACCTTGCTGCCCTGAAACCGGAGGGCGTGGCCATTGTCGATGCGGAGGCAGTACATGGCCTCCTCTGGACAAGAGTGGCCAGCTTACACTTGCAGCAAATCGCCAGCGAAGCCGGCGAGGCAAGGGCAATCAATATGGCCGCTCTGGGTGCAATAGCTGCTTTCTGCCCTCTTCTCTCACCAGATTCTCTGGTCAAAGCCATCACCAAAAGACTGCCCCCGGCTAGATTGGCGGCCAATCTCCTCGCCTTCCACAATGCCTTGAAACTAGCCAATAAGATAAGGAAAAACCTTGAGCCGGTAAAGACTGAGGAGTCTGAGGTTTAACATGGTTATGGGTGTCTCATAATAGCCTGTATACGTTCAATAACTGTCATTCCAGCGTAGGCTGGAATCCAGGGACAGGGTGGTATCTGGATTCTGGCCTTCGCCAGAATGACATGCTTCTATATCTAGAGCCGTCCAAAACTCACCAGCTTTTCAAAATCAATCAGTCCGCTTTCGGCGATACACTCCACCTCGATGCCGGCCTCAACTGCGGCCGCTACCGGGTTCAAGCCACCAAGTAAGACCATACCAATGCGATTCAGCCCCACAGTGACCTGACAGATTGGCTCACTGGTATTCCCCAAGATGTAGACACCGTTAATCCCGGCTTCCTTCATCTGGATAATTTTATCCTCGACGATGCCTCTCGCTGGCGCCGGTATTTCACGAAAATTTGCCAGTATCTTGCCATTACCGGCGCGGACGACTTCGCTGACACTGGTCATTCTGGCGCGAACATATTGTTCAGACGGGTCGAGAGAGGTGCCATTGTAGTTAATGATGGCGACAAAGCGCCTCGGCTTACTTTCTCGCACCTCAAGAACCCCGCCAAACCTGGACTCGATAGGAACCCCGGCTTTAAGGAGTACCCCGTTTACGGTGACACTGCAAACCGTGGCCAGTCCCATCTTGCCGTTGGGCACCACCACTGAGCCCAGCTTCTCCCCCTCAGTCGCTGTTGCCACCAGGTCGCTGACACAAATTCCGGCCTTAAAGACGTCCTTCATCGCCAGCAGCATCTTAGCAAATTTCTCTTTGTCAATAAGCGAGGTATTGATTGGAATCAGCCCGCTGCGTTTCTGTGGGTCAAAGGTGGTGCGGAAGGCTAGAAGCTCCAGTTTTTCATGGATGAAACCGATTTGCTCCGATGCCAGAGCCATCTTGAGTTCCTCAAGCCCGCGTGGCGTGAGCATCCGGCCATCATGACCCAGCGGCTGAGTATAGCCCCGCTCATCAGCGATTCGCAGGTGATATCTCACCGCCCGCTCGCTCAGGAAAACACCATGCCGCTCAAGCTCGCGGGCAATCGTAATTGAACCCAGAGGCTCAGAGGATTCACTCAGCACCTTGAGGATGGCATTTGCCTTTATCTCGGTATCGGAATTGCTTTGTACCATACGCCCTCTGGCTATTTCTAGCCACGGAAACGGTTGGTAATCGGTAACCTCCGGTCGCGACCGAAGGCTCTTGATGTTATTTTAACCCCCGGTGGTGACTGGCGGCGCTTGTACTCGCTGGTGTCGACCAGCCGGGCGGCGCGTTTGACTAGCTCTTCATCGATGCCGGTAGCCACAATTTGCTCGACGCTCTTATCTTCCTCCACATAGGCGGTCACAATCGCATCGAGCAATTCATAAGGTGGCAGACTGTCACTATCTTGCTGGTTGGGTCTTAGCTCAGCCGAAGGGGGCTTTTCCAGCACTGTCTCCGGCATTAGGTCGTAACCGGCCAGTGAGTTCCGGTATTTGGCGACCTGATAGACCATCGTTTTCGGCACGTCTTTGATGACCGCAAAACCACCAGCCATATCGCCGTATAAAGTTGTGTAGCCGGTAGCCATCTCACTCTTGTTGCCGGTGGTGAGAACCAGCCATCCGAACTTATTGGATAGGGCCATGAGGAGAGTTCCCCGAACGCGGGCCTGGATATTCTCTTCAGCGACATCGGGCTTGGTGCCGCTAAAGACTTCGGCCAATGTTTCCAGGTAAGCTTGAAATGCCTTCTCGATAGAAATGGTTAAGAGCTTGATGCCCAGGTTCTGAGCCAGAAGCTTAGCATCGGAGATACTGCCAGGGGAAGAGTATCGTGAAGGCATGGCCACGCCAACCACGTTGGCACTCCCCAGGGCATCCACGGCGATAGTCGCCACCAAACTGGAATCAATTCCGCCCGAAAGCCCGATAACTACCTTCTTAATACCATTCTTCAGGATGTAATCTTTTGTGCCCAGCACCAGGGCATGATAGACTTCATCAACCAGACCATGCACCTCAAGTTGCCTTGTTGGTAACGCTGGTTTAGGAGCGGTTGATGGTGTGGTAGAGATGGTTACTTTACTGCTCTGCCACCGCTTTGTTTCCGGAAGGGGTGCTTTCCGCCATCTCGGGTCGTGAAGACGGGTGCGAAAGACGGATTCAACATCAAGGTCAGCCACCACCAGGTCTTCTTCAAACTGTTTGCCCCGGGCAATTAGCTGTCCTTTCTCATCAAAAACCATGCTATTGCCATCAAAGACCAGCTCATCCTGTCCGCCCACCAGGTTGTTGTAAGCAATAATCGCGGTATTATCCGAGGCGCGGGCGGCCAGCATCCTCTCCCGGTAGTTACCCTTACCGAAGTGATAGGGTGAGGAGCTGATATTGATAATGACCTCAGCGCCGGAACTAGCTTGAACCGTGGTTGGTCCGGCTTCATACCAGATATCCTCACAGATATTGATGCCGATGCCGACGCCGGCAATGCTATATACCGGGCACTCATCACCGGCGCGGAAGTAGCGGTTCTCATCGAAGACACCATAGTTGGGCAGGTATATCTTATGATAGACGCCAACGAGCTTGCCTTCATGAATCACGGCGGCGGCATTATAGATGTCATCCTTGGCATCGACAAAGCCAACGATAATAGTAAGCCCTGAAGAGGCATCAATCACCTTTTGTAGCGACTTCAGGTTTTCCTCGATGAACTGAGGTTTAAAGAGGAGGTCCTCCGGCGGGTAGCCACAAATGGCAAGCTCAGGAAAAGTAAGCAGGTCAATACCGAGACCTCTGGCATGGGGGATAGTTTCCAGAATTTTCCGCGTGTTGCCGGGAAAATCACCCACGGTCATATTGAGTTGAGCCAGACCAATTCGCAGTCGACGCATCGCCAGTCCTCAGGGAATCCCTCACCTACATTCTAGCAGTCTTCGCCAGACTTGGCTAGTGTCCCGTCTGGTCAATTACTGAACCAATGACTGCTTCAGCACGCATTACCATTTACGGGCGACCTCATCCCCTTGCTCCCACCGTCATTCCAGCGTAGGCTGGAATCCAGGGGTAGTGTGGTTTCTGGATTCTGGCCTTCGCCAGAATGACATGCTTCTATTTGAATAGCGTCACCCATGTCATGAGTCCATTCTATCAATGAGACTATCACTAATTCCCCCTTCCCATCGGGAAGGGGGTCAAGGGGATGGGTATTCGACTGAATCTTGTGCTTTGCCTTTCCGGTGTTATCTTAGTAGGCATAAAGGCGACCGTAAGGTCGAAGCCAGCGCGGGAAAAGCTTGATAAATTTTGACTTTAGTATCTCCTCAGCGTCATAGCTAAAGTGAGTGGCAAACTCGCCAACGAACTTACGGAGAGTCTGACAATCCTGCTCGTCTAATTCAGCGACCCCCACCTCCTTACCCAACTGGTATTCTTCAACACTCCCTCTCAGATAGATGACACCGCCGTGCATGCCCGTACCAATATATTTAGCCTTATGATGCTGCTTGTCGCCTAAATTGAGGCCAAGCAGAATCAGTATACCACCAGCCATGTACTCACCGAGAAAGTCCTGAGCGGTACCACCAATGACCACCACCGGCTTCTTAGCCTCGTATTCCTTCATATGGATAGCAACACGGTAACCCACATCTTCCCGCACAAAAATTTTACCGCCCCGGGCCGACAGCCCAAGAGTATCCCCGGCATGCCCGTGAATAATTATCTCCCCCTCGTTCATGGTATTCCCGCAGCCATCCTGGGCATTACCGTGCACAATAATTCTTGGCCCGTTCATAAAGGCGCCCAGGTCATTACCCGGCGTGCCAAAGATTTCAATCTCGACTGGTTTATCCAGGTCAGTACCGATATACCTTTGCCCACAGACATTATGGAGCTCAATCTTGTTGACCCCATCGGCAACCAGTTCTCTCAGTCTGGCGTTGAGGTCCTTGTAGAAAATACCACTGGCATCTATTTTGACGCTCTGATTAGCCATTACCTGTATCATTTTAATTCCCCGCCATGCTTATTCCCAGAATCTCAAGCTCGGTATCGCTAAGTCCAATACCTCTCAGGTGCAGACGATTACCGCGGAGACTCTCCACGGCATTTACTCCCAACCCACCCAGTATATCTTTAAGCTCCAGGCTCCACCCACGAATGAGGTTAACCAGCCGCTGGGCACCAATATCGGGATTAATTCGCTTGGTTAGAGACAGGTCACTGGTACAAATACCCCAGGCACACTTGCCGGTATGGCACTGCTGGCAGACAGTACAACCCAGGGCGACCAGAGCGGCTGTCCCGATATTGACCGCATCCGCACCGAGGGCGATGGCTTTAGCCACGTCACCACTATTCCTGATGCCACCCGAAATCACGAGTGAGGCCTGGTTACGGATACCTTCCTGCCTCAGGCGGCTATCCACCGAAGCCAGAGCCAGTTCAATCGGGATACCGACATTATCACGAATAATCTTGGGGGCAGCACCCGTCGAGCCCCTGATGCCATCAAGAACAATAATATCCGCCCCCGCCCGCACCATACCACTGGCAATAGCCGCAGCATTATGCACCGCGGCAATCTTCACCGAGATGGGCTTGGTGTAGTTGGTCGCTTCTTTCAGGGCATAGATTAGCTGTGCCAGGTCTTCGATGGAGTAGATGTCGTGCTGAGGAGCGGGAGATAGGGCATCAGTCCCCTGTGGAATCATGCGGGTCCTGGCAACCTCGGCACTGACCTTCTCTCCGGGGAGATGTCCGCCAATGCCCGGTTTGGCTCCCTGGCCAATCTTTATCTCAACCACCCCGGCCACATGAAGATAGTCAGGATGCACACCAAAACGTCCCGACGCCACCTGGACAATCGTATTCGGGCCATACTGGTATAGACTAGGGTGAAGGCCACCCTCACCAGTGTTCCACATGGTGCCTATTTCCGTCGCCGCCCGTGCCAGGGATTGATGTACATTGAGACTCACCGCGCCATAGGAAAGAGCACTGAACATGATTGGAACTGCCAGCTTGACCTGTGGCCCCAGTTTAGTCTTCAGGCTGACCCCATCGGAATCGAGTTCTACCCGGTCCGGTTTACGCCCGAGATAAGTAATCAGCTCCATCGGCTCACGTAGTGGGTCGATAGGAGGGTTGGTGACCTGGCTGGCATTGAGTACCATGTGGTCCCAGTAAATGCGATGGCTCTTGTCACTACCCATTCCAGTGAGAAGAACACCGCCGGTCTCAGCCTGCTTAAGGATGTCTTCAATAAACTCCGGACGCCAGTTATAGTTCTCCCGGTAGTCGAGAGGACTAGCCTTGATGTTCAGCGCCTGGGTGGGACAAAAAACGACGCAGCGATGGCAACCAACGCAGTTTTCGTAACGACTGCGCACCTCGTCGTCCACCGGGTCATAGCTGTGGACATCGAAACTGCACTGGTTAACACAAACCTTACAGCGGATGCAGCGCTCAGGGTCTCGCTCCACCAGAAACTTGGTTGGTAGATATGTCTTCATTGGTTCAGCTCCGCCTTATCGGTATACTCTTTTGGGTCAGATATTCTTTCGTTTGACGTATGGAGTACTCTCCGTAATGAAAGATACTGGCGGCCAGAATGGCATCTGCCTTACCCAGCACAAGAACCTGATAAAGGTCTTCCAGAGTACCGGCGCCGCCACTGGCAATAACCGGCACCTTTACCATCTCAGAGATGGTTCGGGTAAGCTCAATATCATAGCCGGCCCGATGACCATCGGCATCAATGCTGGTCAGCAATATTTCTCCTGCCCCCAGGCTCACTACCTGCTTTGTCCAGCTAACTGCGTCAATACCGGTTGGCTTCTGTCCGCTATTGATATAAACCTCCCACTGAGACGGGTCATTGTCTCTCCGTTTGGCATCAATGGCAACGACAATACACTGGCTACCGAACCTTTCGGCGCCCTCGCTAATTAGCTTCGGATTAAGCACGGCGGCAGTGTTTATCGCCACTTTATCCGCTCCGGCTAAAAGAATACGCCGCATATCAGCAACACTGCGTAAGCCACCACCAACGGTAAGCGGGATAAAGACTCTTTCCGAGATGCGTTCCACAATATCGACCAGAGTATCACGCCCTTCCGGGGTGGCCGTTATATCCAGAAAAACCAGCTCATCAGCTCCTTCCCGGTAGTAAAAACCTGCCAGTTCTACCGGGTCGCCGGCATCACGTAGCTCGATAAAGCTTTTTCCCTTGACGACGCGCCCGTCTTTGACGTCAAGACAGGGAATAATTCTCTTCGTTAGCATTTCACACTGTCCCCATAGCTTCGACCAACGGCCGTTGCGGCGATACTTTCAGCCTGCCGATAATCGGTTCGCCACCCATCGGTATCCATGACCTGTCCAGGTCAGGAGAAATCAGGCGTATCGCTGATTCCTCCGAGGAAAGATACAGAATGTCGCCTTTCACCCCCACCGTCAGCGGCCGCAGGCGAATACGGTCGGTAAGGCCGATCATCTCACCATGATGGGCAATAATTACGGTGAAGGGTCCGTTCAAGAGCAAGCTGCCGTAGACCTGGCGCAGCGTCCGGTAGAGCTTCTGCTCTGGCGGTGAACTGCGCTCGATATCGTTCCAGAAGGGTGATGCCATGACCTTAACCGCTACCTCTATGGGAAGGTGGTGTTTTCTTACCAGCAGGTCAACGGCATAAGCCATCACCTCGGTATCGGTTTGCATAGTGCAATGATAGCCAAATTGCTCCAGGTAACGCTTGTTGATACCGTAAGACGAAATCTCGCCGTTATGGACTACCGTCCAGTCGAGGATACAAAAAGGGTGAGCTCCACCCCACCAGCCCGGGGTATTGGTCGGGAAGCGCCCGTGTGCCGTCCAGAGGTAACCCTCGTATTGTTCCAGAGCGAAGTATTCGGCAATTTCCTCGGGATAGCCAACCCCCTTGAAGACGCCCATATCTTTGCCGCTGGAAAAGACAAAACTATCCAAGAGCTTGGTATTGATAGTCATCACCGCATCCACAATATAGTCCTCCGCTGACTTGTCACCAAGCTGGTGTTGACCAAGCTCAAGGAAATAGCGCCAGACCAGGGGAGGGGATTTAATGGCCGGGGTTGGCCGTGTTGGCACCTCTTCGTCATGAATCAGGTTAAATTTGTCGCGGAGAAAAGCCTCCGTCTCTCTTTTGCCACGCTCGCTAAGATACATGATGTGGAAGGCATAAAGGTCAGCATATTCCGGGTATAACCCGTAGATGGCAAACCCGCCACCCAGGCCATTACCCCGGTCATGCATATTGGCAATCGCCCGGATAATACCTTGCCCGGAGAAGCGCCGGCCCGAAGTATCCATCATGCCGAATAAAGAACAGGCATCAGTCACTTTATCGTCAAAGTAGGGGTTATTCGTCTGTCTTATGTCCTTCATCAACATGCCTCCCTTAATGATTACCTATAGCCCACCCCGCTAACCCTTCCCTATTTACGGACAAGCTCTTCTTTAAGTGATTTAGCCAGGGTTACTAGCGAAGAAGGCGTTCTAATACGGGCTCGCCAGATTTCTTCAGGAAGAGAGGCCAGTCCGAAGTCATCAGCGACGAGAGACTTTTTAAAGTCATCAACCTTTATCCTATCTTTCATCAAGCTGAAGACGATACCCGACTTCTCAATGTCGCCAATAAAGACCATCCCGACGATATAACCATCTTTTAACACGACCTTCTTGTAGGTCGAGCCATGTCGATTGTTGAGGATTTCGTAGCTACTATCAGGCGGACTGATTATCCCTGCCGAGATAACGGCTAACCCGAAATAGCTCAGTGAATTCATCGCTGTCCCCCCCGGGTATTCCGTGGTCTTACCGGCCATGTTAAAGCCGGCAACACGGCCACCGAGATAGGCATTAGGCCAGACGGGAGTCAGCCGATTCTCGCCGTAGATAAAGTCATAAGCCTCAGCCGCATCACCACAAGCGTAAATATCAGGTATCGAGGTGGCCATATGGCGGTCAACGATGATGCCCCGGTTGACCTTTATACCGGCAGCAACGGCAAGCTCAGTGCGTGGCCGCACACCGATGGCGGCGATAACCAGCTCACAGGGTATCGGGCGGCTGTTGTCCAGAATGACGCTAGTGGTATCACCCGCCGAGTAGCTTCTCACCTTGGCTACTGTCTGCCCGACCACGATTTCAACACCTGCCTGCCTGAGAACCTGGTCGACGAGAGCCGAAGCTTCCTCATCCAGGATGGTATTCAAAACTCGGTCCTTCATTTCCACCACCGTCACCTCGACCCCTCGCTTCACCAGGGCTTCGGTAACACTTATCCCGATGAGTCCACCACCGATAATCACCGCTCTCGCTCTCCGGGGATACTGAATCAGAAACTGGTCGATGAGCTTGGCATCACCAAGAGTGGCAAAGGTGAAAACCCCTTTCAACTCGATGCCCTCGATGCGGGGCACAATCGGCGAACCACCGGTCGCAAGCAATAGTTTCTCCCAGGTAATTTCTCGATTGTTGGCCAGATGCACGCTGTGGCTGGCGATATCAATCCGCTCTACTGTGGTATCCAGCAAAGCACGGATATTCTGCTTTGCGTAGAAATCAGCCGGACGGAACAACATCCTTTCCAGAGGGCATCTTTCCGCCAGGTATTCTGAAATCAACGGACGAGAGTAAGCCGGGTAAGGCTCATCGGAGACGATGGCAATTGTCCCGCTCTTATCTACCAGACGGATAGCCTCCGCTGCCCCGACGCCTCCCGCCGAATTGCCGATAATAAGGTATTTCACGTTCTCGATATTAGCCATTATTCCTTACCTAGCTGCTGCCCCGGCCAGCGCCATCTTGACGAAATTGTCATAAAACCTGAGGCCGACATCGCCACTCTTCTCAGGATGAAACTGGGTGGCGACCAAGTTTCCCCGGGCAATGACACTGCATATCGGGATGCCATAATCAGTCTCGCCAGCGACCAGTGCTTTGTCCTCCGGCTCGACATAATAACTGTGCACAAAGTAGAAATTGGCTTCACTGGGTATGCCGGCAAACACCGGATGGGCAAACTTTTGTCGCACCTGATTCCAACCCATGTGAGGAACCTTTAGCCCGGCTGGCAGCCTCCGTACTTTCCCCGGAATAATACCGAGACACTGGTGGCCACCACCTTCCTCGCTGACGGTACATAAGACCTGCAATCCAATACAGACGCCTAAAAAGGGACGGCCGTCACTGACCACCTGACGTATGGCGCTGACCAGTCCTAGTTTATTAAGGCTGCTCATGGTATCAGCGGCAGCACCAACCCCAGGCAAAATGACGGCCGTTGAGCTAATCACCTCTTCCGGGTTACTGGTTATTTTCGGCTGATAGCCCAACCGGGTGATAGCATTCACCACACTACGCAAGTTGCCGGCACCATAGTCAATTATCGTAATCATTTTCATGGCCTCGAATCATCAGTGATAGAGCAAAGCCCCATTAGGGCAATTGGCGACGCAGGCAGGCATATCAGCGCCGCGGCAGAGGTCACATTTTACAATCTTTTTCTGCTCTGTATTCTGTCTTATCGCTCCGGAAGGGCAACTCAGAATACACGTCCAGCAGCCGACACACTTCTCGGTATCGACATCGACCAGTCCCGTCTCCGGGTTACGGGTAAGAGCGCCGGTAAGGCAGGCATAAACGCAGGCCGGCTCGTCACAATGCTGGCAGCGCACGGAAAAGGCCAGCGGTTTCTTTTCCTCAAGCCAGACTCGCGCTAACGGCCGGGGTGATTCCTTCTTGAAGGCCTTGATGAGGTCTTTTGACTCAGAATGCTGCCGCTGGCAATACACCTCACAGAGGTGACAGCCCATGCAGACCGTTTCTTTAACATAAACTCTTTTCATCGGAATGACCTCTATCCTATTCCTTTGGCATGCGGTAATCGGTTGCCGTATGCCAGTATCTTAACACATCCCGTATTTTTTGTCAACACCTTTTAGGAGGTTCTGTTTAAAGACCAACGCAATGAAATAGGGTAGTGTGTCCTTCTTACTTATTATAAGCAATAACTGACATGCCCGGTGCCGCAGTTACCGCTCCAGGCGCTATTTCCTGGTATACAGCCAGAGCCGCCGGCACGATGACCTTGTAGTGCTGGTGTTTTACCCTTCGCCTGGCAAAATATCACCCTGTAATCAAAAAATAAGCCCCGCAAAGTTCTTTTGAGTGGTTTAGTACCTCCAGGGGTAACAAGAGGCTTCTTTACGCTTATGTTTTCGCTCTTTTGCAGGGACCTCACCCCCTTAATCCCCCTCTCCTTTTAGGAGAGGGGGAGAAGATGGAAAGAGGGGCTTCGCCCCTCTTAAACACCTTGATTGACCTGGAATGCAAGCGATAACTTGACATAACACTTGCAAGGCAATATTGTGGTATAATGAGGGTATGGATACTCTTATAGTTATCTTTAGTGGTGTAGCTGCCATTGGAGGTGTTGCAGCTGTCATTACACTTTGGAGTAGTACATCTAGGGTTATTGTTAAGATAGACTGGCTCGAAAATGTTCCGTTGCCACATATTTATCATGTAATAGTTGAAAATCGAGCATATAGACAGATACGATTTAAAGAAGTTGGGTTTGTGGGCTATGATAACTATTTTAAAATTAAAAATCCTAATTTCTCCTATAATCTA
>JAENIS010000088.1 GCA_016844285.1 Dehalococcoidales bacterium
TACAATCAGTCATGTTAGCGGCGTTATCTTTCGGTCTGGGCACCTGTGCTACCGCCACGGTAGTGCACTATCCCAATGTTTTACGCCAGATTTTGGGTATCCCCGAACGGCAAAAAATAATCTGCGGCATGGCGATGGGTTATCCTGACTGGCAGCACCCGGCCAACAAGATAGAAAGTCAGCGAGAAACGGTGGCCAGTTTCACCAGGTGGTGCGGCTTTTAGGCATATCATTTACCAGTTTGGGCTTCATGGCCAATAGCCAGGGTGGGGACTTAACTGTTATTTGCCTCTTTTCCGGTAGTCGGGGCACGATGTAGCATTGGGACGTGCTCGATTGTGACAAGCTCCACGCCAGTCCCATTGGCAGCTATTGCACAGGAATATATCGGCACCTAGTGCCTTTTTGACCCTGAGGACAATCTTATGCCAGCGTGATTCCATCTCAGCAGCATCGCAATGTTATTTTAGTATATCAGTTTCTCTGCTCTCTGACAACAGGCGTGGTAGAGGTTGCTAAACAATCTCTACCACCGGGCTTGACACTACCCCAGCCAAGAAGTTATGCTATCTCACAAGGCGATAATCAGTCAGCCTTTAGCCGAGGTGGCGGAAGCCGGTAGACGCGCTAGCTTGAGGGGCTAGTGAGCGATAAGCTCATAGGAGTTCAAATCTCCTCCTCGGCACCACCATAGGCGGGAAGCGCCTCAGCCGGAGTGGCGGAATTGGCAGACGCGGCAGTCTCAAAAACTGTTGGAGTGAAACCTCCGTGTCGGTTCGAGCCCGACCTTCGGCACCATCAGGAAATAGTGCCGAGTTGTGTAGTGGTAGCACGGGGGACTTTGAATCCCTTAGCCCAGGTTCGAACCCTGGCTCGGCAGCCAAAGAACTTGTATTCGCGAGGCAAAATACCTTTGGTAAATATCTCTGTTCGGAAACCCGAAACAACCGATTCTAATCAATTGGTAATCGATATTGTTGTGAAATTACCGCCAATACACTATTTAACATGTTTGAAGTATGATGGCGGCGGACTTTATGATGTGCCGCCGACATGGAAAGAGGGTCTTGATACACATACTTCATATGAGGCAAGTGGGGAAATGCATAGTAAACTAACCAGGGGAAACCTGATGATTTATCCTGGTGGTCAACTTCTCGGTAAAACAAAGCCCAAGACGAATGGTAAGGAAATCGTTTTATGGCAGAGAAAAGGCCAACCTTGGCACTCACTAAAAGGAATTGAAAGATGTGGCCCACTTGAGAACGGTGCCTGGGGGTTCTTTAACATTAAGTCACAAGCAGAGGGATGTCACATTTATGATTACCCCCACGCTGATTATGTGTACGAAATAGATGCCCAGTCTCTGCCTTGTGAAATGGTTGATATAGAATATTTTCTAGTTGAGCCTGAGAATATCAGCGCTCTGCAGGAATGCGTTAAAAAGATTATAGATAGCTGGGTTTGGCCAAATGAATTGATGACTGTAGAGAGGGTTGAGTTGTTCGCTAACCGGAGTCCTTGGCTTGCTATAGTTTTGTTTAGTAAGAGGGCTAAGGGTTCAGAATCCTTACTGCGTGCCCAGCCATTCTGAAGCTCTTCTTGAGGATGGACTTCCTGTTGTCAATGAGGTTATAAGATATGCCAGACTACAAGTTCACCGTAGTTGTAGAAAAAGATGAAGATGGTCTTTTTGTAGCGTCTATCCCGCTTCTTCAAGGTTGCTACACTCAGGGGGAAACCTACGAAGATGCGTTAGAGAATATAAGGGATGCTATTAAGCTACACGTTGAAGCTCGACGGGTTTTAGGAGAGCCTATCCCCGTAGTATCGTCATCATAAAACGACCGGAGGCGATGTATGGAAAAGGTGGGAAAAGTACCCTCGGCATTGACACCATACCGGGTGCTTGACCTGGTCGATGAGAGTGGTGATTTCTGCACCAAGGTTCTGGCGGCTCTCGGCGCCGATGTTATCAAAATAGAGCCGCCGGGTGGCCATCCGACACGGCGCATCGGGCCTTTCTATCACAACGAGGTTGACCCGGAAAAAAGCCTGCACTGGCTTAACTATAACCTTAACAAGAGAAGCATCACCCTGAATATCGAATGTGCCAGTGGCCAGGAGCTTTTCAGACAACTGGTACAGAAGGCCGATTTCCTGGTGGAGTGTTTCCGACCGGGCTATCTGGATAAATTAGGGCTTGGTTATCCGGCACTCAGTAGTATCAACGCTCGCCTCATCCACACTTCCATCACACCCTTTGGCTCCACCGGTCCTTACAACCAGTTTAAGGGGTGCGACCTGGTTTCTATGGCTGAAAGCGGCCTCATGTACCTCGTCGGTGATGATGACCGCCCCCCCGTACAGTTCACCACACCAGTTCCGTCCATACAGACTGGATTAGAGGCAGCAGTGGCCACCTTAGCCGCCCACTGGTATCGTCAGCAGAGCGGAGAAGGACAGTTTGTTGATGTCTCGGCCCAGGAAAGCGTGATGGCTCAAACCTTACCCCAGACCATGTTCTGGAAAACCCATGGTCTCCTTGCCTCACGGGGCAATCTTGGCCCACGAACACCAGGCAGACCCAGTGGTCTCGGTATTTTTAACTGCCAGGATGGCGGACTGGTCATTTGTGCTACCACCATTTTACGGGGTCGGCAGCCACTAAGGAAGTGGATGGACAGCGAAGGAATGGCCGGCGAACTCCTCGACCCGAAATGGGATGGGGTTTTCTTAAAGGGGGCGACCGTTACGAAGGAGCAAAAGGAGTATATTGATACCCTTTTTCGGGCTTTCGCTCTGAAGCATACCAGCCGTGAGCTGATGTACGAAGCCCAAAAAAGGGACATCCAGGTAGTCAAGATTCAGAATGTACCCGATGTCATCGAGGACCCGCATCTAAAGGCGCGGGATTATTTTGTGCAGGTAGAGCATCCTGAGCTAGGCGATACCATCACCTACGCCGGTGCTCCCTTTAAGTCTGACGTCATGCCCTGGCAGTACTGGCGGCGCGCCCCGTTTATTGGGGAGCACAATGAAGAGATTTACGGTGGTGAGTTAGGTTTGAGCCGGCAGGACATGAGCTCTCTTAAAGAAGGAGGCGCAATATGAGCGAAAAGAATGCGGGTAGCAAGATGGCACTCACTGGCATCAGAATCGTTGATTTTGGTGCTGGAGGAATCGACCCAATTACCACCAGCACCCTGGCTGATTTCGGCGCCGAAGTCATCAAGGTAGAAAGCTATACCAAGCTAGACTTTATGCGGACAGGTGAATTTTTCGCTGGTGAAGCGCGCGACGCGGACCACAACTTTGGCTTCAGCCGTTACAACCAGAACAAGTTCGGGGCGCTCATTAACCTGAAACACCCGAAGGGAGTAGCCCTGGCGAAGAAGCTGGTCAGTGTTAGCGATGTTGTCATCCAGAACTTCCGTGTGGATGTCATCCGCCGGCTCGGTCTTGCCTACGAGCAGTTGCAGGAAGTCAAGCCGGATATCATTTATCTCAATTCTTCCTTCGGCGGTCAGACCGGGCCATATCGTGGTTTTGGCGGCCAGGGCTTTATCATGGCTGCCCTGGCTGGGATTGACGACGTTACCGGTTGGCCTGACCGCGGTCCGGTTTCACCCGGTACGGCCTTCGCCGACCATTATCTTCCCTTCCTTTGGGCAACGGTAATCATCGCCGCTCTGGAATACCGCCGACGAACCGGGCAAGGGCAGTTTATTGATGCTTCCAGCTTTGAAGCCTGCCTGGATGTCCTCGATACCGCCATTCTCGATTACAACGTAAACCAGCATGTTCAAACACGCCGGGGGAATCGCCACCAAGCGGCCGCACCCCACGGTGTCTACCGCTGCCAGGGTGAGGAACGGTGGTGCGCTATCGCCGTATTCAATGATGCGGAATGGCGGAGCTTCGGCCAGGTCATCGGCAATCCTGACTGGACGACACAAGCAAGATTCGCTACTTTACTGGGAAGGTTAGAGCATGCTGATGAACTTGACCGGCTGGTGGAAAGTTGGACGAGCGGGCAAAAGGCAGAGGAAGTGGTGCTCAAGCTCCAGGCGGCAGGAGTAGCTGCCGGAGTCGTGAAGAACGTGAAAGACTCGTATGTAGACCCGCAGTTAGCTCACCGTGAACACTACTGGCAGCCGGAACAACCGGGGTGGGAAGCTTTTACTTTCGAAGCGCCGTCAGCCCGGTTAAGTAAGACGCCAGCCCGGTTCATGAGGCCGGCTCCCTTGCTGGGGGAACACAATGATTATGTCTTTTTTGAGCTTTTGAAAATGAGTCCGGAGGAGTATGCTCAGCTGGTAGAAGAGAAGGTCATCTACTAGAATAGAGATGGTTTATTAACCTCACCCCCTTAGTCCCCTTCCTCCTTGCTAAGGAAAGGGAGTTAAGGAGTAACGTTTCCATTTGGTTCGCCCGCCCAGATTGCTTCGTCGCTACGCTCACCGCAATGACAGGCTCGCCAACCAAATGCAAATAATACCATTCGGGGATAGGTTGTTAAATAATCTCATAATGTCATATAATAGCTAGTATACTGTTACCATTACCAGCACCGTAAAGGAGAGAGTTTCCATGATAACAGCGGGTATCGATGTCGGCTCTCAATTCATCAAAGTAGTCCTGCTCAATGATAGTAAGATTGCCGGCTATGCCATTTTGAAAGCCGGCTTTGACCTGGGAAAAAGCTCGGAGGAGGCTCTTGAAATGGCTTTGGCCAGCGCCAGATTACCTCGCTCTGAAGTAAATCGTTTTATCGCTACTGGCACTGGCCGGAACGAGGTCCCTTATACTCAGGATTGTGTCTTGGAAATTATTGCCGATGCTAAAGCGGCCATCTGGCTTTCCCCTCAGGTACGAACTATTATCGATATTGGTAATGAGCAGGCGCTTGGCATCCGCTGTGACAGTGTTGGTAAAGTCGTCGCCTATGGCAAGAACGATAAATGTGCTGCCGGTGTCGGGGCTTTTGTGGAAACAGTCGCCCGCGTTCTGGAAGTACCAGCAGAAGAGCTGGGGGCACTTTCCCGAAAATCGACACTGGATGTTTCACTGAACTTTACCTGCGCCGTTTTTGCGGAAAGTGAGGTGGTCTCTTTAATCCATGCCAAAACGTCCAAACCGGATATTGCCCGAGCCATTAATGATGCCATTGCCATGCGGGTCAGTGGCATGGTTGGCCGTGTCGGTGTTGAGAAAGAGGTGATGGTCATCGGTGGGGTGGCCAAGAATATCGGTATCATCGACCGGTTGAAGCACCATCTGGGGGTGGAAATAACCGTCCCGGAGGAACCGCAGATTGTTACCGCCTTAGGCGCCGCTCTAATCGCCCGGGGCTAGAAGGAGGCCAACATAGTTATCACAGAGTTCTGGAGATGGAAAGAGTATACCTGGAAAGCGGAGAAGGACTGGCATGGAGCGGCAACAATCACGGCTGGAATCGATATCGGCTCGGTTAGCTCTCAGGCTGTTATCTTAGCGGATAATGAGATATACGCTTTCTCCAGTCTGCGGACAGGTTCCAATAGCCCGGAAAGTGCCATAAAGGCAATGAAGGCTGCCCTGGACATCACGGGAATGCAGCAAGCTGATATTCAATACATTGTTGGTACGGGTTACGGCCGGGTAAATGTTCCTTTTGGTCAGCGCACCATTACCGAAATCAGTTGTCATGCCCGTGGCGCCAACTATCTTGACCCGGCGGTGAGAACAATCCTGGACATGGGTGGGCAAGACTGTAAAGCCATCCGCTGCGATGGACATGGGAAGGTAACCCAATTCATTATGAACGACAAGTGCGCCGCCGGTACCGGTCGCGGCATCGAAGGTATTGCTCAACTTCTGGAAGTCCCTATCGAGGAAGTGGGGCCAATGAGTCTGATGGTAGACACCGAGCCACCACCCGTTTCCACTACCTGCGTTATCTTTGCCAAGAGCGAGGTGATTGGTTTACTCCGCCGGGGATGGAGCAAGCCCCAGGTACTGGCGGCTTACTGTTCTTCGGTAGCACGGCGGGTGAGCAATTTTGTACAGCGCCTGGGAGTGGTCAAGGAATTTGCCATCACCGGTGGCATCGCCAAGAACATTGGTGTCGTCACCCGAATCGAGAAGGAACTCGGCGTGAAAGCTGTGGAGATAAAACCTGACCCGCAAATCGTGGGTGCCCTGGGGGCGGCCCTTTTCGGCCGGGACTTGCTTCTGAAATCACGTAAGTAGCTAAACGAATAGTATCTTATCCTGCCCGGGTTAATCTATCCTGCCTTGACGGCAACCGCTAACTTCACCCTTGATAATCGATACTACTCGCACTGGCCACAAGCCACGAAATGCCCCTTGCCTACATCGAGCAACTTTGGCTCTGCTCCAGAGCAATCCCCTTTTGCCCGGAAGCAGCGGGGATGAAAACGGCAACCCGGTGGCACATTAATCGGGCTGGGGACTTCGCCACGAAGAATAATCTCCTCCCGTTTCACATCAGGATGAGAGGGTAAAGCCGCCGAAAAGAGGGCATGCGTATAAGGATGCAATGGGTGTGTAAAGAGTTCCTCACTCTCTGCCAACTCCACAATCTTGCCCAGATACATCACCCCCACCCAGTGGCACATGTACCTCATCGTCCCCAGGTTGTGGGCAATAAGGAGATAGGATATACCTAACGCTTGCTGGATATCCTTGAGCAAATTCATCACCGATGCCCGTATCGATACATCCAGACCGGATACAGGCTCATCCAGCACGACCAACTGCGGCCGCAACACTATCGCCCGGGCCAGGGCAATTCGCTGGCGCTGCCCTCCGCTGAACTCATGGGGGTAATTATTGTCTGACCCGTTAGCCAGCCCTACCTGCGCGATGGCCTCTTTAACCCTATCGTTGACCTCCGCCCTATTGGTAACACCATTAACGATTAAAGGTTCGCCGACAATAGCGCCGACGCGTAACCGCGGACTGAGTGAGCTAAAGGGGTCCTGAAACATCATTTGCACCGCACGGTGGTACTGCCGGTCCTTTTCCCTACCGAACCGATTTATATCGTCACCACGGAAGCGGATTGAGCCGGAGGTAGGTTTGTATGCCCTCAGGAACATCATGGATGTTGTCGTCTTACCACAACCTGATTCGCCCACCAGGCCGAAGGTTTCTCCGGCATTAATGCTAAAATCAATACCGTCTACAGCCTTGACCTGGCCAACTGTCTTCGTGTAAACCACATAACTCTTGTTGACCGGAAAATGCTTCTTCAGATTCTCAACAACAAATATCGGTTCAGACATACCGCCAGCACCTCACCATATGAGTATCGGAAACCTTTATCTCGGGAGGGAACTCCGGAGAAGTACATTTATCAAATTTCGCCGCACAACGCGCCTGGAAAAGGCAGCCGTCAGGAGGATTGAGTAACGAGGGTGGCTGTCCTTCGATGCTATATAGCCGGTCCACTTTCTCTTCTATCTTGGGTAATGAACCCAGCAGGGCCTTAGTATAAGGATGCATCGCGTTATCCCAGGCCTCTTTTACCGTCGCCCGTTCCACAATCTTACCAGCGTACATTATGGCAACCCGGTGACACATCTTGGCGACAATACCCAGGTCATGGGTGATAAAGATGAGGGCCAGATTCTCTTCACGCTGAATATCCCGCAGCAGGTTCAGATACTGCATCTGAATCGTCACATCGAGCGAAGTCGTCGGCTCATCAGCAATAATAAGCTCGGGACGGCAAGCGATGGCGATTGCCCCGACTACCCGCTGCCTCATCCCACCACTGAACTGATGGGGATATTGGTGAACACGGGTTTCGGCAGCGGGGACACCCAACCCACGCATGAGATGCAGCACTCTTTCGCGCAATGCCTTACCTTTGGTATGCTCATGCAGGATAATGCCTTCACTCACCTGGTTACCAATGGTGAATACCGGATTAAGGGCAGTCAACGGGTCCTGCAGTATCTCGCTGATATGCTTACCCCGATAGCGCCTCATCTCCTTCTCGCTAAGAGTCAGGAGGTCAACCCCATCAAATAATATCTGACCGCCGACGTTAATCCCCGGCTTCGGCACCAGACGAAGGATGGAAAGAGAGGTCACTGTTTTACCACAACCCGATTCACCGACAATACCTAACGACTCCCCTCTATCCACCGCGAAGCTGACATCGTCTACTGCCTTGACAATACCACGTCGCAAGATGAAATGGGTCTTCAGATTTTTTACTTCTAGTAGAGCCATATTATAACTGCCTCAATCTAGGATCTAATCTATCTCTGAGCCAATCACCCATCAGGTTAAAGGCAAACACGGTCAAAGCTAGCGCCATGCCGGGAAAGAAGGCAATCCACCAAGCACTGGTAATATAGCCCCTCCCTTCGGATACCATCTGCCCCCAAGAGGCAGTCGGCGGCGGTATGCCGGCGCCAAGGAAACTGAGCGATGCTTCAAAAAGGATAACGGTACCGATTTGGAGACTGGAAAGCACCATAAAGGTGTTAAAGATGTTGGGCACAATGTGTACCCACATGATGCGCATCGGGGAACAACCTGACACCTTGGCTTGCAGGATATAATCTTCCTTCATCACGCGCAGGGTCTCACCTCGCTGCAACCGGGTCCAGCGAACCCACATTGTGGACGTAATCGCCAGGATGACGGTACCCATGCTGGGACCAAGTGTCATCGCAAATACGATGGCGAGTAGCAGGGTTGGCAAGGACATGATACTATCTACCATCCTCATAATAATGGAACCAAATACTCCTCCGTAATAGCCGGCCATAACACCCAGGGCATATCCGACTCCGCCCGCTATCCCGACGCAGGAAAATGCCACCACCAGGCTAACCCTGGCGCCATAGAAGATTCTGGTCAACAGGTCCCGCCCCAGGGTATCGGTGCCAATCGGGTTTACCCAGTCGCCTCCTGCCTGCCACGCCACCGGCTTCAGCCGGTTGGGCAGGTCTACGGCGTAAGGGTTGTGGGGGCTGACCAGGGGGGCGAAAATGGCAACGAAGGCGAGCGTACCAAGCACAATCATGGCGAACCAGGGTAACCTTCTCAGTTCGCGTACCCATGCCCGGCGCTTTGGTTTAAATACGGCAGCTGCCTGTTCTGCGATAGCCATTCTTTACCTCACGAGGTTACTCTAATTCTAGGGTCGACATATCCGTACGCAATGTCGACGGCGAGATTAAGACCAACGATAAAAATCGACTGCATAATGGCGCATGTCTGCACCAGTGGGTAGTCACGGAAAACAATCCCTTCGTAAGCCAGCCTCCCTACTCCCGGCCAGGCAAAAACGGTCTCAATGACAATCGTACCACTGAAGATAACCCCCATCTGCATACCAACAAAAGTCATGTATGGAATGAGGGCATTCCTCAGGGCGTGTTTCCACAGTACCACTGGTGTGGACAACCCTTTGATGCGCGCCAGCTTGATAAACTCACTATCCATCAGGTCTACGGTACTGGAGCGAAGCAGGCGCATTCCAGCGGCAAGAGTCGCGAAGGCTAAAGAAAAAGCGGGTAAGATGTAATGGTCAAGGCCTCCCATTCTGGCTGCCGGCAGCCACATCAGACGAACGGCGAATACATCCATCAGCATCAAGCCTACCCAGAAAGAGGGCGCGGCTATCCCGATAACAGCAAACACCCTGGTCCAGGTATCCAGGGGACTACCCCGATTCGCCCCGGCCAGCACTCCCAGTGGTATGGCCATACTGATAGAAAGGAGGATAGCCAGTCCGGAAAGCCGGAGGGTATTGGGCAAACGGCTCCAAAAAAGCTCGGTGGTCGGCCGGCCAAATCTGATTGACTTGCCGAAGTCGCCGTGCAGTAAGCCACCAATAAACTCGATAAACTGGATATGGTACGGGCGGTCTAATCCCAGCTGTTTAATCATATACTGTCTATCCTGTTC
>JAENIS010000029.1 GCA_016844285.1 Dehalococcoidales bacterium
CAGAGAGGGTCGATACTCCCCATACCTAGTGTCCATAGTTTACAGTGTGGACTACCAGGGTATCTAATCCTGTTTGCTCCCCACACTTTCGGGCATCAGCGTCAGGTACAACCCAGGAGGCCGCCTTCGCCACTGGTATTCCTCCCGATATCTACGCATTTCACCACTACACCGGGAATTCTACCTCCCTCTGTTGCCCTCCAGCTCAGCAGTATCGGGCGGTCCCTCCCCGTTAAGCAGGGAGATTTTACACCCGACTTGAAAAGCCGCCTGCGCCCTCTTTACGCCCAATAAATCCGGATAACGCTCGCCACCTACGTATTACCGCAGCTGCTGGCACGTAGTTGGCCATGGCTTATTCCCCAGGTACTGTCATTATTCCTCCCTGGGAAAAGGGGTTTACAACCCGAAGGCCTTCATCCCCCACGCGGTGTCGCTGTGTCAGGCTTTCGCCCATTGCACAAAATTCCTTGCTGCTGCCTCCCGTAGGAGTCTGGGCCGTGTCTCAGTCCCAGTGTGGCTGATCATCCTCTCAGACCAGCTACCTTACCTCACCAACTACCTGATAGGACGCAAGCCCCTCCCCCGGCGCCTTACGGCTTTAGTTCTTACTCTTAAAAACAAGAACCACATAAGGTATTAGCTCCGATTTCTCAGAGTTATCCCCTACCTGGGGACAGGTCACTTACGTGTTACTCACCCGTTTGCCACTATCTTTCCCTTGCGGGAAAAATCGTTCGACTTGCATGCATAAAGCACACCGCCAGCGTTTATCCTGAGCCAGGATCAAACTCTCCAAGCAATATTATTTGCTTTTCGAACCTTCCTCTCGCTATCCAGTTGTTAAAGTGCTTCTATATAACCTATATAAAATAACATATCCACAGTGTCTTGTCAAGGTCGTTTAGATGCCATCTTGAAATCCATCCCCCTGCCCTTATTTAAGGGCAGGGGGGAATATTTATACAAGAGAGGCGAAGCCTCTCTTTGACTCTCCTTCTATTTCCGGACTGGGAATTTAAAAGGGCGTAGCCCTCTTTTATTCTACTTCCCCCTCTCCTAGGGAGAGGGGGATTAAGAGGGGGTGAGGTTACTAATACAATCTCAAAGAGTCGTTTGACAAACACTCGCAGATACCATAAGCTAAATGGCGGACAATGTTCCCAATGCTGGTTTCCCGGCCAGAGGGCACTAGCAAGCGATGTGACAAAGAGCATTCCCGAGTAGCTCAGTGGTAGAGCGGACGGCTGTTAACCGTTTGGTCGTAGGTTCGAGTCCTACCTCGGGAGCCAAGTTCATCAAAACGCAGAATTTCCTCAGTGGTAGTTACCTTCTTTAGGGATGCCGGCACACCACGGAACAGGAGAAAACTTGCAGGCACAACCAATCGGGCTACGTTCGTTACCAAGGCGACAGGTTATTATCACCCTTATCGGCGTCATGCTGGCTCTATTTTTAAGCTCGCTTGACCAAACTGTGGTCGGTACGGCCATGCCCCGCATCATCAGCGACCTTGGCGGTTTCAGCCATTACACCTGGATTACGACCGCCTATATCATCGCCTCGGCAGTTACCATACCAATTACCGGCAAGCTAACCGATATGTACGGACGTAAGTTCTTCTATATCGGTGGCCTGGGGATATTCATTTTGGCTTCGCTCTTCAGTGGTCTCAGCAATACGATGACACAAATTATTATTTTCCGGGGAGTTCAAGGCATCGGCGCCGGGGTGATGATGGCTAATGCCTTTACCGTCATTGGTGACATTTTCCCTCCTGCGGAGCGCGGCAAATATCAGGGTTTGATGAGTGGTATCTTCGGTCTGTCATCAATCATCGGCCCCACACTGGGGGGATACCTCACTGATAGCCTCTCCTGGCACTGGGTATTTTTTATCAATATCCCGCTGGGCATATTGATTATCATTCTGTTTATCTTCTTCTTCCCTAACTTCCGCCCCGACCACCTGAAGCATCGTATTGATTACCCCGGTTTGGTATTATTGATACTGACAGTAGTGCCGGCGATGCTGGCTCTATCCTGGGGGGGTAGCGAGTATGCCTGGGGCTCTCCCCAGATAACCAGCACTTTTCTATTTTCGGCAGTGATGCTGGCTCTCTTCATATTCGTGGAAAACCGGAGCCAGGAACCGATTATTCCCCTATCGTTGTTCCGAAACCGGATTGTCGCTATTTCCGAGCTGGTGATATTCTTCACCGCCTTTGGCATGTTTGGTAGCATTATCTTCATTCCGCTCTTCTTTCAAGGGGTAATGGGAGCGACGGCTACCGCCAGCGGCAACTTCTTAACACCAATGATGCTGGGCACGGTGGTGGGCAGTTTCATCTCGGGACAGGTGCTTTCCCGCACCGGTGGTCACTATAAAATACAGGGGGCGACCGGTATTGCCATCATGGGTTTGGGCATTGCTCTTCTTTCACGGATGACGGTTGATACCAGTTATGCCAGTGCCGTACTAAACATTGTTATCACCGGCTTTGGCCTGGGCATCACGATGCCACTTTACGTTATCGCTGTCCAGAATGCCGTGTCTTACAATGTGCTTGGCGTGGCGACATCGTCCACGGCCTTTTTCCGCTCTCTGGGTGGCTCCGTTGGTTTAGCCATCTTTGGCTCGGTGATGAACAACCGTTTCGCCTCTGAGCTAGGCAGCCGGCTTCCTTCTACCGTGAAGGCTCTGATACCACCGGAGCAGCTATCCTTCCTGGCCCATAACCCCCAGGCATTGGTTAGCACCGGGGCACAAGGTCAGCTACAGAGCATCCTGGAGCAGGCAGGGCCTCAGGGACCGGCACTCTTTCAACAGGTTTTAGAGGTGTTGCGTCAGGCGCTGGCTTCGGCTCTGTCACAGGTTTTCCTGTTTGCCCTGTTGGTCGTAGCTATCGCTTTCCTGACCAACTTATTTATCCGGGAAATCCCGCTCCGCAAGCAACATACCGTGGAGCCAGTGCCACCCAAACAGACATAGAACCGGTTGGTGTACTGCCAGTATCCTGTCTGGTTAATTGCTGAACGAATGACTGCTTCAGCGCACATTACCAGTTAAGGACGACCTCACCCCATTAATCCCACCGTCATTCCAGCGTAGGCTGGAATCCAGGGGTAGGGTGGTATCCGGATTCTGGCCTTCGCCAGAATGACATGCTTCTATTTGAATAGAGTCACCCATGTCCTGAGTCCATTCTATAATGAGACTATCACTAACTCCCCCTTCCCATCGAGAAGGGGGTCAGAGCATTCCCTATTACCATAAAGTAGCAATCGCCACCTATTTTCATGACGTCATACCATGATTTGGGTAGGGGCGTGATTACCCCCGATAATGTATAATAATAGCAATAACCTGGTGTTGAGGACGGGCCAAGGGATGGTCATAAAACCTCGGCACCGAATGGTAAGGTTTAGGAAATGAACAAGATATTTCCAAGCGCGGCGGCAGCACTCGAAGGAGTTGGCGATGGTGCCAGTATCATGTTTGGTGGCTTTGGTGTCGTTGGCTTTCCTTTCACTCTTATTCAGGCTCTACAGCAAAAAGGCACCAGGAACATCGTTTGTATCGCCAATAGCTGCGGTCGGGTGGAGAAGCCTGGACTGGACCTGCTGTTTAAAAGCCGGCAGGTAAAGAAGGCGATTGTGTCATTCCCTATCTATGTCGAAAAAACGAATGCTTTTGAGGAGCAGTACCTACGAGGAGAGATTGAACTTGAGCTGGTGCCCCAGGGAACACTGGCCGAAAGGATTCGCGCCGGCGGCGCTGGCATTCCGGCTTTCTATACTCCTACCGGCGTGGGGACAATCGTAGAAGCCGGGAAAGAGAAGAAAGTGTTTGATGGCAAGCCCTACCTCCTTGAACGTGCCCTCAGAGCCGATTTTGCTTTCGTCAGAGCCTATAAAGCGGACAAAATGGGGAACCTCATCTACCGGAAGTCGGCTCGAAATTTCAACCCGATGATGGCCATGGCTGCCGACGTCACCATCGCCGAGGTCGAAGAAATCGTCGAGGTCGGCGAGCTGGACCCGGATGCCGTGGTGACACCAGGCCTCTTTGTCGACCGTATCGTCAGGGGGGAAAAGCATGAAATCAGGTTTGAGTGAAGAGCTTATTGCCCTGAGGGTAGCTAGAGAGCTTAAGGACGGGCAATATGTCAATCTAGGCATTGGCCTGCCCACCCAGGTTTCCAATTTTATCCCTGGAGGGGTAGAGGTTATTCTCCACTCCCAGAACGGCATTCTGGGGTATGGCCGGATTGCGGAGCGGGCCGAAATCGATCCTGACCTGATTAACGCCAGCTCACAGCCGATAACGCTGAATCCTGGTGCCTCCATTTGCCATAGCGCTGATGCTTTTGCCATGATACGAGGAGGACACATCGATGTTGCCGTGCTCGGTGCTTATGAGGTCTCCGAAAAGGGTGACCTGGCCAACTGGATGATAAATGAGCGCCGGGTGGGTAGTATCGGCGGCGCCATGGATTTAGTTAGTGGTGTGAGAAGAGTCATTGTCGCCATGGAGCATACGACGCGCTCCGGCAAACCTAGAATAGTTAAAAAATGCCGTCATCCCCTTACCGGTAGCGGCGTCGTCAACCTGATTGTGACTAACCTGGCCGTAATCGAGGTCACTCCGGAAGGTCTATTGCTAAGAGAAGTCGCCCCTGGTGTTACTGCTGAAGAAGTGCAGGCCCTTACTGAAGCTCCCCTTAGATTGTCCCCGGACTTAAAAGAAATGGAGCTGTAATCCTCGCCTTAAGAGGTCAAGCGGCCCGGCCGAGAGCAATTAGAACCACGCCGAAGACGACAATCGCACTCCCCAGCACTATCCGCAGCGTAATCCTTTCCAGTTGACCGAGAAAAAGGTAAGACCATAGCAGGGCAAACAACGGGCTGATGGCTTCGACGGGACTGACGATGACCACCGGAGCCATACTGAGGGCGAAAAAGTTAGACACGACGCCGAGGCCGGCAAATACTCCGGCAATCAGCAGTAACCCTACCGCCCTTCTGTTTTGCACAATGTTGGCGCCTAAGCCCCGCACGCCGATTGCCGTCAGTGCCAGTGTGCCGGCAAACAGGGAGACGGCGGCGCCAACCAGGGGCGGGGCTAGCCCGGCAACACCCTGTCTGATAAGCACCGAGGTGGTGCCATAAGCTAGCGCCGCCCCAATGCCCAGAGCTATTCCAATGATGCTATTTCTTCGGCTATTCATTTGCTGGTAATCACCAGATAAAGTCCGGCCACGACGGCGCAGGTGCCCAGAATGATGGGTATATTAACTTTCTCGCCAAGAAAGACGACGGCCAGGATAATCGCAAAAAAGGGGGCGGCGGCGAAAAGAGGCGTCGCTCTAGTCACCCCGATGTATCTTATTGACATATAGTTGAACTGCCTCCCCAGCAGGTAGTTCAAGACACCAATCAGGCCGAACCAGCCCAGTGCCTTTGGTGAGAGATGCCTGACATCATCGAACCTGGTGATAAGGGCGAGTGAACCAACCAGCAGCAGGCTGGATAACATCGAAATGAGCGTGCCCATCGAGGGTTTGATATGCCTGAGACCCAGTCTGGCAAAAATCGCGCCTGTACCCCAGCAAAAAGCGGCCGTAATCGCCAGCACTATGCCTAACATCTTTATTCTCCAGGCTAATTGAGGGCAGGACGGAGGTGCACATCCAGCACTCGCTCACACCACCGTGCTACCGCCAGCAAGGCACATTCATCCCGCGGCGGCCCCACCAGTTGAATCGCCAGAGGCAATCCGGCCTGGCCAAGTCCTATCGGCAAACTAATGGCCGGTAATCCGGTAACTGACCACGGCCCCTGCATCACCGGGCTGCCGGTACTGGCTAAACCCAGCGGGGCGGCACCGGTCGTTCCGGGGGTAACCAGGGCATCAATCCCACCCAGTAGAGGCTCGATATCGGCACGCAGTTGGAGACGGGCTCGTAGTGCCCGCCCGTACTCGGTGGCCGGGGTGGACAGCCCTTTCTCAATCAATTTTCGTATTGCCGGACCATACTGGTCTTTGTGACTGGCAAACATCTCTTGATGGTAAACTGCGGCCTCGACGGCCATAATGATAATGGCGATGTCATTGGCTTTACTGAAGTTATCGGGTAGTGGTACTTCCTCAACCTTGGCCCCAGCCTGCTGCAGGCGAGCCACCGCCACTTCCGTGTGGTGTCGCATCTCTTCATCGGCGTGGTCGAAGAAGAACGACCGTAATAAACCTAGGCGCGGTGCTTTCTGGTTTTCCAGATTGCCTGTGCAGTCCGGGATGGGTTCGGCCAGTGAGCACAGGTCTCTGGCATCATAGCCCGCCAGGTTTTGAAACACGATGGCGGTGTCCTCGACATTACGTGCCAGAATACCAATATGGTCCAGAGTCCAGCTAAATGGTACCACCCCATAGGTACTGATTCTGCTATTCTGCGCCTTGAAACCGACGATACCATTGTAGGCCGCCGGGCGTAGTGTCGAACCTAGGGTTTGACTGCCCAGAGCGGCCAGGCACATACCGGCGGCCACCGCCGCCCCTGAGCCGCTGCTCGAACCTCCCGGCGTATGGGCCGTGTTCCACGGATTCCGCGTTGGCGCCGGGTCAAGATAGGCAAACTCGGTGGTACGGGTCTTGCCCAGGATAATAGCGCCCGCCTCCTTCAAGCGGGTAATCGTGGCGGCGTCATACGAAGGCACAAAGCCTGACCAGGAAGCGGAGCCTGCCTCTGTCCGCAATCCGGCAGTGTAAAAAATATCTTTAACCCCCAGGGGAATACCATGTAGCCAGCCTCGCCGTTGTCCTTGACTTAGCTCCCGGTCAAGGCGCGTTGCTGCCGCTAATGCACCTTCTCTATCCACCAAAGCCCATGCCTGAATCTTCTCCTCCACCGCGTCGATACGTTCCAGGCAAGACTGCACTAGTTGTAACGATGATAGCTTTCCTTCCCTGATTGCTAATGCGGCTTCTCTGACGGTAAGGTTATATTGTTCCTTCATACGTTCCATCGCTAATTCCTCCATACTAAAGGCTCATTTAACATAATGTAAGTGCCTTTATGCTGCTCTTATCTCCAGTATCCGGTCAATCCGGAAGGTACGGTCTTCATTTCGTGTCAGGCAGAAGGCACGCATACCGAGGTACTTCTTCCCGTGGTACTCCATTTCTCCTATCGTCTCCGGCCTGACCACCCTCGTTGTCTTTTCATCGCTGGGCTTGAGGTAGACTATTTCCAGTGCCGACCGTTTCTCAATGGCTTCCCGTATCAACTCAACCTTGCTTTCGACCGGACAGACCTGGTCCGCTATTTTATATTGATATTTGGTCAGAAAATCCATGACTCGGTAATCCACCCAGATATGCTTGTTCAGAATCGGTTTTTTGAGGACAATGCCGCCCATCGTCGTGCACCGGCTGAGGGCGACGTACATCTGGCCATAAGCAAAAGTGCCTCTGCCAATATCGATAATCACCCGGTCAAAAGTCTTCCCTTGACCCTTGTGGATAGTTATTGCCCAGGCCAGCATCAGCGGGTACTGCGTAAAACTGCCGATAACCTCCGACTTTAATTGCCCTGCCTCGACGAAGAACCGGAATATCTCCCAGGTATAGGGTGTAATCTCTACCGTTTCATCTGGTTCATCATCAGCCAGCTCGGCAATAATGGCCTGTTCCCCATTCTGGCTCTGAGTTATGGCGGTGATTTTCCCGATACTGCCGTTAACCCAGCGGCCATTGGTATCATTATTAAGCATCATCACCTGTGCCCCCACCTTGACCTGAAGGTCAACCGCCGTTGGCAGTGATTTCTCACCGAAATCCCCCTCGATAACTCCGGTGAAGAGATAAGGTCTACCTCGCAGCCTTGCCAGCTGCTTGCTGTTAACTTCATCGGCAAGCTTGTTGGTGGTGGTCAGGTAGACGTAGCGGTCGTCTGGTGATGGTTCAAATTCCGGCAGGTACCTTTGGTTAAGCATCTCCATACCCTCTTCGGTGATGGAGTTGTTCCGGATAGCATTGAGCAAGGTGATAAACTGCTCATCGTGCTGCCGGTAAATCTTTTCCAGTTCTACGAACTCCAGTTCCAATGAGTCAAATACCCTGGCACTATAGAAATACGGTGTTTCGTAAAGCGACCCGAAAACTACCTTTTCTTCATCGCCGGCAATAACCGGCGGCAGCTGGTAGAGGTCACCGACCAATATCATCTGGATGCCACCGAAAGGCTGGTCTGCCTTCGGTCCGTTCAGGCGGAGGAATTTGTCCACACAATCAAGTAAATCAGCTCTAACCATCGAAATTTCATCAATGACAATGGCATCCAGCTTTTCGTAGACATTTCCTTTATTGTTACCAGAGCGGACTTTTCTGACCCGTTCCAGGGTAATGTTAGGCTTGAACCCGAAAAAAGAATGGATAGTTTGCCCTTTCACATTAAGGGCGGCCACACCCGTAGGAGCCAGCACCACCACTTTCTTCTTGGTAGTTTTGCGGAAATAGTCCAGCAGCGTCGATTTACCCGTGCCGGCTCGTCCGGTAATAAAAATGCTCCTAGTGGTGTTTTCCGCAATATCCAGCGCGTGCCTGAACTGGCTGTTGATGTCTATCCGTGGTTGTCGATTCTTTGTCTCCGGCATATACCATCCACTTTGGTTCAGACTTTTCACACGGTCTGACTGACTGGAATAAGAGGGTTCGCCCATAGCCTGCCGAGACGGCAAACTATGGGCGAACCTCTATTGTGACAATACATTTTCCTCAAGAACAGGGGCTTGAGGTACTTAAGCCAAATAAGCTCTCAGTAGATAAGCCCAGGAAACTCAGTACCTGGGCTTATCTATATCTATTCGACGATTACTTCCGGTGTATGAACCAGGCGGCATAGGTAACGGGATAAGGTGATGGTGTCGGGGTTGGGAAATCAAAACCGACACTCGGTGCCAAAGCGAACATCGCCGGGACGCTGGCAATGGGAAGGGATGTCCAGGAATCGGTCCCGGTCTTGACTATCGTGGCTATCATCTCCCGTCTCTTAGTCGCGTCCATCTCACTCTGGACATCACTGATTAGCTTATCTAAATCAGGCATGACTCCAGCTGCGATGAGGGTGACGCTGCCCATGGTACTGTGATAGTTTTGCAGGCTTTTAGAGCTAAGGAGTTGTGAACTGGAATTGTCACGGAAAGGAACGGCTGCCCCCAGGAACGGTTCAGCCGGCCCCTTGCGCCAGGACGTATAGTTGGCATACTCGATGGGGTTTATCTCGGCTTTCACTCCTATCTTTTTCCAGTAGGACTGTATCACCTCAATCATCTTGGGTATCCAGGGAGCCCCAGCGGCGCTGTAACTGAAGAGCTTGATGGTGAAGCCATCGGCATAGCCTGCCTCTTTGAGCAGTCGCTGCGCCTCTACGGGGTCATAGCGGTATATCTTGGCAGCATAATCTTTCCAGTAAGCAGCATCAACATCCGTGGTGTCTTCAACAACAAAGGGCGGCATCGGCGGGCTAGCCTTGCCCAGGAAGAAGTTTTTCAGCAGCTCATCCCGGTCGATAGCCAGGCTAAGTGCCTGCCTCACCCGGATATCACTAACCGGCTTACCGGCCACCCTCGGGTCGTAGGCACCAGGAAATTGAATTACAGGCTCCACCACTTCAGAAGCAAGGGCGGTGTAGCCTTCAACCGCCAGTGCCGCGCCAGACTCAACACCAATGTCAATGACATCGGCGGCGCCCGTCTTGAGTGTCGCCACCCGGGTCGTCTCATCGGGCATTAGCATAATGACCAGCTTCTTGAATTCAGGCACCTTCTTCCAGTGCTTGTCCCATGCCTCGTACTCAAGAAAGTCGCCGGAGACAATGCGCACAAAGCGAAAGGAACCACTGCCTATCGGGTAGCGCTCAAAGTAGGCCATGCTATTTTTTTCAATGTAGTCCTTGGGTATCACTAGACCGTAAGGGTACGCTTGTCTGCCATTGTAAGGGAAGAAGGGTCGTTTGCCCTTGGTGTAGATGCGTAGCGTATAATCATCAATTTGCTCGACACTCTGCACCGTATCTCTTGTGTCGGCGAAATAGGCATCCTTCTGCATCTGTCGCTCAATGCTGAACTTGACATCATCTGCCTTCAAGTCCTCGCCATTATGAAATTTAACCCCTTTTCGCACATAGAAAGTCCAGGATAGCCCGTCTGCCGCCATATCCCATTTCTCGACGATGTGAGGCTTCAGCGGCTGACTTCTGTCCAGCCATAGCATCGAATCCATGAAGGGAGCTAGCTGTATGCCGGTCGTCGCCGCTGAGCCTATTCCCGGGTCGAACCTTTCCAGACCAAGTGCTCCCAGTGCAATCCTTAACTCCCCGTAGGGGCCGGTTGGTGTGGGTGTTGGTGTGGGTGTTGGTGTGGGTATCGGTGTGGGTATCGGTGTGGGTGTCGGTGTAGGTGTTGGTGTAGGTGTTGGTGTTGCTTGGGCACAACCGGACACAGTGAGCATGGTAACCATTCCCGTTATCGCCACCAGTTTGATTAAACGTGAGGTCATTTTATCAATCATCCTCCATCAATTTCATTAGCCATCTATCTATAGCATAAAGCGAATTGACTGTCAAGACTACCGCATTGATATAATGAGGACAGGAAACCTCAAGTGAGTGGTAACCTGGCCAATTCGAATAGCTTTATTAGAGAGATTTGAGTTGCCCGTACCAGGTTCGAGTCTTGTGACCGGGAAACTTGACAGGGTCTGAAGTGGTGACTATACTGCTACTTGGTGAGTTAGTTCATGGGAATCACTGTTTACGATGAGCATAACGAAAACGTCTTCTTCAGTCTTCTCAGTCTTGACCGGGAAGAATATAAAGCGTTGATGAAAGATGGCGTTATTCCGTAGCCAGTAGCCGAAAAGGCTAAGCAGAATTCCTAAACCAAGGAGGATAGAGATGAGGACATCAAAGCAACTCAGGTCAGTAGTAGTATTGGGGTTGGTTCTTGCCTTGGTACTGGTGGGCTGTGCCCAGGCGGCACCGGCACCAACCCCACCCCCAACGCCCATACCAACACCATCACCAGTGCCCACACCCACGCCCAAGCCTACTCCCACACCAGCACCAGCTCCAACCGGACCCTATGGGGAGCTGAGATTTGCCTTGAGTTCGCTTCATGAGGAGAGGTTCGACCCAATAAAAGGCAGCCAGGGTAATCAGTATAACTTCTTAGGCCCGATGTTCGACTCCTTCATGAGGATAAACAAGCAGGGGGACCCGTCATCGGAAGGGGTGGTCGAGAGATGGGATGTGGCATCCGACGGTCTATCATGGACTTTGTACCTGCGCAAAGGGCTTAAGTTCCACAATGGTGAGGACTTGAAAGCGGATGACGTCAAGTTCAGTATCGAGCGGTATATGAAAATGGATGCCATGTACAATACTCTGCGTGTCCCAATTCAAAGGATAGAGCAGGTGGATGATTACACGGTTCGCCTTTACACCAACGGGCAGCGGCCTTTTATCGCCGATACTCTGGCAACGGGTAATCAGGCACTGGTGATGCCCAAGGATTACATCGAGCGTCAAGGCATTGAATACTTCGAGCGTCACCCGGTGGGTAGCGGTCCCTTTAAGTTTGCTCGCTATGTACCAGGAGACCTGGTGGAATACGAAGCGCTGAATACACACTGGCGACAGGTGCCTGCCTTTAAGAAGCTGACAATAATGCTCATACCCGAAGAGACAACTCGGCTAGCGATGTTGAAAACAGGGGCAATCGATGGTATTGACATCGGCCCGGAATCTCAGCTTGACCTGGATAAGGCTGGTTTCAAGACCTTTTCCCTTGAGTTCCAGCAGGCTGAGATTCTTTTGCATGGTGCCTATGACCCGAGGGCAGCCAGTATGCCCATTGCCGATGTCAGGGTGCGGCAGGCATTGTCTTTAGCCATCGACCGCGAAGCGATGTTAAAAGACTTCTTTTACAATAAAGCTAACTTTCCTTTAATCTCATATGTCCAGACGGGAACACCGGGTCTTGACGTAGCCTACTGGAAGGAGTACTCCAAAAAGGCTCTGCGCTACGACCTGAACGAGGCCAAGCGCCTCATGAAGGAGGCCGGGTATCCTAATGGCTTCAGCATCAAGGTGTGGAGTTGTACGGTGAGAGGGGCGCCTTATCTACCCAAGATGGCTGAGGTGGTACAGGGCTACTGGTCACAGATTGGGGTCAAGGCTGAATTGGTGCCGGTAGATTTCGGCACATATACGGCGGTACGTAATACGGACAAGAGTCCTCAACTACTAGGGGCCGCTGGGACCTATCGCTCCATACTTGGCCGGACGGGAGCGATCACGTCATTTAATTTCCATAGCACCAAGGGTTCCTTTAACCTGGTCAGCAAAGCCTATCCTGAGGTAGACAAGTGGCTGGACGATGCTGATATCGAGATGAATGAGAGCAAGAGAATAGAGCTTTGGGCCAAGGCACTTAAGGTAGAGGCTGATAGCTATACCAACCTTGGTATCGCCGAGGCGCCGTCCCCTTACGCTCTGGGACATAAGGTGGATTGGGATGTCCCACCAAACCGGCCGATCAATAGCCTGTCCTACCATGCTGACCTCCTGACGCACAAGAAGTAGTGTTTGATTTCAGGTGGCTTTGATATAGAGGGGCTGGGGATTACAATCCCCAGCCTTCTTTATTATATACTGGTAGAGCGGCGAAACTGTCTTACAGAGATAATTATAACCGTCTACTTGCTGATAACAGATTTTGAAGTGCTGTTCCTTTGACAGACGAGCGGGATGGAGGAACGATGATGAAATATGACTTTGAACGTGTTATTGACCGGACAAATACTGATTCGTCCAAATGGAATATGGTCGAAGCTATTTTCGGCAGTAGCACGGTATTACCACTGTGGGTTGCCGACATGGATTTCCCGATTGCCAGGCCAATCACTGAGGCTATCAGAAAAAGAACCGAGCATGAGCTTTACGGATACGCACGCCCGGGCTCATCACTTATCCAGGCGGTCATTAACCGGATGCAGCAAAAATACGGCTGGAAGGTAGAGCCAGAATGGATAGTCTTTACTCCCGGAGTTGTTTCGGCTCTTAATGTTGCCATCCGCGCTTTCACCCACCCCGGTGACGAGGTTATCCTCCATGACCCGGTTTATTACCCGTTTTGGTCGGCGGTGACGCATAGTGGTTGCTCTGTGGCAGGCAGCCCGTTGCCGTTGATTGATGGGCACTACAAAATCGACCTCAATGACCTTAGGAAAAGATTTGACCCTAAAGAGGGGATGATGCCATCTCCTTCTCGTACCAAAATGATGATACTGTGTAGCCCGCATAACCCTGTGGGACGGGTTTGGAGCAGAGATGAGTTAATTGGCATGGGGAGGATTGTCATTGATAATGATGCCATCATGGTCTCCGACGAAGTCCATTGTGAGTTGCTCTATGAAGGCTTCAAACATATTCCTTTTGCCTCCATCTCCGCCGAGTTTGCACAAAACTCGCTAGTTTGTATGGCCGCCAGTAAAACCTTTAACCTGGCTGGACTGGCGGCATCGACTATCATCATTCCCAATGTGAAACTGCGCAATGTATTTAACGCTGCCAGGGCGGGTATTCTGCCTCAACCCAATGTGCTGGCGTTGGTTGCCCTGGAAGCAGCCTACCGGGAGGGAGATGAGTGGTTAGAACAACTCTTGAGCTACCTCCAGGAAAATCTGGCTTTCTTGATAGACTACTTTGAGAAGGCGATACCAAAGATAACGGTCATCCGGCCTGAAGGTACCTATCTCGTTTGGCTGGATTGCCGCCAGCTAGGTATGGAGCCAACTGTAATGAGGGCTTTCTTCAGAGATAAAGCCAGAGTCGGGCTTGACGATGGCTACCTGTTTGGCCCGCATGGGGCCGGATTCCAGAGAATCAATATCGCTTGCCCGCGGGCTATCTTGAACGAGGCTCTGAAGAGAATCGAAGAGGCCGTTAACCACCTGTAAGAAGAAAGAAGCAGCTCTTCAACTATCCATTAGGGAGATGGATGAGAATTCAGAGAGGGGCTCCGCTCCTCTCTGACCTACACGCCCCCTTCCCTTGCCAAGGGAAGGGGGCAGGGGGATAGGTTATCAAACATTATCTACTTGGTAAAAAGCACCCTGTTTATATATAATAATACATAGGTTAGTGTTTTGTTTAGACTGTCGGTAGTTTCAGGCGGAGTCTACTTCCGTTTAGAGACCTTCCCTCAGTTTCGGTAATTACTCTCGAAGATAACAGGATGATAGTGCTCTGGATTCAGGCACTTAGCAGATAGGAGACAACATGGGTTTAAGCTGTGGCCTCATCGGTTTACCTTCTTGCGGGAAGACGGTCATTTTTAACGCCATTACCGCCGCAGGGGTATCAAGCTATAGTGGTTCCGAGATGAACCAGGCGGTGGTTTCTGTCCCTGACCAGCGCCTTAACTGGCTGGCCGAAATGTACCATCCGAGAAAGGTAGTGCCGACGACTCTGGATGTGGTTGATATCCCCGGCATTAAGGCTGGCCCTCAAGTGGGCGGACGTGGCTCCAGGTTGCTCGGGTATATCAAAAATGTCGAAGCACTGTTACATGTGGTGCGTTGCTTTGAAGATGCCAATGTCCCCTTCCAATATGAGACGATAAACCCGGTACGTGATATCGAGACGGTTGACCTGGAGCTGATGGCTGCCGATAGCCTCACCATTGAGAACAAGATAAAACGCCTGGAGAAGAAGGTACGTGCCGGAGATAAAGATGCCATCAGAGATGCGGCTAATTGCCAGAAGGTATATGACACTATTCAGCAGGGCATTCCAGCCCGCAAACAAAACCTGAATAGCCAGGAAACAGCCAGTATTCTCGAATGCAATCTTGTCTCGTTAAAACCGGTACTCTATATCGCCAACATTAAATCTATGGAGGATGCTGCTAACCAGCATGTTACCACGCTGAGGCAGTTTGCCCGTGACGAAGGTGCGGAGACGATAATTATCTGCGGCAAAGATGAAGCTGATATCAGTCAGCTTGACAAGGATGAACAGCAGGCATTCCGGGATGAACTCGGGCTGAAAGAGTCTTCGATGCAGCGGCTGCTCAGTGCCGCTAATGGGATGCTCGGCCTGGTCAATTTCTTTACCACCGGTGAAGATGAAGTCCGTTCCTGGACTTGCCAGAAGGGTGACAAAGCCCCTACGGCCGCCGGCAAGATTCATAGTGACCTGGAGAGAGGGTTTATCCGGATGGAAGTTATCCGCTACGAGGATTTGGTGGCACTGGGTAGTGAAGCTGCTGTAGCTAAAGCCGGCCGGCAGCGTATCGAGGGTGCTAGCTACGAAGTACAGGACGGGGATATTGTGGTGGTGCGTTTCAATAGCAGTAAGTGAGCGAATCCCCGGTTCATCACCAGTGATATTGGATAATCCTCAGACCCGACCGGAGTGTCCGCTCTACTTAGATGCGAGTATTATTTGCATTTGGTTGGTAATGTCATTGCGAGACCATCCGCCGCAGGCGGAGGCGAAGCAATCTGGGTGGGGAGGGCTTCGCATGCCCGGATTGCCACGTCGCTGTGCTCCTTATGACACTTCATACTGATTAGTGTCATCATACCAACTAAAAACAAACGGAACCCAGCTTCGACTTGACTCGTGCCTCTCCGGCGTATAGTATAGTCCTGCTTGTTCATGTATCGAGGTTTCTGGTATTGGTTTGAATTGGCAACTCAGGGAGGTGTACCATGCAGCCGCGCTTAGACAACGAAAAACCCTATCGTATCCTGTTTCTGATTGCAGCCTTGTATGATTTCATCTTAGGTTTTGTTTTCTTTGCTTTTATGGGTTTCTTTTTCGAGGATATTTTTAAGCTTCCCCTTCCTAATTATCCCGCATTTTTTCAAGCTGCCGCCGCCTTTGTCTTTGCCATGGGCGTCGGTTTCTATTTTGTCTACCGTAACATGTATCGGAATATCGATATCGTCAAGCTTGGCATTATTTTCAAGCTTGTCTATACCGGGCTGGCATTCTATCATGTCTTTTTTCAGGGGATGCCC
>JAENIS010000089.1 GCA_016844285.1 Dehalococcoidales bacterium
CCATATAACCCGTTCGTGCTGAGCTTGTCGAAGCATCTTGCCCTTCGACTGGCTCAGGGCGAACGGGGTTTGTAAACCTGTTTATGAGACACTACACTAAGTGTCTCATCATAGTCTGTATACGTTGACCGTCATTCCAGCGTAGGCTGGAATCCAGGGCAGGGTGGTATCTGGATTCTGGCCTGCGCCAGAATGACATCTTCTATTTGAACAGAGAAGGGTTGAGGTTCACAAAACATCTTATCATTTTTCATTTACAGCCACCGTGGCTTATGCTATAATTCCCTCACTTAATGTTATCCTTACGCTACAATATAATGTAGTCGATAGCTTAAGCACCGGTAAAGAGCAACGAAGAAGAGAGAGGTAACACAATTTTGGACAAGACAAAGAAAACTGAAATCATGGGAAATTATGCCCGCCACGAAGGTGACACCGGTTCGAGCGAGGTTCAGGTAGCCTTGCTGACCGAGAGGATAAGCGAATTGACCCGGCACCTGACAGCTAACCGTAAAGACCACCATACCCAGCGCGGCTTGATTAAACTCGTCGGCCACCGCAAGAAGCTACTTTCTTACCTCAGTCGTGAGGATGCCGACCGCTATAATAAGCTCATCGAGCGGCTCGGGTTGCGCAAGTAAAGACGGGAAACTAAGCCGTGGCGTGAGATTTACCACGGAGGTTAAACAGGGAGGGTCTCATCCGTTTCAAAACTTCGTTTTGGGACGGGTCTTAGTATTAAGGAGGCATGATTGTTAAAATCGCAAACTTTTGATTGTGAGGTTGGCGGTAGAAAGCTGACCATAGAGACGGGCAAGCTGGCAGAGCAGGCCGCCGCCGCCGTGACCGTCCGATACGGAGATACGGTGGTGCTGGTGACGGCTTGTGTGGGGAGTAGTCGGGAGGCTGCCGATTTTCTACCACTGACGGTTGATTATGAAGAAAGACTGTATGCTGCCGGTAAGATTCCGGGTGGCTTTATCCGCCGGGAGGGGCGCCCCAGCCAGGAGGCGACCCTGGTCAGCCGCCTTACTGACCGCTGTCTCCGCCCGCTCTTGCCCAAACAGTGGCGCAGGGAGATTCAGGTTATCATCACTGTTCTTTCCGCTGACCAGGAAAATGACCCTGATATTCTGGCGATTATCGGTAGTTCGGCGGCGCTATCAATGTCCGAAATACCCTTTTACGGTCCGGTGAGTGCCGTCCGCGTCGGCTATATTAATGACGAGCTGGTCTTAAATCCAACGCTGGTACAGCTTAGCGAAAGCCGGCTTGACCTTGTTATCGCCAGCACTAAAGAGGCGGTAGTGATGATAGAAGCCGGGGTTAAGGAGGTTTCGGAAGAGATTCTGACCCGGGCACTTCACTTTGGTTTTGAGGCCAACCAGGCCATCATCCGGCTTCAGGAGGAGCTTCAAAAAGCACGCGGTAAGGCCAAACTGGACGTCCCGGTGAGCACTCATAACCCTGAGGTAGACAGCGCCGTTGCGGCGATAGTCAGTAGCAGGCTGGCGGCAGCCCTGAGCTACGCCAACAAAGCGCCACGGGAAACCGCTCTGGACGGGCTAAAGAAAGAGGTAATCGAGCGACTGGGACAGTCAGTCTCTCATGAAGAGCTAATGGCTGCCTTTGATGGCCGGGTCAAGGCCGAAATTAGAGCCAGTATCCTTGAGCGAGGAAAGCGTGTCAGTGGTCGAGGCTTGAGAGAGGTCCGACCGATTAGTTGTGAAGTGGGACTGCTACCACGCACCCATGGTTCCGCCATCTTCACCCGCGGCGAGACACAGGTGCTGACCATCACCACCCTGGGCTCGTCCCGGATGCATCAGGTGCTTGATGGACTGGGCATCGAAGAGACGAAACACTTTATGCACCATTACAATATGCCGCCGTTCTCGAACGGCGAAGTAAAGCGCACCGGTAACCCGGGGCGCCGCGAGATTGGACACGGTGCCCTGGTGGAACGCTCCATCGCACCGGTATTACCCCAGGATGCGGATTTCCCCTACACTATCCGTCTTGTCTCTGAGGTTCTCAGTTCAAGTGGCAGCACCTCCATGGCCAGCGTCTGTGCCAGCAGTATGTCTCTGATGGATGCCGGCATACCGATAAAGAGAGCCGTCTCCGGTATCGCGATGGGGCTGGTTACCGGCGAAGACGGTCGCTATGTTATTCTGACCGATATTGAAGGTATGGAGGATAACTACGGGGACATGGACTTTAAGGTCGCCGGGACTACGGAAGGTGTCACCGGGTTGCAAATGGACATCAAACTGAAAGGGGTTAGTTTGGAGCTTATTGAAAAGACGATGAGTCAGGCTCACGAGGCGCGTTTTCATATCCTGGATATCATGAATCAAACGCTAAGCTTAACTCGTCCTCAACTCAGCCGATATGCCCCGCGGATGTATAAGATAAGCATCGATACCGCCAAGATTGGGGCGGTCATCGGCCCGGGAGGCAAGACCATCCGTGCCATTATTGAGCAAACCAAGGCCAGTATTGATATTGACGATAGCGGCACGGTAGTGATTGGCTCGTCGGATGAAGTTTCCGCCCGCAGAGCCATCGAAATCGTCCAGAGTCTGACCAGAGATGTTGAAGTTGGTAGTGTCTATACCGGCAAGGTAACCCGTATCCTTCCCTTCGGGGCGATGGTCGAGATTCTGCCCGGTAAAGAAGGCTTGGTGCACATCAGTGAACTCGCTGACTATCGTGTGGCCAGTGTCGAGGATATCGTCAAAATGGGCGATGAGGTTATGGTGAAGGTGATTGAGGTTGATAATCTCGGCCGGGTAAATCTTTCCCGAAAGGCCGTACTGGATAAATCTTCTCAGGAACCAGGCAGTCAGGCAACAGATAATTTCTCTGGGGGTCGCCCACCGGGAGGGCAACAGCGTGAGGCTCGTCCCCGTCCGCCGCGCCCGCCTTTCCGGCCAAACCGGTAACATCCGTCACGGAGGGTCAGGCAATGACGCCAATAAGAGTCGTGGTTTACGGGGCTGCCGGCAAAATGGGGCGGGAGTTGGTCAGTGCCCTCTGCAGGGAAGGTGGGATTGAGGTCGTCGGCGCCGTTGACGTGAAGGCCGGTGCGGACTATCTCACTTTGCCCGATACTTCGGGTAAAGTGCCCTTTTCTTCCGACTTGGAGCATATCCTCACCATTTGCCGCCCCGATGTTCTGGTGGATTTTACTATCGTCCAGGCGACGATGCCGGCGGTACGTCTGGCTGCTAAGCATGGCGTTAACCTGGTTATCGGCACCACCGGCTTAGCCAGCAATGACCTGGCTGAGATTAGAGATTTGGCCTTGAAACATAAGATTGGGGCGGTGGTCGCCGCCAATTTCGCTCTGGGGGCAGTGCTGATGATGCACCTGGCCAAGGTCGCCGCCAGATACCTTGACTATGCCGAAATCATTGAGCTGCATCATAACATGAAGGCGGACGCACCTTCGGGAACGGCCATCGCCACCGCTAAGCTGATGGCCGAAGCCAGAGGGGAGCCGTTCAAGCGTCCGCCGGTGCCGGAACCGACTTCCAGTAGCCGGGGGGAGGTGGTTGGGGGTGTCACCATTCACAGTGTCCGGTTGCCCGGTCTGCTGGCACATCAAGAAGTCATCCTGGGAGCGCTGGGACAAACCTTGACCATACGGCATGATACGATTGGCCGGGAATGCTACATTCCGGGAGTGGTAGTGGCGATTAAAGAGGTAGTGAAGCGCCAGGGTTTAATCTACGGTCTCGATACTCTGCTCAATTTGTAGGAGGTAACGATGAAAGGATATAGAGTGGCGATTGTTGGTGCGACCGGGCTGGTCGGGCAGGAGTTCATCCGAGTCCTGGAGCAGCGTAGCTTCCCGATGGAGTCTATCAGCCTCTTCGCTTCGGACCGCTCCGCCGGCAGGAAGATGATGGTCAATTGCCGGGAGATTGAAGTTAAAGAGACGGCTCCCGATTCTTTCGCCGGTATCGATATCGCCCTCTTCTCGGCGGGAGCTGACGTCAGTCGCTACTTCTCCCCCATCGCCGCCCAATCAGGAGCGGTGGTGATTGATAACAGTGCTGCTTTTAGAATGGAGGCGACGGTGCCCCTGGTCGTCCCTGAGATTAATCCGGAAGATATTAAATGGCACCGGGGGATTATTGCCAATCCCAATTGCTCGACCATTCAGATGGTAGTAGCTCTCAACCCGCTACACAAGGTTAAGCCAATCAAGCGGATTGTGGTGTCTACCTACCAATCGGTGTCCGGCACCGGGACGGCGGCGATGGAGGAACTGAGCACGCAGACGAGGCAGCTACTGGATGGGCAGAAACCTGTTCCCCATGTTTATCCCCACCCGATAGCTTTTAACCTGCTCCCCGAGATAGATGTCTTCCTGGCTAATGGCTACACTAAAGAAGAATGGAAGATGGTGGAAGAAACGAGAAAGATAATGCATGCCGAGAGTATCGTCGTTTCCGCTACCTGTGTGCGTGTTCCGGTATTTATCGGGCATGCCGAGGCGGTCAATGTCGAGTTCTCGGAAGCGATGTCCCCCGAAGAGGCACGGCATATTCTGTCCCATGCCCCCGGGGTCAAGGTACTGGATGACCCGGTGATAAGTCTCTATCCCCAACCCTGGTCGGCGGCCGGCACTGACGAAGTTTTTGTGGGCCGTATTCGCCAGGATGCCTCTCATCCCCGTGGTCTGGCGATGTGGGTGGTGGCGGACAATGTGCGTAAGGGGGCAGCCCTCAATGCCGTTCAGATTGCTGAAGAGATGACGAAAAGAGGATGGTTGCATCCGGGAGGGGTTGAAAATGAAAAGATTGGGACGACTGCTGACCGCCATGGTGACCCCCTTCGATGAAGAAGGAGCGGTTGATTACCAACAGGCCAAAAAGCTAGCCCTGGCCTTACTCGATTCCGGTAGTGAAGGGGTGGTTGTCGTCGGCACCACCGGGGAATCACCGACTCTCGTCCGAACGGAAGAGACACGTCTTTTCCGGGAGATTAAAGCGGCGATTGGTGAACGGGGGACGGTCATCGCCGGTACCGGCAGCAATAGCACTGCCGAGGCAGTGGAGGCAACCAAAGAGGCCGAGCGAAGTGGTGTTGATGCTTGCCTGCTGGTCGTCCCCTACTATAATAAGCCTACCCAGGAAGGCTTATACCAGCATTTTAAGACTATTGCCGGGAGCACCAGCCTGCGTTGTATCCTTTATAATGTACCCTCACGCACTGTTGCCAGCCTATCTGCCGATACCGTGGTTAGGCTGAGTCAGATAGACAATATTGTCGGTATCAAAGAAGCCAGTGGTAATCTTGAGCAAATCGCCCGAATCATCAGCCACAGCCGGGAGGGTTTCCTGGTCTGGAGTGGTAATGACAGCGATACGCTGCCGATACTGGCCATCGGTGGTTATGGCATAATCAGTGTTGCCTCCCACCTGGTTGGCCTCCAGATTAGAGAGATGATGAATCGCTTTCTGGAAGGCAAGGTTAAAGAAGCGGCCAGCCTGCATCGTCATCTTATGCCCATCTTCAGTGACCTGTTTATCGTGGCCAACTGAACCAGGTCGGCTTCAACGTGGGTAAAACGCGCTTGCCTCTTTGTGAGCCTGATGAAAAGTCAGCCGCCGTTATCCGGGAGACGCTGAAAAAGTATAAAATAGATTTG
>JAENIS010000090.1 GCA_016844285.1 Dehalococcoidales bacterium
TGGATGCGGTCGACCAGGTCATACTTGTGACAGAAGGTAAGCTGGGGGCGGGTGGAGCTACGAAAGTCAATAGTGCCCGCGAGCACCAGCTCCATCCAGTTATCGAGCAGGTAGTCACCCCGCGGGCTATCGGTAAAGGTGTTGGGGGTAGTATGCCCCGGGCTGACCAGCGCCCACGCCCCAGATATCCAGTTACCCTCGCCGCTATCCAGGTTATCCGAGAAGGGGTAGGGGATACTCACCGCCGTCTCTCTGATGGTGACATCATCGATATACCAGCCGTCAGCTACACCACTGGCATCGGAGACAAAACGAAAACGCAGGACCACCTCGGCAACGCCGGCGTAGGCGCCAAGGTCTACCTTCTCATTAAGCCAGTCGGCACTGTTGCCGGTGACGAAGTAGATGCGACTCCAGTTAACACCCTTGTCGGTTGATGCCTCGATATAGCCGAAGTCGCTGTTTTCTTGCAGGCTGTATCTCTGCCAGAACTCCAGAATTGGCATGGTGGCGCCGCCGAGATTGATGGTTAGCTGGAGAGAGGTATTAACATTGTTGGCATAGTTGCTGGCCGGGCTGTCTGTCCAGGAGAAGTTGCCGCTGTGCACTGCCTCCTGAGTTAATGCCCAGGGTGATTGAGCCACCCATCTACCGGTGCCGCTTTCCATGTTATCCGAGAAGGGAAAGCCGAGCATCCCGCCGGGTGCCAGGGTAGTGGCACTTTGCTCATTACTGCCGTTATAGACATGGGAAGGATTTACCACATATACCTTGTAGTAGTAAGCCGTGTTGGCAAGGAGTCCTGCATCCATGTAGCTGGTAGTTGTCTGGCTGGTTACGGTCGCCACCAGAGTATCGGTAAGGTCTACGCCTACCTTATTATCACGGTAAATCTGGTAGCTCTGAAAATAGACATCGGTGCTCTGTGTCCAAGTGAGCTGCATCTTATCAACATTGGGTGCTTGCTGCGGTACCGGGGTACTGAGAGTAACCGCCGTTGGCAGGTCAGCGATACCGATATCATCGATAAACCAGCCATCGGCCGTTCCTGAAGCATCGGTAGTAATGCGGAAACGTACGCGGGCATTGCCCGTTGACGTACCAAGAGGTATTTGCTCTCTTGTCCAAGAGGCTGTCTTGCGGTTGGTAAAGGTAGCCAGTGTCGTCCAGGCGGTAGCATTTTCCGTTAATACCTCGACGAAGGCATTGTCACCGGTGGCGATATCCAGACGGTGCCAGAAGATGAGCTGGGAGCGGGGACTTATCTGGAGACTGTCCGCCAGGGTAAGGGTGGCATTGACGCTATTGGCATAGTTAGCTGATGGACTCTCCGTCCAGGCCTTTGTCCCGCTGTGTGCTGAGTCCGGTGTGACCAGTGTCCAAACACCGCCAGGCTCGGCAAGCCAGTTGTTAGGTCCAGCCTCCATATTATCGAAGAAGGGATAATCCACCCCGGCTAGAGTCGTCACGCTCTGTTCGTTGCTGGCATTGTAGATTTCGTGGTTACTGACGACGTAGACCCGGTAATAATAAGGAGTTTTGGTTGCCAGTCCCGTATCCATGAAGGATGTAACCGACTGATTTGAGGTGGTGGTGACCAGGGTACTGCGGAAATTCGTGCCGGGAGTCAGGCTTCGGTAGATAGCATAGCTACGGAAACTGGCGTCGCTATTCTGCGACCAGGTCAGGTTAGCTGAGGTACGAGTAGGGTTAGCAATAGAAGAAAGGGTGACCGCGGTGGGAAGCTCGGCAATGGCAATATCATCAAGATACCAGCCGTCCTGAACTCTGCTACCATCAGTTACCAGGCGAAAGCGAATTTTCACGTTAGCCTGCCCGGCATAGCTGGTAAGGTCGATTTGTTCCATGAGCCATGGCTCCCTGGTGACTGCCGTCGGTGTTTCCAGTGCTGCTGACTTTGCGGATAGTTTTGCCCCACTGTAGGGAGTACTCATTGTGCCGGAGTAGCTGGCCAGCCGGTTCGGCCAGTTATTGCCGCCATCAGTTGATAACTCAACATAGCCGTAATCGAAGCCAGCTTCAAGCTGGTAGCGGTGCCAGAATTTCAGGTAGGGCTTTGTGGCTGAAGACAGGCTGATGGCCGTGGCCAGAGCTAATGAAATGTCGCGGTTGTTGGCATAGTAATCTCCCGGGCTATCAGTCCAGCTAATATTCCCACTATGACTATCGATGCTGGTTCTTGACCAGGGAGAGTCAGCCAGCCAGTTATTGGCGGTGATATCCTCAACATTGTCGGAGAAGGGGTAAGAAACAGTGGCGATACGAGGTATCACCCCGCTGGCTGATGGTTCCTGAGCTGATACCTTGCTAGTGATAGCTGTCAGCCCGGATGCTGACGAAAGCAGCATTGCGACGAGAAGGATGGTCAGGGACTTCCGTAATATCTTTTTCTGCCAGTTCACTGTGGAGCCTCCTCTTTGTCTTTTTCAATCGTGGCGATGGCTTTGGCCGTAAGAAAACCAGTCGGCCTATTTTTTGGTCATGCAGGCGCGATATTCTTCACTTCGTCCCTCTCCTGGATTTTGTTGCCAGGAGAGGTAGTCAAATAATAAGTAAACGTCTCTGTTTTGTCAAGAGAGCCTTGTAGATGGTACTATTTGCTTATGGTTGGTGAGTCTGTCTTTGCGAGACCATCCGCCGCAGGCGGAGGCGAAGCAATCCGGGTGGAGGGCTTCGTCCGCCCAGATTGCCACGTCGCTACGCCCGCAATGACAGTGGAATCAACCATAAGCAAATGGAACCCTAAAATCGACAGCATGGCTGAATTGGCTTATTTCGGCTATAATTGTACTATGTCTGGTAACGTGGGCGCAGGTGGTGCCGGACAATCGCTAGGACGGCGGGATTTTTTGCGCGGGGTAGCTCTTATTAGTGGGCTTACTGTGCTGTCATCACTGATGCCGGCTTGTCTGTCTGGCTCCCAGCAAACCGCAGAATTATCCCACCCGACCGAGCCTACCGCTTTGCCAACGCCCCAGACAAAGGAGGCTGGAATGACAAAAGTAGCATTGGTACGCACTATGGACCGTGGTGATGGTGTCAGGCAAGCGGTCAATCTTCTCGATTTAAAGTCCTTTCGAGGCAAAGACGTCGTTCTCAAACCCAACTTCAACTCGGCTGACCCGGCACCGGGTTCGACGCACAGCGATACCCTGCGGTCTTTGATTACGTCTCTCCAGCAGATGGAGGCAAAACAAATCACGCTGAGTGAGCGAAGCGGTCCCGGAGACAGCACGCGGGTAGTCATGGAAAAGAAAGGAATCTTCAAGCTAGCTGAGGAACTGGGCTTCGGTATTCTCAACCTGGAGGAGATGGCCCCCGAAGGCTGGATTCAGTTCAAGCCTAAAGAGAGTCACTGGAGCCAGGGTTTTCATTTCCCACGAATTTACCTTGAGGCGGAATCCATCGTCCAGACCTGTTGTCTCAAAACCCACGCTTATGGTGGCCATTTCACCCTCTCTTTGAAGAACGCCGTGGGTCTGGTGCCACGGGCAGGCTATCCCTATATGGGGGAACTGCACTCTTCACCATACCAGCGGCAGTTGATTGCCGAGCTTAATACGGCTTATTCGCCCGACCTGGTGGTTCTGGATGGAGTGGAGGCTTTTGTTAATGGTGGCCCCGCCCGAGGCACTCGCGTGGATGCCGGGGTGATGCTGGCTGGAACTGACCGCGTTGCCATCGACGCTACGGGAGTAGCCATTCTTCGTCTTTTAGGGACAACAGCAGAAGTCAGCCGTGGGTCCGTCTTTGCACAAGACCAGATTGCGCGGGCGGCGGAGTTGGGGTTGGGTGTATCCTCGGCAAAACAGATTCAGCTCGTCACCGGAGACGCCGAAAGTCAGGCTTTTGCCAGGCAAATTCAGGATATCCTGCTTCGCTAATGTCCTGTCTGGCTAATTGCTGCACTAATGACTGCTTCCGTAGTAGGAAAAGGGGAAGAGATTTAAGAGAGGTGGCATAGCCCCCTCTCTCTTACTTAACTAAGTGTCTCATAATAGTCTGTATACGTTCAATAACTGTCATTCCAGCGTAGGCTGGAATCCAGAGATAGGGTGGTATCCGGATTCTGGCCTTCGCCAGAATGACATGCTTCTATTTGAATAGCACCACTCATGTCTTGAATCCATTCTATAATGAGACTATTAATAACTCCATCTGCCCGTTGGGAAGGGGGTCAGGGGGATTGGGATTCGACTGAAGCGTGCCGGTGAGTCAGACCATTCCCCCATTTACCTGAGGTGACACTAGATTATGTACCGTCGCTGCTGATTCTGCCAGTTCTTGATTTCCCTGGCTTTATCCTCGAAACCGCTTCGTCCTATCATCCCGTAGATATACTGCTTGCTGGCTTCCACTCCCGGCTGGTCGAGAGGGTTGACATCATAGAGACCCCCGGTAAAGACGGTCTGCGCCTCGAGAAGGAAAAGAAGCTGCCCGATGGTAAATGGGTTGATTTCGGGCAGGATAAGGCTCATATTGCTACGTCCGGCCCGGGTCAGGGCAAAGCGGGTAGCCTCGGCTTCAACCTTCATCAGCTCGGCCAGGCTGTGTCTGCCTAAATAGGAAAGCCCCTCACCCTGTTCTGAGAGTAATGGTATGGGCATGACCTCGCCATGATTTTCCACCATCAGGAAGACGAAGAGCTTATTAAAAGGACCTTCCTGGTACAATTGCAACTGACTGTGCTGGTCGGTGACACCCAGAGCAACCACAGGGGTTTGGCCGACGTGGACGACCTTCCCGGATGTGGTCAGGGCTTTGCCAAGGCTTTCCGCCCAGAGTTGCCGGAACCAGTCGGCGACCCGCATCAAAGCATCACTATAGGGCATCATCACAACGATATTAAGTCCTTTGCTGACATCGGCTAAATAGTGTAAAGCTCCACTCAGATAGGCCGGGTTTTGCCACAGTTGGTTGGAGCGACAGCGCTCCTCCATGTGGCGCGCCCCCGCCAGAAGCTCCAGAATATCAATGCCGGCCATAGCTGCCGGGAATAAGCCGACCGGTGTCAATACGGAAAAGCGCCCGCCCGCATTCTCCGGAATTGGGAGCAGCCGGTAACCTTCCTCTTCCGACAAAGCCCTTAAAGCACTCTTGGCAGCGCCGGTAGTAATGATAAGATGCTCCTTGACTGATGTTTTACCCAGCCTCTCCATCAGTAGCTGGCGAACGATGAGAAACTGGCTCAAGGTCTCGGTAGTCGTGCCTGATTTACTGATGACGTTAAACACCGCCTTTTCCGGATTGATAATGTCCAGGATACTTTTGAAAGTGCGCGGGTCGATATTGTCCATGAAGAACATGCGCGGGGCGCCGCCTCTCTCTGACCGGGGCAAGAGGTTGTGCCAGGGAGGGCAGAGGGAATGGAAAAGAGCCATTCCACCCAGTGCTGAGCCACCAATACCCAGCACAATAAAGTCGTCACACCGTTGGCGGATAGAGCCAGCCAAAGATATGCTCTCATTGGCTGCCGCCAAATCATAAGGTAGCTGGTAGAACCCTAGTTCACCTGACTTCTTCCCGGCC
>JAENIS010000127.1 GCA_016844285.1 Dehalococcoidales bacterium
ATTGGTAGTTATATTGTCTCTAGCTGGCTGTGGCCAAGTGGCACCAGCACCCGTACCGGTGCCAACCCCGGCTCCGGCACCAGTTCCTACACCAGCTCCTACACCAGCGCCAGCACCCAAGCCCACCCCGGCGCCAGTACCAACCCCAACCGGGCCATATGGGACACTAAGAATGGCAACGGGCAGTTTTTCCGACGAAATATTTGACCCTGCACGGGCCAGCAACGGTGTCATCTTGCGTTTTGCGGCACCTTTATACGATTTCATGATGAGGCTGGATAGTTCTAAACTAGAGCCAGAGGTTGTCGAAAGCTGGGAGCTTGCTCCTGATGGTCTGTCATGGACTTACCATATTCGCAAAGGGATTAAATTCCACAATGGTCAGGCGCTCACGGCGGCTGATGTGAAGTTCACCTTTGATGAATACATTGGCCCACAGGCCTATTACGCAGAACTGAGAGGTATGGTCAAGAGTGTAGAGATAGTCGATGACTATACCGTCAAGGTCAATACTATCGGGCCTCAACCGTTTCTCCAGCAAACCATCGCTTTCTCTCCTTCTTTTCGCATGGGGGTAGTGCTACCGAAGGGTTATATTGAACAATACGGCATGGCATATTACAAGCTTCATCCGGTAGGCAGCGGTCCGTGGAAGTTCGTGCGCTGGGTGCCCGGAGACATGACTCAATATGAGGCACTGACCAACCACTGGCGGCAGACTCCCGCCTTCAAGAATTTGGAGTTTGTCGTGGTGCCGGAGGAAAATACCCGGGTAGCGATGTTAAAGACGGGAGTAATCGATGTTACCGAAATCGGCATTGACAGTAGTATCGAGATGGAGAAAGCTGGAGACTTCAAGGTGCGCTCTATGGGTAGTATTCAGCCTCAGCTACTGATAGGCTATGGCAATAGTCCGAAAGCGGTTGGCATGCCTGTCACTGATGTCAGGATACGCCAGGCTCTTTCTCTGGCCATTAATCGAGATGAGATAATAAGTCAGCTCCTCTATGGCAAGGCCGCTCGTCCTTTGCCTCCGATGATTTTCCCGATGTCGGCGGATATCGATATTGCTTATTGGCAGAAGTACATTGACAATATTTATCGTTATGACGTTGTGGAGGCAAAGCGGCTACTGAAAGAGGCCGGCTATCCGGATGGGTTCAGCGTCAAGATATATAGTCAACCTAAAGCAGAGTTTCCCCAAATGGGTAAGGTTACTGAGATAGTACAGGGTTACTGGCAAAAGATGGGAATAAAAGCGGAGATTGTTCCCATGGAACAGTCGGCGTACAGGGCATTAGTCAAGGTTGATGACTCAAGAGTAGTTGGGCAAATCGCCACCTATATCAAATCTGCTAGTCCTGTTACCGGCAGTGATCTCTGGACTGGTTTCCACAGCGGGCACCAGTATGTGGGCCGCATCACCATGGGGGGTGCAATACCTGAGTTAGAGAAATTAATCGATATGACCGGCGTCGAGCTTGATCCCAAGAAGAGGACGGAGTATCTAGACAAAGCCATAAAAATCGCTAGTGAAACCTATACGGTTTTAGCCATTGCTCAGGTACCGATGATGATTGGTTTCGGCCCCCGGGTAGACATTAATTTGCCGCTGATGGGTGAAGGTATCATTGCCTACGCCGCGATTGCCAAACATAGGCAACCGTAGCATGCTGAATCAGGATAGTACAGGATAGTACAGGAATTGGAGTGCCGATAAGCATAAACACAGTATTGAGGCAGAAGAAAAAATAGCCGGTCTTGAATCAAAAGAGAAGGAGAAACAGAGATGGGAATCCTAAAAGTAAGGCAGTCAGTGATAGCTTTGGGATTGGTAATCATCTTGTCTCTAGCTGGCTCCAAACCGGACCCTACGGGGAATTACGAGTTGCGCTCTCTACCTTTCACGAGGAGAGATTTGACCCGGTGTTCGGGAGCAACTCGAATAACGGTAATCTGTTATGGCCCATATTGGATTATCCTATCATAAGAGATATGCAGGGTCAGTTTGCCCCGGGGTATCTGGAAAAGTGGGAGATGTCTGCCGATGCTCTATCCTGGACTCTTTACGTCCGTAAAGGGATTAAATTCCATAACGGTGACGACCTTACCGCTAAAGACGTCAAATTCAGCCTGGAGCGGTTCATGCAGTCTGGTTCTAGCCAACCCTTCCTAAGAAGAGCTACCAAGAGTATCGAGATTGTCGATGACTATACTGTCCGTGTTTACACCAACGACGTACAGATTTTCTATGATACTATACTCAGCCACCAGGAGGGCGGTGGTCACGGTCAGGTAATGCCGAAGGACTACTTTGAACGAGTTGGGGCTGAAGGTTTCCAACGTCGGCCGGTGGGTAGTGGTCCCTTCAAGTTTGTCCGCCGTATTCCCGGAGATATGGTAGAATACGAGGCTCTGGATAAGCACTGGCGAACAACCCCTGAATTCAAGAAGCTGACCCTCGTCCTGATGCCGGAGGAGACTACACGCGTGGCATCACTTAAGACCGGAGAAATAGATTTCAGTGATATTGGTCTGGAAGCAGCCGTTAACCTGGAGCAAGCCGGCTTCAGAATAGTCTTCGAGGAAGAGCGTGGTCCTACCATTCACTTACTTGGTGCCTTTGAGGATGCTGCTGGCCCGATTGGCGATATCCGGGTACGGCAAGCTCTTAGCCTGGCTATCAATCGTGATGAAATGAGAAAGACCTTCTTCATGGGCAAAGCCGGCCCACCGGCGCCACCCGGTATTGGCGAACTTTCCGATGTCAATGTCCCTTGGTGGAAAGAATATGCAGCCAAGGTCTACCGCTACGACCCTGAAGAGGCGCAGAGGCTGCTTAAGGAGGCGGGCTATTCTCAGGGCTTCAATATCAAGATTAACGCTGCTTCTGTCGCCGGAGCTCCCTATTTACCCAAGATGGCTGAGGTGGTACAGGGCTACTGGCTAAAGGTCGGAGTCAAAGCCGAGGTAGTTCCTGGGGACTACGGTAGCCTCAGGCCCCTCCTCAGCCCACTGGTATCATCCAAACTGATTGGCTCGGTCTTCACCTTCCGCCACGCCGGCTGGAGCGGCGGCGCCAAGAATGCGGCCAAGGAACTCTCTACTCCCTGGCACAGCACGGGTTACCTCGCCCTCCTTGGCCGGGCATATCCGGAGGTAGGCGAGACGCCACTAAGAGAAGGGAAATGGTTGAGAAAGTCGCCAAGATAGGTGTTGATAGCTACACCAATCTGGTGATTGCCAGCGTCGCCGGGACGTGGATTATAGGGTCCCGGGTAGACCTCACCACGCCCAAAGGTGCTAACCAAATTGGCACTGTTGTCGAGTTTGCCAAACACCGGAAATAGTGAGTTCGTTTCGCAACTGAGAATCAATAACTGGGAGGTCAAACAAACAATGAAATTATTTGAACCGGGCAAGATTGGGAAAATGTCATTGAAGAACCGGATTGTAATGGCGCCGATGGGCCGGAGGGATGA
>JAENIS010000030.1 GCA_016844285.1 Dehalococcoidales bacterium
CGCCCCTTGGTCTTGGTGCCCGCGCCAGGTCTTTTATCGCTTGCACCACCGCCTTGAAATCATTCCCGGGTAGTTTGTCTAGTGAGCGCTGTGCCCGGCGTCTTAATTCAATCTGGTACATTACTCAGTCCGTGATGCAAGGTAAGCCTCTAAGGATTTCGTGCCCTCGGTATCGGCTAAGGAAGCCAGGCCTTCAGCAGCATCAATCTCATCCTCCAGCTTGGCAATGATAGCCTCAGTTAGCCAATCTTTCATTGTCTTTCCCTTTAAAGCGGCCAGAGCCTTAACTTTATTACGAAGCTCAGGCTCTATATCTAGAAAATATCTAGTTTTCTTAATTGTATCTGGCATTACTTCTCCCCTATAATTACTATGTTTATAATAATTATATGTCCAGATGGTAAATAGCGTCAATACCGTTTCAAGTGACAATTCGGTTGTTTATTAGCCCTATCCCCTTAGTCCCTCCCGTGTCAAGCACGGGACAGGCTCTTTGCGAAAGGGGGAGTTGCCCCTTCTCCCTTTAACAAAGGGAGACCGAGAGGGATTTGAACGGGTGTCCAAGAGGGGCGAAGCCCCTCTTTTTTTACTCCCCCTCTCCTGAAAGGAGAGGGGGATAAAGGGGGTGAGGTTACTAAATACATCCAAGAGATTTAGAGGGAAAGGATAAAGAAAACGAATAGGGTTAGCTAGGCGCTAGCCACCATCTTTGACGACATAGTTTCTGAGCGTGCCGATGCCCGCTATCCTGACCTCAATGGTATCGCCGGGCTGCATCGGGCCGATGCCACTGGGCGTGCCGGTGGCGATAACATCCCCCGGCAGCAGGGTGACCACATGGGAGATAAAACTGATTAGCTCGGTGACCGGGAAGATGAGGTTGCGGGTGTTGTCTTGCTGCTTAAGCTCCCCGTTGAGATAGGTCTCGACAGCAGCCTTCGCCGGGTCAAGCTCGGTCTCAATAACGGGGCCGACGGCAGCGAAAGTATCGAAAATCTTGGCCCGTGTCGATTGTTTCTCATGGCTCTGAATATCACGGGCGGTAACATCATTAAAGCAGGTATAGCCCAGCACATAGTCCAGCGCTTTTGCGGCGGATACCTGCCAGGCCCGTTTCTTTATCACCACGCCAAGCTCGCCCTCATAATCAACCTGGTGCGAGGTTTCGGGATAAAGAATGTTCTCCTCAGGCCCGATGACGGATGTCGATGGTTTCAGAAAGATGAAAGGAACGTCCGGCAGAGGCTGATTGACTTCGGCAGCATGGCTGCGATAGTTACGCCCGACAGCAACTACTTTCGATGGTACGCATGGCGCCAGGAGCTTGACCCGGCGCAACTGGTAGCCCAACTCGGTAGTCTTGAGTGAGCCAAAAAGGCCTCCCTTAATTGCCTGAATATGCTGACCGGTTAGTATCCCGTACTTGACGTCACCCTCAGTCCTGAAACGTACAATCTTCATGTTGGTAAGTTTAGCGCTACCAACCGGTTATGGCAAGCCCTCCTGCCGAAAGCAGGACAAACTGCACTTTCAATCTCCTATCTTGACGGAGCCTGAAATCCGATAGGTTTAGGAGGTTCCTCGGCGGCAGTCAACTTACCAAACCTGGACTCATATTTAGATAAGTTATCTGCAAGTGCCGCAATCATTCTCTTCATGTGACCCGGGCTAATCACAACCCTGGCGGTTACAGAACCCACCGGAGGCATAACCATCATAAAATCCAGAACAAATTCCTCCTTGGTATGGGTCACTGTCATCATGTTAGAATATACCCCACCCTTCAGACTGTCAGGGAATGAAACTTGCACTTCCGGCTGCGCAGGTTTTTCAGTCACTGTTTTACCTTCCTCATTTCGTTAGCACTTAGTATAGCCACAGGCATGACACTTGAAGCAGCCTTCTTCGTAGGACAGCAGGTTGCCACAATCGGGGCATTGCCCGGCGAGATTCTTGGCTAGGCCATAGTCTTCGAGCTTGGGCTGACTCTCATTCTTGGGCTGGCCACCATTATTCCCGGTATATCTTTCCAGAACGCTGGCGATAGCATCGGCACAGGAGAGCACTGCCTTGCCTTCCTCCCAGGCGATGGAGGGACAGCGGATACCCTTAAGCTGCTTCACAATGGCGACAATTTCCACTCCTGAACGTAGTGTCAGGGAAATAAGGCGGCAGATAGCTTCAAGCTGGGCCGAGGCGCAACCCCCTGCCTTCCCCAGGGTGGTGAAAACCTCGCATATCCCCTGCTCATCAAAGTTTACCGTAATATACATATTGCCGCAGCCGGTGGTTACCTTTTCGGTGCTCCCTTTGGTTATCTTGGCCCTTTTCCGCGGGGTAAGCACGGCCGCTTCGACCTTTTTCTCCTTCTCCTTGCCGGTGGTCAGTACCTGGGTTTCACGGCTGCCATCGCGGTAGATGGTGATACCTTTCAATCCCGATTCGTAGGCCATGAGGTATACTTTGGCCACATCGGCCTGGGTCGCCTCATGGGGGAAATTGACTGTCTTGGAGACGGCGTTGTTCGTCTGCTCCTGGAAGGCAGCCTGCATGCGGACATGCCACTCGGCACTGATATCGTGGGCGGTAACGAAGACTCGCTTTACCGCCTCGGGGATGCCATCCATTTCCTTTAGCCTGGCACCGGTGGCGAGGCGCTGCATAAGCTCATCAGAGTAGAAACCCCCGTTTCTGGCCGCCTCCTCGAAGTAGGGAGTGACCTCGACAAACTGTGCCCCATCCAGGATATTCTTGGTATAAACCAGGGCAAAAAGAGGTTCAATGCCACTGGAGCAGCTGGCGATGATGCTCAGGGTGCCGGTGGGAGCGATGGTGGTGCAAGCGGCATTCCTTGGTCGGGGGCCACCGGAGACATCATAGATGCTGCCCTTGAAAGCGGGGAAGACGCCACGCTCTTTACCCAGTTCCACTGATGCCTGGCGTGCCTCTTTATTGATACACCCCATGACATCCGAGGCAACCTGCAGGGCTGCTTCCGAGTCATAGGCAATGCCAAGCTGGAGGAGCATATCGGCAAAGCCCATCACGCCCAGCCCGATTTTTCTCGTCTTTTTGGTCATTTCCTCAATCTGGGGTAGCGGGAATTTATTGACATCGATAACGTTATCCAGGAACCTGACAGCGAGCCTTACCGTTCTGGACAGCCGGGCATAATCAATCTCAGTGGTCTTGTCAGTGGTGCGCAGCATCCGGCTCAGGTTGATTGAGCCAAGATTGCACGACTCGTAGGGTAGCAAGGGCTGCTCGCCACAGGGGTTAGTGCTTTCAATCCGGCCTAGCTGTGGCGTGGGGTTATCCTTGTTGATACGGTCAATAAAGACCACACCAGGGTCGCCGGTTGTCCATGCCATGGTCGTTATCTTGTCGAAGACTTCTTTGGCATTAAGCTTGGCGACGGCTTCTCTGGTGTGTGGATTGACCAGGTTATACTCAGTGCCAGTTTTGACTGCCTCCATGAACTCGGTGGTTATAGCGACCGAGAGGTTGAAATTGGTCAGGACATCGGGGTTTTCCTTGGCGGTGATGAACCTCATGATGTCGGGGTGGTCGATGCTGAGGATGGCCATGTTCGCTCCGCGGCGCATCCCACCCTGCTTGATGACATCGGTAGCCGTGTCAAAGGCGCGCATGAAGGAGACCGGGCCGCTGGCAACTCCCCCGGTCGAGCCAACCCGGTCCTTTTCCGGTCGCAATCGGGAGAAGGAAAAGCCGGTGCCCCCACCGCTTTTGTGAATCAGGGCCGTATTCTTGACTGCATCAAAGATGGACTCCATCGAGTCTTCAACCGGCAGGACAAAGCAAGCCGATAGCTGCCCTAGCTCACGCCCGGCATTCATCAAGGTCGGGGAGTTGGGCAGAAACTCAAGGTCAGCCATAACCTGATAAAACTCCTCTTCCCTAGCTTTAACATCAGCCTTGGGGTCATAGAGAAGCTCAGCCGAGGCTATCGCCCATGCCACCCGGCGGAACATCTCCTCCACGGTCTCGATAACCTGTCCCTGCTTGTCTTTCTTCAGGTATCTTGCTTTCAGAACACGGAGGGCATTTTCGGTAAGGTTGATACCGGGAGCAACCCGGGTTTCGGTCTTAATCTGGACAACTGGCTGTGCCATAGGTTTAATCTCCTCTTTCTCGATTGGTGTTTCGCTGGTCAAAACTTCTTTCACTATCGCCGGTATATCAGCATGGATGGTTGGTCGCGTTTGCCGGCGCCGCGGTTTGGGCATAAGGTGTTCCATGCCGGGTAGCGGTGGCTGCTTTTCCACACGGTCAATTTCCCGCTGGACTCGCTCTTCTATTTGTTGCCTATCGGCTATACCCTCGGCCTCGGCATCAGCGAAGACAGAGCGGGCAATCTGAGTCCGGTCCTGGTCGGTTAGCTGCTGCTTTTCCAACTTTTTATCTGTGGTCATTTTCGACTTCTCTCATGCCTTTTTGTCACCGTCGCCGTGGTCTCTGCCGGCAGCAATGGTAGCTGAGCGACCGGGCGGGATGGCTCAGTCTTATCACTCAAGAGGCTATCTACCGCCTGCTTGAGAGCGGTAATATCAGTAAACTGGCGGTAGACACTGGCAAAGCGGATGTAGGCAATGTAGTCCAGCTTTTTCAACCTTTCCATGACCATATCACCAACAACGGTACTGGGTATTTCGGCCTTGCCCTGATGGTAAAGCTCAGCCTCAATATCATCCGCCAGCTTGTCAATCGTACCGGTAGGCAAAGGGCGTTTCTCACAGGCCTTGTGCAGACCGGTTAACAGTTTGTTCTTATCGAACTCCTCGCGCCGCTGGTCTTTCTTAATGACAAAGAGCCCAGTCGATTGGAAGCGCTCATAGGTGGTGAAGCGAGAGTCACAGCTCAGGCATTGCCGCCGACGGCGTATGCCGTCATTGACATCACGAGAGTCAATAACCCTGGAATCAGGATAATGGCAATAAGGACAATTCATCGCTAATCACACATCTTGTAGTACAGCAGGAAGAGGATACCACAATAGGTAGTATCTGTCAAGCGGAAGTTTTTGAGGTCGTTTATCAACCTCAGCCCCTTAATCCCCCTCTCCTTTCAGGAGAGGGGGAGAAAAAGAAAGAGGGGCGAAGCCCCTTTTAGATACCCCTGCTTAAATCCCTCTCACTCTCCCTTTACTAAAGGGAGAAGTCTTCCCGTTTTGTTGACGTGTCTCCCCCTTTGAAAAAGGGGGATTAAGGGGGATTTTCGCCTCCTTCCCCTTACCAAGGTGAAGGGGACAGGGGGGTGGATTTCTAAACAATCTCATTTTACTTCGGGCGACCCGGCTGAGCTAAAAAATAGGGCTGCCCTTCCTCTACAGGAAGGGCAGCCCCGGTGGGAGGATTGGCTAAGGAGGTTACTTGGAGGAGACCGTTGATGGTGTCTTGTTTATCGTTTTGGTGGATGGGGGGATTATCTGACGCCGCTGGCTGAAACGGGGATTACGCAGGAAGGAAGGAACATCCAGCTCCGTCTCATTCCCCTTCAGACCGGCGAGCGCCTCGGTTTTAGCATCCCGGCTAAATCCGATTATTCCCTGCTGAGTAACGAATCCAGTGGCGACGAGAGTAATCCTCACATCCCTTTCCATCGCCGGGTCGTGAGCCACGCCGAAGATAATGTTGGCGTCAGGAGCGACCGCTTTTCTGATTACTTCGGCCGCCCCGTTAACTTCAAACAGGGTAAGGCTAGAGCCGCCAACAACATTGAAGAGCACCCCTCTGGCACCTTCAATGGAAACATCCAGTAATGGACTGGCTAAGGCTGCCTGAGCCGCATCTACTGCCCGATTCGGACCACTCCCGACTCCGACTGACATCCATGCCGGGCCGGCATCCTTCATTACCGCTTTGACATCGGCAAAATCAAGGTTAATCAACCCGGGGGAGGTAATGACTTCGGAAATAGCCTGGACGCCGTGTCTGAGCACGTCATCCGCCATCTGAAAAGCACTATCCATACCCGTCCTCTGGTCGCAAAGGTCGAGCAAGCGGTCATTGGGAATGATGATAAGCGTGTCAACCTTGCCCAGCAGGTTGGCAATGCCCTCCTCGGCGACCTGGTGGCGGTGTGTTCCCTCAAAGCCAAATGGCTTGGTGACGATAGCAATGGTCAAGGCTCCGTTTCGCTTGGCGATTTCAGCGACGATAGGAGCCGCTCCGGTACCGGTACCCCCACCCATGCCCGCAGCGATGAATACCATGTCAGCACCTAAGGTAATCTCCCTGAGTTCATCGCGGCTTTCCTCGGCGGCTTTCTGACCAACGTTATGGTCTCCGCCGGCGCCCAACCCCCGGGTCAGCCTGTCGCCAAGCTGTACACGGATTGGAGCTTCAGTAAAGGCCAGTGCCTGGGCATCAGTATTGGCGGCAATAAGCTCGACACCTTTGATATCGGCTCGAATCATGCGGGTTATCGCGTTGCAGCCGCCGCCACCCAGACCGATAACCTTTATCTTGGCTGGATTACTGACGAAACTTGATTTTGCCATTTCCTCCTCCTTAATAAATACCTTAATGATTCCTGTTCCAATAATTACCTAACGAAATAGACCCCTGAGTCTGGCCATTAAGTTCCACAGACCGGTGCCAAAGCCGCGGGATTGCCAGCGGGATGTGCTGCCGTGCCGTGCCCCCCAGAGCAGCAGGCCAACGCCGGTGGCGTGAGCCGGGTCATGAAGAGTATCAGTGATACCAGTAATACTGGTCGGCAGGCCAATCCTCACCGGCAGCCGTAGCATATCGCGCCCGAGGATATCCAGACCAGACAGATTTGAGCTACCGCCAGTAAGCACTAATCCTGCCGGGACCAGTTCCTGGTAGCCGGAGCGGGGTAACTCCAGCAGAATCAGTCGCAGAACCTCCTCAACCCGGGCACGGAGAATATCACTCAAGTCCTGGTGGGAAATACCGTGTCCATTGATGGCAATTCTGTCGTTAGACTCGGCTTTGCCCTCGTACGCCGACGTAACACTACCATATTTTTTCTTCATCTCTTCGGCGACATCAAAGGGCAGTCCCAGGCCGATGGCAATATCTCTGGTGAGTTGATAACCGGCGACGGGTAGAATGGCGGTATGCCAGATACTCCCATCTTTGAAAATGGCGATATCGGTGGTACCACCGCCGATATCAGCCAGAATCGCACCGGCTTGTTTCTCCTCTTCAGTAAGTACGGCCTCGGCGCTGGCCAGTGGTTCCAGGACAAGGTCTTCGATTTCGATGCCGTTGGCTCGAATACACTTAGCTAGATTTTGTACCGAGGTTACTGCCGCCGTAATGACGTGTGTCTCCACATCCAATCTCATGCCATGCATTCCTACCGGGTTCTTTACCCCTTCCTGTCCATCCACGGCATAATGGCGTGGGATAACATGGAGAAGTTTCCGGTCGCTGGGAAGTTTCATGTTGTGAGCCGAGGTAAGTACCCGTCTTAAATCCTCAGGACGCACCTGACGGTCATTGCGCGTAATGGCGACGACACCGCGGTTATTCAACGAGCTGACATGCCGGCCAGTGACACCGACATAAGCCGAGTCGATGCGGTAGCCACTGGTTTGCTCCGCCTTGATTACTGACTCGTGGATTGCTTCTTTGGCGTCATTGATATTGACCACCAAGCCTTTATGCAACCCGTTGGAGTGTACGATGCCGACACCAACGACACGAACCTCATTCTCCTCCGTCACCTCAGCGATGGCGGTACATATCTTGGTAGTACCAACATCAATCGCCGCTAGAGTTCGTTTTTTCATTTCCCCTCCTTAGTCGCCAGATTTCGCTTCCTGTTGAGAAGGCCGTCTTCACATCTCAAAGATTCCCTTTTCTCGGCTAATATCAAAATGATGGCTAGGCAGCCAGAAAAACCTCCCTGAGCTTCTTCAATAGCGTTGGTCTTCTCCAGCCGCCAGCTTTAATGCTGGTGGCAGAGCATAATCTCTCCACAGCCTCATCGTCCTCATCTTGACGAATGACACGCTCCGCGGTTCTGAGCCGGGCACTACGACTGCGCGGATTGGACTGAATCTCGGCCGGGGAAGGTGTAATGACCTTCCGGTTAACCAATCGCAGGCTGGCGGTATGACCGCAAACACAGGCTGGCGTCCCCGGTGGACAGATACAATCCCTGGCTTCTTGCTGCATAAACCGTTTCACAATGCGGTCTTCGAGAGAGTGATAGCTGATAACCACCAGTCTACCCTGAAAGCCGAGCAGCTTAACCGCTTGCTGCAGAGCCGACCCCAGGTTTTCCAGCTCCCGGTTGACCGCGATGCGCAGTGCCTGAAAGGTTCTTGTCGCCGGGTGGATTCTGCCCCGCTTGCCCCCGACCGCCCGCTCTACCGCCTGGGCTAACTGGAGGGTAGTTTTTATCGGGCGGTCAGCGACGATACGGCGGGCTATCTGGCGGCTGAAACCTTCTTCTCCGTAGTTTCTTATCAGGCGAGCCAGTGCAAGCTCTGGGTAGGTATTGACAATATCGGCCGCAGTAAGATTTTGGCCGGGACTGAAACGCATATCTAAAGATGCGTCGTGCTGGAAGCTAAAACCACGACCGTTGCTGGTAAGTTGCAGGGAAGAAAGACCGAGGTCAAACAGAATACCGTGCACCGGGAGAAAGTCATAGCGATAGCAAACCGCCTCAAGGTTAGCAAAGTTTTCATTAACGAGAAGTAGCGAGTCGCTATGAACCTCGAAGCGGGCGCTGGCCACTTTTATCGCTTCCGGGTCGGCATCAATGCCGAGGAGTTGCCCGCCTGGCGAGCTATGCTCCAGAATCGCGGCAAAATGTCCCCCGGCGCCGATAGTGCAATCAATATACCGCCCCCCTGGCTGGACATTGAGTGCTGCCAGGGTTTCTTCGACCATCACCGGAATATGAATCGGTGCCAACATCATGCCACCCGCTAGTGCCGTTCCATGCTTTCGATAATTTGCCAGGCCTGCTCCTGGCTAGTTTTCTTCTCTGTTTCCCATCCTTCTTTGTTCCATAGCTCAAGATAGGTATTGGCGCCGGCGATAACTACTTCGTCCCCGATGCCGGCATACTCTCTTAGTGGAACAGGTAGAGCCACTCTTCCCTGCCCATCAATCTGGAGACTGAAGGCAGTGGCAAAGGTGGCTCGTTTTAACCTTCGCAACTTGCTTGGTGTTAACGAAGCCGAGGTCAAGGTAGCAGCCAGTTTTTTCCATTCGGCGAGCGGATAGGCAATGATGCACTTTTCTGCCCCCGGCGTCAGCACCACTCCCTCTTTCAGTTCCCGGCGAAACTTGGGCGGGACTGGAACTCTCCCCTTCTCATCAATCCGGTACTCAAACTCACCGATAAACACGGCCTCATCTACCACAACAAACCATAGTTTCCCACTTCTCACCATTGTGCTACATAATTGGCCGTTTGTCAAGCCCTTTTTATTGAGATTTTGTTATTAACCTCACCCCCTTTGTCCCCCTCTCCTTATTAAGGAGAGGGGGAGGTAAAAAAAGAGGGGCTTCGCCCCTCTTAGACGCCCTGCATTTAGCTCTTATTACGGGGAAGAGATTTAAGAGAGGGGCTATGCCCCCTCTCTTTTACTTATCATGTGTCTCATAATAGTCTGTATCGTTCAATAACTGTCATTCTGGCGAAGGCCAGAATGACATCTTCTTTTTGAATGGCATCACCCATGTCTTGAGTCCAGGCTATAATGAGATTCTTAGTAGCTTCCCCTTCCCTTACCAAGGGAAGGGGTTAAGGGGATAGAATTAAAAGCAGTTGAGAAGATGGAAAGTAACTTCACGAATTGACTTGACCTACTCGTCATGTTATCATAGGCGAAAGGGCGGGTTGAACCCTCTGATGTCAGTACTGACCGAGCTTTGTCACGATATCGCGCTTTGCCGGAAATGTGAAATAGCCAAGCACCGAACTAAAGCCGTGCCCGGCGAGGGACATGAGAACGCCGAGATAATGTTTATTGGCGAAGCCCCCGGTTGGCATGAAGACCAGCAGGGCAGGCCTTTTGTCGGTCCCGCCGGACAGTTCCTGGGGCAGCTATTGACTTCAATCAATCTGAAACGAGAACAGGTCTATATTGCTAATGTGATTAAATGCCGTCCACCGGAAAACCGGGACCCTTTACCGATAGAAATACAGAACTGCCGGCCCTGGCTGGAGCGCCAGATTGAGATGATTCGTCCCAGAATGATTGTCACTCTCGGACGCTACTCTATGGCGATGTTTTTTCCCGGCAAGACTATCAGCAAGATTCATGGTACGGCCCAAAAACAGGATAATGTCATCTATTATGCCATGTATCACCCGGCGGCGGCGCTTCACCAGCAGGGCTTGCGCCAGGCCATCGAGGCGGACATGCTTAAAATCCCATCACTATTAGCTGAGGTGAAGAACGTTACTGAAGTCAAGCCACCACCTCAGCAGTTGAATATGTTTGAAGTATAGACGTACCGCAGCTGTTAAAATTCAGCGGCGGAAAGGAGGAGGCATTGCGGTAAAGGGGTAAAGGGACTCCCTCAGTAATGCCAAAGAGTTATGCCTAAACCAAAATTGAAGATAATCCCCATCGGCGGGCTAGGTGAGATTGGTAAGAATATGATGGCGTTGGAGTATGAGGACGACATCATCGTCATCGATGCCGGGCTGATGTTCCCGGAAGAAGAGATGCTGGGCATAGACCTGGTCATCCCCGATATTAGCTACCTCGTGGAGAAGCAGGAAAAGATAAGGGGTATCATCATTACCCACGGGCATGAAGACCATATTGGCGCCCTGCCCTACGTGCTACCCCAACTCAAGGTACCGGTCTATTCGACCAAACTCACCAAAGGGCTTATCGGTCTGAAGCTTAAGGAACGGAAAGCACTCCCCGAAACTAGCCTGAGGACATTACCACCGGGTGGGGCGGTGACGCTGGGCAAATTCAGGGTCGAGTTTTTCCCGGTTTGCCATAGCATCCCTGACGCAGTTGGTCTAATTATCCACACACCGTTAGGCGTCATTATTCACAGCGGGGATTTTAAGCTTGACCATACGCCGGTTAGTGGTAAACCGACTGACCTGTCTCGCCTGGCCCAGCTGGGTGGGCGGGGAGTCTTGCTACTGATGTCGGACTCAACCTATGCCGAACTGCCCGGCTACACTCCTTCGGAAAGGGTGGTTGGCGAAACTTTAGACCGTGTGATGGCGGAAGCACCTGGCCGTGTCATTGTGACTACTTTTTCCTCACTGGTTTCCCGGGTGCAGCAGGTCATTGATGCCGCCGCCAAGTACCAGCGCCGCGTCTTTATCGTTGGACGCAGCATGAGTGAGACGGTTCGCATGGCACAGGAGCTGGGCTACCTTACTGTCCCTGAGGGTATACTCGCCCGACTTGATGAGCTGCGCGGTATGCCCCATAACAAGATTGTTTTTGTCACCACCGGTAGCCAGGGGGAGCCGACTTCGGCCCTGGTTCGTATGGCCAACCGAGACCACCCCCAGGTTCACATCGTTCCCGGGGATACGGTCATTCTCTCGGCCAGCCCTATCCCGGGCAATGAAGGCGTGATCAACAGAACGGTGGATAACCTGTTCAAGCAAGGAGCGCAGGTGCTCTATGGGAAAGTGCTACCGGTTCATGTCCACGGTCATGCCAGCCAGGAAGAGCTAAAACTGCTCCTGACCATTACTAAACCCAAATTCTTCGTGCCCATCCATGGTGAATACCGCCACCTGACCATTCACGCCCGCTTGGCGGAATCAATCGGCATTCCTAAAGAAAACACCTTCGTGCTTGAAGATGGCGATATCCTCGAGATTGGTGCTGATGCCGGTAAGGTAACCGGGAAGGTACCTTCCAGCAACGTGTATGTCGATGGTCTCAGTGTTGGTGATATTGGCAGTGTCGTTCTCCGCGACCGAAAAATGCTATCCAAGGATGGCATCGTGATGGTGAGTATCGCCATTAACGGGCAAACCGGTAAGCTGGTGGGGCGCCCGGATATCATGTCACGGGGTTTCGTTGATACCACCGAACACAAGGATATGCTCGAAGAGAGCCGTGACGTGGTTGCTCGGGTGCTTGACCACGGCGCTGCCCGCCCGGCTGATTGGGGCTTCATTCACACCAAGGTCAGGGACACCTTGCATAAGTTTTACTACGACCGCACCAGGCGCCGCCCGATGGTGCTGCCATTTATGGTAAAAGTGTAGAGGATAGGATTGTTCAACCTCACCCCCTTGTTCCCCCTCTCCTTCTTGGAAGGAGAGGGGGAGGGATATTAAAAGAGGGGCTAACGCCCTTCTTAGACGTCCCGCTATTTTGTCTTGAGGAGAGTCCAAGAGAGGCGGAGCCTCTCTATAATCTCTTCCCCTCTCCTCTTAAGGAGAGGGGATAAAGGGGTGAGGTTAATGAGAATTTACGAGGATTACAGAACGAGGTAACATGGCCAGGAGACATGCGGGAAGAAGGTCGTGGTGGCCAAGGCTACTGCGTTTTATGGTGCTGGCGCCATTTCGCTACTGGTACGTCACACTCGTCGCTATCATTGTCGTCATCATTGCATTGCAGTGGCAGGCACTGGTTTCTTGGGTTAACGATGTCGTCACCGGCACGCTGAGGCTACTTGGTTGGGGACTTCTCTTTATCACCATCGCCATTGCCACTTTGGCCATCCTAACATCGCAGAAAAAGCTATTATCTCTCTTCCGTCATTGGAACTACTGGCTGGGTGGTATCGTCTTTATCCTGGTGGTCTGGGGAATGCTGGCCTTCTTCCCGGGGGAAGGCGTGCTGCGGCGGACGAGCCTGGGTGGTAACTTCGGGCTGGGTATTATTGGTGATAGCAATTTCATCGGTGCTCTTCGGCTGCTCGGACTGGTTATCATTGGCATAATGCTGGTCGCCCCGCGCCCTTCTTTCCGTCTTATCGCTAGGGCATTTGCCTGGTTGCTCAGGCAATTAAAACTACGTGTAGCTTCGCCGCCAACCCGTCGCAGGAAGCCGTCGCCACCTACCGCCAAACCGGTGGAGACAGTGGCCGGAAAGGAAGCCGTCTCTCCAGCCACTATGCCCGGTCTGGCACAGAAGGACCTGAAGCAGGTAGCTCAGGAAGTGTGGAAAAAATATGGCGAAGCACCAAACCTGGTGACTGTTGACGGTTGGCGGCTGCCACCGCTTGATATTCTGGATAGGTCTCCTGAAGTACAGTTCAGCCAGGCAGATAATGTGAAACGGGCCAGGCTTATTGAGGAGGCTCTCGCCAGCTATGGTGTTGAGACCAAGGTAGTGCAGATAAACGCCGGGCCGACGGTTACCCAGTTTGGTGTCGAGCCGGGCTGGGATAGAAAGACGAAGGAAATAAGGGAAAAAGATAGGGATGGCAATGTCAGGGTAAGGCTGGAGGAGGTAGCCAAGACCAGGGTCAAGGTGGAGCGGATTAACTCCTTAAGCAATGACCTGGCACTGGCTCTGGCCGCATCCAGTATCCGGATTGAATCCCCGGTGCCGGGCAAATCGATGGTGGGTATTGAAGTGCCGAATACTGTCTCCGGCGTGGTCAGCATGCGCGGGGTAATTGAGACCAGTGTTTATCAGAAAATGCAGGCAAGGTCGAGGCTGGTGATAGCACTGGGTAAGGGGGCAGGTGGGGAGGCCGTGGCCGGTGACCTGACCAAGATGCCGCACCTGCTTATTGCCGGAGCTACCGGAAGCGGTAAAACGGTTTGCCTGGATACGGTTATCTCCAGTTTGCTGATTTATAACACACCCTATGATGTCAAGTTTGTCATGATTGACCCCAAGAGGGTGGAACTGACATCGTTTAATAGTATTCCTCATCTGGCTTCCCCGGTTATCGTTGATACGGATAAAGCCCTGAGTGCCCTGCGCTGGCTCAACCTGGAAATGGACAACCGTTATCAGAAGCTGGCTGCGGTCAGCCTGCGTAATATTGACGGTTACAATAAAAACCGGCAGGGCAAAGATAAAATGCCTTACCTGGTGTTGATTGTTGATGAGCTGGCCGATTTAATGATGGCCGGTGGTGATGAGGTCGAGCGTATTCTGTGTCGTTTAGCCCAGTTGGCTCGAGCCGTCGGTATCCACCTGGTCGTTGCCACGCAGCGCCCATCGGTGGATGTCGTTACCGGCCTTATCAAGGCAAACTTCCCCACCCGCATTAGCTTTGCCGTCACCTCCCAGGTAGATTCGCGCACTATCCTTGATACCGGCGGCGCCGAGAAGCTGCTCGGCCGGGGAGACATGCTCTATATGCCTACGGAAGCGGCCAAGCCCAAGCGCCTCCAGGGGTGCTTTGTCTCCGATGCCGAAATCGAGAGGCTGGTCTACTTCTGGGGAAGCCAGCGGCGGGAGGAGCTAGCCACTCTCAAGATGGAGGAGCTTGTGCCGCCCGCCACGGCTGGCCGGAAAGGGGGCGTTCCCGAGGATGCCCTTCTCGAAACCGCCCGGCAGCTCGCCCGGGAGCACCCGCACATCTCGGTCTCTTATCTGCAACGGCAGTTGCGTATCGGCTATCCGCGGGCGGCACGGCTGATGGAAGAGCTTGAGGAAGAAAAAGGAGAAGGGGAAAGGGAATCATAGTAGGACAAAGTAAAGAGTTACTATTGTCGCTGTGAAGTGGCTTCGCGTTTAACAAGGGCTACGCCAAGATGATTTTCAATCATCTTATACGCAGGAGTATTCATTAAGGCGTGCATGTAACAGTGGTGTACAGTCAGAACCAGATCCTGAAGCTTAGGGTCACTCTCAAGTTTTGTAACCTTCAAGTCCATCTTAGAACATTCCTCAAAGTGTATATGCCTGTTGTGAGTCTTGTTTTTAGAGTAATCAGTTAATTTCTTAACGATATTCCTAGATTTAGACCCTGCATCTGATTCGCCTTCAAACATAACGTCTTCAAGCTGCTCTTGAACGAAAGTATTGGACCACTTGATGGCGTTTTCACATCGGCTTAAAAAGGTCGGCCTGTACTGCCCTATGATTGCTTGCCAAACAGGAATCTTGCTTGGGTCGGATTTGATCTCTTTACATGCACGGCGGAACTCTTGAATGACGCCAAAAGCTGGTACGCCACTAAGATGAGGGTCGATAGGGCCGATGTTAGAATGATTGGACATTATTACCTCATGGCAGCTACATGCTATCATTGTGCCTGCCGACATGGCAATTTGGGGAATGACCGCCCGAATGTTGTGATCGAACATTTTATGTAGGTAGTCGACTATAGATTGAGTTGCAGCAATATCACCACCGGGTGTATGCAAGATTAAGTCTAAGCCTTTACTTCTATCGAGTTTGTGAACGGCCATCATAAAGCCGTTCTTGTCCTCATCACTGATGTCTGCCTGTAACACACCCGGTTTTGACAAAAAGCCTGAGTAGTACGCGATGACATTTCTTTCGGTATATTCAAAAAGCAGCTTGAGGTATTTTCGACGAACAATATCCACTGCAGAGTTCGCTTGCACAATGTGATTTCCTTGATGTTGTTGAATTTCCTGTAGGATATCGGCCCAGTTAGGCATCTTGTGTAATTACC
>JAENIS010000091.1 GCA_016844285.1 Dehalococcoidales bacterium
TCCCTCGTAGAGAAGTCCAAGATCCCGAAATAGACCTTCAAAAACAGGTGAAGGAAAGCCTTGGCGCGGGCGATGTTCAACCCTTCTGCATCTTCTGCCGCAGGGTGGTAGCTTCTGAACCCGGGAGGAGCTTCCTGCCTAAGCTGGTCCAATACTCGAACAAGAACTAGGTAGCGGGTCGCCATGAACGGAAGAGACATTTTCGGCCCTCCTCCAAACAGATTGGCCAGTTTGCAGCCCCCGAATGACATTATCGGCCTTGCCATCATGAAGGCGGTAGAGACCCATTGGGCTGGAGCAAGGTGGCTTAGAGGAAGCGTTCCAGAACCAAGTCCTTTCGGATATGGCGATAATAGCACTAGCGCAGAATCGGTGCAAGCGGCTAGCTTTTTGGAGCATGCCTTCAGGAGTAACAAAACTGAACAGTGTCCAGTCAGGCCACGCTCTGCGAATTTACCTCTCTTTATATGCGAGACTGTTTAACAACTCCTCACCCTTTATCCCTCTCCCCTTAACAAGGGGATTTTCTTCGTTTCGCGGGAAGCCCTTTCAGCTTCGTTTCGCGGGAAGCCCTTTCAGTCTTGATTTCAACCAAAAGGATGGCTTATACTAGGCTAAATAAAAGGTGAAGGAGGTGTTCCCATGTCTGAGATGCAGATTGGCACGGTGTCTGACTTCTTTGCCCGCCCGGTGGTTGCCGGTATTCAATTAACGGCACCTCTGAATGCAGGAGACACCATACATATTAAGGGTCACACCACCGATATGACACTGACGATTACTTCCATGCAGATTAACAACGTGGAGGTCAAGCAAGCTAATGCCGGGGATGCGGTTGGTATCAAGCTCACCGACCGTGCCCGACCGGGAGACGCCATCTATAAAGTTACGGACTAAAGCTGCTTTGCCATTCGCCACCAGGTGTACCGGACGAATCTCCGACTGCCTTTGCCATTTCACACCCCGAGTTCCACCGGAAGGGTTTTATGAGCCGATGTTCTTGAGCAGGTTGGCCATCTCCAGGGCATTAACCGCCGCATCGAAGCCTCTATTTCCCGCCTTGGTTCCCGCCCGCTCGATAGCCTGCTCCAGGGTGTCTGCCGTGATGATGCCATAAGTGACTGGTAACCCGCTATCAAGACCTACCTTGGCAATACCCTTGGTAACCTCGGCGGCAATATATTCGAAGTGAGGCGTTCCCCCGCGAATGACGGCGCCAAGGCAGATAATAGCATCATACTTCTTCGTCTCCGCTAGCTTCTGGGCAACCAGTGGTATCTCGAATGAGCCGGGCACCCAGGCAATATCAATATCTGCCTCATCGACACCATGCCGGAGCAGAGCGTCCTGGGCACCTGCCAGCAGTTTGCTGGTGATAAACTCGTTGAAACGAGAGATGACCAAACCGAATTTTAGCCCCTCCCCCAGCAAAACACCCTGAAAAAGCTTGCTCATAATGCCTCCTTATTGCTTCTAATTTCCAAACCCTATCCCCTTTATCCCTTTCCCCTTGGCAATGGGAAGGGGACTGGATTTTTGTGAAGAGGGCTTTGCCCTCTTAAACACCCGTTTATGAGTTAGAGAATAGAGCCTGTCTACTCCCAACACTTGCAGCGAGCTTATTTATCATCAAGGTCTGGTATGTCAAGAAGGTGACCCAGCTTTTTCTTTTTTGTGCCCAGGTAGTTGAGGTTATGAGGGTTTGGGGAGACGATAATCGGTACTGTTTCCAGCACCTTCAGACCGTAGCCTTCCAGGCCAATCACCTTTTTCGGATTATTGGTAAGCAGGCGAATCTGGTGCAAACCGAGGTCGGCCAGGATTTGGGCACCAATGCCGTAGTCACGCAGGTCGGGAGCAAAGCCGAGTGATAGATTGGCTTCAACGGTATCCAGTCCCTTATCCTGGAGAGCATAAGCACGAATCTTGTTGTGGAAGCCAATACCCCGCCCCTCCTGCCTCATGTAAAGTAGCACACCTCGCCCCTCTTTAGCAATATTCTCCATCGCCAGAGCCACCTGTTCGCCACAGTCGCAGCGAAGGCTGCCGAAGACATCCCCGGTAAGGCACTCACTATGCACCCGAACCAGCACTGGCTCATCACCGGAGATATCTCCCAGCACCAGGGCCATATGTTCACCGGCGTCAGTATCACTCCGGTAGGCAATAAGGGTAAACTCGCCATACCTTGTTGGTAACCGGGCCTCAGCGATGCGGTGCACCAGCTTTTCATGACGGCGGCGGTAGGCAATCAGGTCGGCAACACTGGCAATCTTGATTCCGAACTTTTTTGCCATGGCCTCAAGCTGGGGCAAGCGTGCCATCGTGCCATCCTCATTCATAATCTCGCAGATAACTCCGGCAGGATAAAGACCGGCCAGCCGTGCCAGGTCAACGATAGACTCGGTATGTCCCGCCCGTACCAGGACGCCACCATCCCGCGCCCGCAAGGGGAAAATATGCCCCGGCCGGGCTAAATCATCTGCCCTGGTTGACGGGTCGAGGACGGCCCTTATTGTCTCGGCTCTATCGGCGGCGGAAATACCGGTGCTTACCTGGCGCTTGGCCTCGACCGACACCGTAAAAGCGGTGGTAAACTTTGAGGTATTCTCCGTTACCATCAAGGGGATTTTCAGGTCGTCCAGTCGCTGGCCAATAATGGGCAGGCAAATCAGTCCCCGGGCGTGCATTGCCATAAAGTTAATCGCCTCGGCGGAAACCTTCTCGGCAGCCAGGGCCAGGTCGCCTTCGTTCTCTCTATCCTCATCGTCGACGATGATAAGAAACTTACCCGCTTTTAGAATCTCACTCGCTTCAGGAATACTGACTAAGCTCATGTTTATCCTCTCTCCATCCCGGACCAATCAAGCCATCAAGAAGCCGTGCTCCTTTAACAAATCAGCGGTTACTCCGCTCCGGCGAGCCGGGCTAAGCTGCTCGACATACTTGGCGATAATATCTACCTCAAGATTAACCGGCTCACCCACCCGTCTCTCTCCCAGAATAGTGTGCTGGCGGGTATAGCCAACCAGAGAAACCTGAAATGAGCGAGCATCCTTAACCACTACCGTTAGACTGACCCCGTCAACAGCGATAAAGCCTTTCTCCACCACGTAGCGCATCACCTCGGGCGGGGCCTCAATGGTAAGCAGCATGGCTTCACCTTCCCACCTGAGCGAGTCCACCCTGCCGGTCGTATCGATGTGACCCTGGACAAAATGTCCGCCCAGGCGTCCGCCCACCGCCAGCGGGCGTTCCAGATTAACCCTATCGCCCGCCGAAAGCAGACCGAGAGTCGAGCGTTTCCGTGTTTCCGGCATCAGGTCTACGGAAAAAGAAGCCTTGCTGAAACGGGTGACAGTCAAACAGACGCCATTGACGGCAATACTGCTGCCCAGTTCTGTTCCCTGAAGAACACGGCCAGCGGCCACCACCAGGTCAGCCTCTCCGACCGCAACAACTCGACCTACCTCTTCAATAATCCCGGTAAACACTCAAGCTCCTTAGCTGAGACGTCCGAAACATGGCAGACTCTTAACTGTTCTCAACATAGCCGCTAACCATGACGTCTTCGCCAAACCTTTCCACGCTGGTACGCTTCAGACTGATGGCTTGGCTAACCTTATCGACTCCTTTACCGGCCACCGCCATCCTGGCGCCTTCCCCACCGATGACCATCGGGGCAATAAATGTAATCACCTTATCCACCAGCCTGGAGTCGAAGAGGGAGCCGAGGAGGATACCACCCCCCTCAACCAAAACGCTGGTAATCTCTTTCTCCCCCAGCACTCTGAGCAATCTTTGCAGGTCTAACCGCCCTGCCTTCGAGGGCAACTCCAGTAGTTCCGCACCAGCCTGGAGGAAAGCCTTTTTCCTTTCGGCGGCAACCCGCTTACCCAGTACCAGTAGCACTTTGCCGGGTTCACTGAAGACCTGGGCGGTGGGTGGTGTACGCCCTCTACCATCGATAATGACCCGCAGAGGCTGCTTCTTTGCCTCACCACCGCTGCCGCCAAACCGGCAGGTGAGGTGGGGGTCATCAGCCAGGATAGTATTGGCGCCGACCATGATGGCATCGCTCGCATAGCGCAGGTAGTGAACGTATTTTCTGGACTCACTACCACTAATCCACTTTGAATCGCCACTCTTCGTGGCAATCTTACCATCGAGGCTTACGGCGAACTTGGCGGTAACGAGAGGCATACCCGTAGTAATAAACTTGATATAGGCCTCATTTATCCCCTTAGCCGCTTCCTCACCCTCCCCAACATAGGTCTTAATACCCAACCTTTCTAACTCTGCTTTCCCCTGCCCTGAAACCATGGGATTTGGGTCGAGCATGGCCAGATGCACTTTAGAGATGCCGGCAGTAATGACGGCCTGAGTGCAGGGCGGTGTGCGACCAAAATGGCAGCATGGCTCCAGGGTAACATACATCACTGCCCCGCGGGCTTTTTCACCAGCTTGCTTTAGCGCCATCACCTCGGCATGCCCGGAGCCGGGCGGCTGGGTATAACCCTGCCCAACAACTTCACCATCACTAACCACCACCGCTCCTACCGCCGGATTAGGGCTCACCTGGCCTAACGCCAGCTTTGCCAGAGCAAGAGCCTGTTTCATGTAATCCATATTATGCCCATTCTAGCAAAACTCTTTTGGAAAGTGCAAATGGACAACAGGGATTGTTTGCTAACCTCACCCCCTTTAATCCCCCTCTCCTGAAAGGAGTCTTGTATCAAATGTCATTCTGAGGAGCGAAGCGACGAAGAATCTGGGTGTGGGGCTAGTTGGTATCCAATAGTCCCCATCACCCCGAGACCCTTCGCTACGCTCAGGGTGACATAGATGAATTCACTTTTGATACAAAGCCCCTGAAAGGAGAGGGGGATAGGTTACAAGACGACCTTGACAACATCAAACTCAATTACTAACAGTCTCATTATAGAATGGACTCAGGGCATGATATTCAAATAGAAGATGTCATTCTGGCGAAGGCCAGAATCCAGATACCACCCTGCTCCTGGATTCCAGCCTACGCTGGAATGACGGTTTTTGAACGTGTACAGACTACGGTTTTTGAACGTGTACAGACTATTATGAGACACTTGGTAAGTGGAGTGACCCCAGTCAACTAGCATGATGGTAATAGATGGAGTATAATTAGCGAGTCAAGTAGATGAAAAGTTTTCTTCGTGATACCCTGACCACACTCTTACTGGCGATAGTAATCTACGTTGGGCTTCGAACCACACTGAAGCATTCGGTAGTTATCAGTCCGAGCATGGAGCCTACCCTGATGGTAGGGCAACACGTACTGGTAAGCTCTCTTGCTTACAAGTTCCGTGAGCCGCAAAGAGGCGATATCGTTGTCTTCCATCCCGTCAGTAGCCAGGGAAGTGATTTCATTAAACGCATCATCGGCTTGCCAGGGGAGTCCGTAGAAATAAGAGGGGGAATAGTTTATATTCATGAGGTGGATGGGCAAGTATCCGCCTTGAAGGAACCCTATCTTAAAGAAGCGGCGGCCAATAACTTCAAGGGAAAGACCATCCCGCCAAAGGAATATTTTGTCATGGGCGATAACCGTAATAACAGTGGCGACTCTCGTGATGGCTGGACAGTGCCCCGGCAAAACATCACCGGTAAAGCCTGGCTAGACATCGGGCCAAGTAAGTGGGGACTGGCGCCCAACTATCCCCTACAAAAACAAATCGATGGTCTGACCAGTCAATCCTTCCCAATGGGAAGAATGATACTGGCGGAAGGGAGCAGGGTTAATGAATAATATCGAAGAGATGTTTCAGAAATCGGGGGCACTACTGGAGGGGCACTTCCTGCTGACTTCGGGATTACACTCCCCGGTCTACTGGGAGAAATTCCTGGTGTTACAATACCCGAGCTACACGGAACAGCTTTGCGCGGTTATCGCCAGCCATTTCCGCAAGGAACAGGTTGAGGTCGTCGCTGGACCGACTACCGGTGGTGTTATCCTGGCCTACGAAGTAGCCCGGCAGCTGGGCTTACGCGGTATTTTTGCCGAAAACAAAGAGGGCGGCGGCAGAGCCTTCAAACGGGGCTTCAGTATTAAACCGGGTGAGCGCGTCCTCATCGTTGACGACATCCTCACCACAGGCAGCTCAATACGCGAGGTTATCGCCGCAGTCACGGAAAAGGGTGGCAACATCGTTGGCATTGGTGTGCTGGTTGACCGCTCCGAGCGAAGTGTTGATTTTGGCGTCCCTCTCTTTAGCTGTCATCGTGCCGCAACAATAACCTATAGCCCAAAGAATTGTCCTCTCTGCGCCGCCAAAATCCCGCTAGTCAAGCCCGGCAGCAGCAGTTAGCTAATTTAGAAATCCATCCCCCTGCCCCCCTTCCCTTGCGAAGGGAAGGGGGGTGCATGAGCAAAAGAAAAAGTTGTGCTTTTGCTCAATATGCGTTATAAATATAGCGATAATGAAAATCGGCGTGCTGCTTAAATATCGAGACTTCCTTCCGGTCACCCCCAATACACCTCTATTTTCACTGGGTGAGGGAGATACCCCCCTGGTCAGAAGCACCAAGCTGGAGAGGGAATTTGGTTGCGGTGAACTGTACTTTAAGCTGGAAGGTTGCAATCCCACCGGTTCCTTCAAAGACAGGGGAATGGTCGTCGCTGTGGCCAAGGCGATGGAAGCCGGTAGCCATGCCGTCATGTGTGCCTCAACCGGTAACACCAGCGCTTCGGCGGCAGCCTATGCTGCCTACTGCGGGCTGACCGCCATCATTGTTGTCCCCAGAGGCAATATTGCCACGGGTAAGCTGGCGCAAGCTATCGCCTACGGAGCCACCATCGTCGCCATCGATGGGAATTTTGACCAGGCACTAAGCATTGTGCGCCGTCTTACCGAAAGGCAGCCGGTGACACTGGTAAACTCGGTCAATCCCCACCGGATAGAGGGGCAGAAAACGGCCGCCTTTGAGATTATCGATGCCTTAGGTGAGGCTCCCGACTATCTTTTTATCCCGGTAGGCAATGCCGGTAATATCACCGCCTACTGGAAAGGCTTTGTCGAATATTATCAAGGGGGACGAGCCAAAATTAAACCAGAGATGATGGGCTTCCAGGCTGAGGGAGCAGCCCCCATCGTTCAAGGTCATATTATTGAAAAGCCACAAACCATCGCTTCGGCGATACGTATCGGCAATCCGGCAAGCTGGACGCAAGCCGTTGCTGCCCGTGATGAGTCTGCCGGAGTGATTGACATGGTGAGCGACGATGAGATTATGTCAGCTCACCATCTTTTGGCGACCAAAGCTGGTATCTTCGGCGAACCAGCCTCAGCCGCTTCTTTAGCCGGACTGATTAAGCTGGTGCGGCAAGGGATGGACTTCTCACAGAAAAGGGTGGTCTGTGTGGTCACCGGTAACGGGCTGAAGGATACTGAAGTCGTGCTGAGAGGAGCTGAGCCATTCCTTGAGTTACCGGCTGATTTAGCCGCCATCGAAAAAGCTTTGGGCTGGCACTGACCAGACAGTGGTTCAATGGGGCTTAGGAGGAAGCATGGTGTTTGATGATGCTGAAATCAGAAAAGCGGTCACTGCTATTATCAAGGCTATCGGGGAAGACCCCGGGCGGGAAGGGCTAACCGATACACCACGGCGTGTCGCTGAAATGTATGCCGAGCTTTTTATGGGTCTTAATGTAGACCCCAGAGAAGAACTGGCAGTAGGCTTCGAGGAAGGACACCGGGAAATGGTAGTCCTGAAGGATATCCAATTCTACTCTATGTGTGAGCATCACCTGCTCCCGTTCTACGGTGTTGCCCACGTTGGCTATATCCCCAATGCGGAAGGGCGTGTTGTCGGTGCCAGCAAACTGGCACGGGTGGTCGAAATTGTTGCCCGGCGCCCTCAGCTTCAGGAGAGGATGACCACTCAGATTGCCGATGCTATCGTCGATGGACTCAAGCCTGCCGGAGTGGGCGTCGTTATTCAGGCAGAGCACCTGTGTATGATGATGCGTGGTATCAAGAAACCGGGGAGTACCGTGATTACCTCTGCCGTCAGAGGTAGCTTCCGTAACAAATCTACTACTAGAGCCGAGTTTTTCTCTCTAATACAGAGTAAATAGGCTTTTCCAAAAATATACGGTTTACAGACACTATCAGCCAAAAAGGCCTGGGTCTGGTTTACGATTCTAATCTGAGGATGGAATCGCTCTGGGTTCCTGGAGTTCCATCTCCTTATCGCAGCAGGAGAGCCCCCCCTCGCCAGACTTAACGCATAATACTTCAGTGCCACAAACCGCACAACGATATCTTTTACCTAACTGACTTACCACAGAACCAATTGCCTCCTTTCACGGTTTCGCCTTACTTCTTTTGCTCCATAGGCTGACCACAGCAATGAACAACGCCATTACCACCGCGGGTAACAATCAATTCCGCACCACACTTGGTACAGCGGTATCTTTTCCCTATCTGGTTCGCCATCTTAGCACCACCCTCCTATTAAGATTCACTCCGAGAAATTATAAGCTGATAGTTTATTCAGTGTCAAGTGCGCTTTTGGTTTGAATTATTCTTCCGCTGGTCTCGGGCAAAGGGTTATCAACAGACGATTTATGACCTTGATATTAAGCTGACATTCAGCCAGCGCAGGCTTAGAGTAGCCTCAGATACCAGGCGACTATCTCCTTACCCCACAATAAGGTAGCCATCGTACCTAGAGAAAGAAAGGGAGCAAAGGGGACAGTCTCCTTCCTCTTTTTTATTTTGAGCAAGAGCAGTAGCAATGCGGTCAGACCGCCGGAAACTATGGCCAGAAACAAGGCAACGAATACCAGGGGGAACCCGGTAACCAGTCCGATAAGAGCCGCCATTTTGGCATCGCCCCATCCCATTCCCCCCCTGGAAGCAATAACTATCAAGACAAATAGTCCCAGTCCGGTGCCGCCACCGATGGCACCACTACTCCGAGCGATGCCCGGTTGAGGCAGGAAAATACTGATAAGCAAAGCTAACAGTGCTGACGGATAAACCACTTTATTGGGAATAATCCCGTATCCCAGGTCGATGAACATGAGCAGAATAAATAGGGAGCAGTAAAAGGCGGTAATCACCAGTTCAATCGTCAAGCCATAGCGCCAGTAGAGGAAAGCAAACAAGGCTCCCATACCGACTTCTAACCAGAATAGGCGTCGGGGAATGGGCGCCTGGCAATAGCGGCAGCGACCGCGCCGCCAGAGGTAGCTGAAAACAGGAATGAGGTCTGTTGCGTCCAGGGGGTGATGACAAACTGCACAATGAGAAGCGGGTGAGATAATCGATTCTTTTTTGGGTAAACGGTCAATGCAGACATTAAGAAAACTGGCGATGACCGTTCCGGCTATAGCTGCAATAACCAGGATAATAACTTCCATCTTAGTACCTCAATACTTATTGTGGATGGTTTGGCTCGTTTCGTCAAGAGAGAGTCACCAGTTTTTGCCAAGGTGTTCCTTTGGTGTTATACTGTGGGCGATGGTTTGACTCCATAATATGTTGGTGGAGGCATTGTCTTGGTAATACGGACAGGCTGGTGGTCGGGGAAGCGTGTTTTAAGGGAGGAGTACTGATATGAATATCTATGTAGGTAATTTGTCCCGTGATGTAACTGAAGAGGAATTGCGACAAATATTCATGCCTTTCGGACAGGTAGCATCGGTAAGTATCATCAAGGATAAGTATAGCGGGCAATCCAGGGGATTTGCGTTTGTTGAAATGCCGACGAAGTCCGAAGGTGAAGCTGCTATTATGAGTATCAAAGGGAAAACACTAAAAGAGCGTACTATCGATATTAGCGAGTCCCGACCACGTTCTGACAGTAGAGGCGGTAAGTCTTATGGAGGCGGTAGAGGTGGTGGCTATGGTGGAGGGGAAAGACGGCAAAGATATTGATTTTTTGGTCAGTGGCGAGAAAGCCCTTCATCAAGCGAGCCTATTGTCAGCTATCAGCCCTTTCCTTTTAGCTTAACAACAATAGTGCCGACACAACCTTGACTGCGTTATTCTGGGTGCTATACTAACCAAAGAGTATACATAACCTCATCAGTCAAGCGGTCATGCGGCTGTTAGGTGCAAGGTGAGTCAGAAGCGATATGGCACAATGTCCTAACTGTGGGCAGGAAACTAAAGGTGACTTCTGTGAATGGTGCGGTTATCCTCTGGTAAAGGGGCGACCAGCAAGAAAAGCTGGGCTTGGAGAACGAACCAAGCAGGAAGCCGAAACCGCCCGGAAGGCCAGAATTACCGAGCTAAAGGCCAAACTTGACGCCAGAAAGCAGGGGAAGCTAGCAGAGAAGGCCACCAAAGAGCGAACCAAGCAAGAAGCCGAAACAGCCCGTAAAGCCAGAATTACCGAGCTAAAGGCCAAACTTGACGCCAGAAAGCAGGAGCAGCTAGCAGAGAAGGCCACCAAAGAGCGAACCAAGCAAGAAGCCGAAGCCGCCCGTAAAGCCAGAATTACCGAGCTAAAGGCCAAACTTGACGCCAGAAAGCAGG
>JAENIS010000092.1 GCA_016844285.1 Dehalococcoidales bacterium
AAAGAAGAAAGGAGCAATATGATAGACGAGGCAGACCTTAACCAGGAAAGAACGTGGTTCTATGAACAGCGCGCCGGAACCGTAGTCAGCAATCTCGAAAAGAAAACTATACCCGCTCGGTATGTGTCCACTCGATTAGAGGCGTTTACAACTGTGCTGGCGATGATTCCACCGGGGGCGACGGTTGCACGAGGAGATTCGGTCACAATCGACCAGATAGGCATTGTTGCGGAACTTAAAAAGCGGAAACAAAACCGGATTATTGACCCTCTTGAGAGAGATGACAATGGTTTCTATGTCTTTCCCGACGTAGCAGAGAGAAAGAAGGTAGCGAGAGAAACGTTCTCCGCCGACATATTCCTGGTCGGCACCAATGCCGTCACTCTTGACGGTAAACTGGTTAATACCGATGCGTGGGGAAACAGGGTATCAGCCATGATATTTGGCCCGGAAAAAGTGATTATAGTTGCCGGAGTTAATAAGATTGTGAGAGACGTAGACGAAGCTTTGGAACGAATCCACAAGTTCGCAGCACCGATGAATGCCAAGCGGCATTTTCTGAAACACAACCGAAAAGATTTTGGCGATTTGCCCTGCGCCCGAACCGGCAGCTGTGTTAACTGCAATCACGACTGGAGAATGTGCCGTTACACGGTGATTATTGAAGGCACCACGATAAGAGAAAGAGGACGCATCAATGTTATCCTGGTTGGTGAGGAGCTAGGTATATAGACCGGAGCAGAGAAGTCCTCACTTGTTTGTTAGTGCCGCTGGTAGCTCCTTTTATACTTGCCAAAAAGAGCAGATGCCAGCAGACTGCGTGAAACATCGTGCCCAAAGAGACCGGTAATAAAGGTTTGACGCAACCGTACACCGGTGCTAGAATAGCCCATTGGTCTAATTCGGGAGAGCAGAGCCAGTATTAAGCCGGTGGTATGACTGCTTTCGGGGATGTGAAGGGAAGAAATGGCAATCGCGGCCGGTATTGACTGCGGGGCACGGACAACAAAGGTTGTCATCTGGTCAGCCGAGGAAGGGAATTTACATATTGGTCCCATGCTGTCCAACCAGGGCGAGCCAGTCGAATCAGTTGCGGCCAAAGCCCTGGCAGCAGCGGTGCAGGCCAGTAGCATCAATAGTGAAGTAGGTTTCATCGTGGCCACCGGTTCGATGGCGCCCAAACTTCGGCTGGCTCAATCCCGCCAGCGGGAGCCAATATGTCTGGCTCTAGCCATCGACCGGTTTTGCCCCACGGTTCGCACGGTTATCGATATTGGTGCGGCCAAGGTGCTGGTGGTGAAGTGCCAGGGGGGAGTACCCTTAGCGTTGGCTTATAACGAGAGATGTGCCAGCGGTGCTGGAGTTTCTCTTGAGATTGCCGCCGAGGTACTGGGTGTGTCGGTGGCTGAGCTAGGTACTCTGGCTCTGCGCGGACGTGAAACAGTGCCGGTGCAAAGCACCTGTGCCGTCTTTGCTGAGTCTGAGATTATCTCTTTGATTCACTCCGGAAAGAGGCTTGAGGACATCGCCAAAGGTGTTGCCACAAGCTGTGCCAGTCGTATTTTCCCTCTGCTGGGGTCGGTTGCCTGGGAGCAGGGAATTGCCATTGTTGGCGGTGGCGCCGGTAACGCCGGCCTGGTGCAGGCTCTCGAGGAGCTTATTGGCTGCCCGCTGATTGTGCCGGAGAATGCCCAGTACTACGGAGCACTGGGGGCCTGCTTAATGGCTAAGGAGCAGATGAAAGATGGGTGAAGCCATCGTCTGCGGTGTTGATGTCGGCTCAAGAATGACCAAGGCAGTCATCATGGCTGGTTCGCGGCTGCTGGCTGCCAGTATCACCCCTACCGAGGTTGACTCGGTGCAGTCGGCACGGTGCGCCATTGAGCAGGCTCTGCAAGCAGCCGGTCTGGCTTGGGAAAACCTGGGCGGAATCGTTGCCACCGGTTACGGGCGTCTGCGGTTACCTTTTGCCCACTTTCATATCACCGAAATTACCTGCCACGCCCGTGGTGCCTTCCATCTCTTCCCCGAGGTCAGGACGGTGCTCGATATCGGCGGCCAAGATTGCAAGGCAATAAGGTTGGGGGCAAACGGCAGGGTGGTCAGTTTCTTGATGAATGATAAGTGTGCTGCCGGCACCGGGCGCTGTCTGGAGAGGATAGGAGCTGCCGTCGGTATCCCGTTGCCTGAGGTCGGCCCGATGTCACTGGCGACGGTGAAAGAGCCTTTGCGTGTCGATACCTTCTGCGCCATCTTTGCCCAGATGGACGTGCTGGCACTGGTGAATGAAGGCAAGACACCCAGCGACATCCTGGCGGCAGTGCTGGATGGCTACACCGCCCGTGTCTGGGGATTGCTGGAGAGGGTCGGTATCCAACCGGAGCTTTGCATGACTGGTGGCGTTGCCAAGAATACTGGCATCGTGAAACGGATTGAGACTAGACTGGGTCAGCCAGTCAAGATTGCCAGTGACCCCCAGATTGTTGGTGCTCTGGGGGCAGCTCTCATTGCCCAGGACAAGCTCGCCATCAGGGTTGGAACCGCCCCCACTACTGCACGCGGCAACCGCTCTATTCAAGCGGCCTGAATAAGCCCGATAAGAGCAACAATCCTTGTTCTTAGCCTTAGCGATGACTCGGAAAGTGGTTCTGTTTGCATTTGGTTGGTCTCTCATTGCGGGTCCTTCGGTGGAAGGACTCGCAATGACAACTATTTCACTACAGAAACCAAAACCGAGTGGAACCCGGAACGTCAGTCCTTGCTTTACTTCGCTCCTCTGGCCTTCTTAGCTTTCTCCGAAGTTCGGAGGTCACCAAACTTGCTGTCTCTCCAATCAAGAGCAGCTTTCAGCCCCATTTCTTCGGCAACCTTGCTAAACTCGCCGGCGCTCTTTCTAAAACCGGCCAGGGAAAGAAAATCGGTACTCCAGCTTTCAACGCCGGTTCTGAATCCCATCATCTCCATTTGCCGGTTGATGCCTCTTTTCGTCATCATAATAAGGTCAGTTTCAATCAAGGTCATTCGCTGGGCGAACTTCTCCGTTTCCTCTTCCAGTTGAGCACGCGGGTATACCCTTGTTGCCCAGCCGACTCGCCATGCTTCCTGGGCATCCATACTATCGCCGGTGAAATACATTTCCTTGGCCTTGGTGATGCCAATCATCCAGGGTGCGTACTGGATGTTACCGGGGGAGAGTGCCCTTGAGACTGGCCAACCGATGACGGCATCATCAGAGACAATTCTCATATCGCAGAATGCGGATAGCTCCGTCGCTCCGGCCAGACAATAGGAGTGAATTTGAGCAATTACCGGCTTTTGCAAGTCCCAGAGGGTGAAATAAACGCTTAAATGGTGCTTGTTATAGGTGCCCCATACCTGGTCCCGGTCGGGATTAATATAAACGCCAGTCTCCGGATGCAAAGTGCCTTTGCCCTGTTTCCCCGGGGTCAGGTCATAGCCAGCGCTGAAACATGGTCCCGCCCCCTTGATGATAATAACTTTAACATTGTCATCCCGCTCCATTTCCTTGGCAGCGGCAGCTACTTCAGCTAATCTATAGTAGTTCAGCGGGTTTCTTTTTTCGGGCTGGTTTAGTATAATCCTGCCAATCTGGTCATGTACATCGCAAAGAATCATTTTATAGTTGTAAGCCATGGTTATCCTCCTCCTTAATCAACTACATTCAGTCGCTGTTCGTTGGCTGATGATAGCCCTAAATTCTTTACTCTAATCCTTAATCTGTCTCCTTTAGCAATGTTATTTCAGACTGTGATAAACCGTCTTGGCCTGAGGCTAATCACCGACCTTAGATTACCTCTGGCTCCTTAAATACTATGCATCTTGAAGATAAGCACTTCCCTCAGCTACTTTTCTCCACTCTGCGGGGTGATTCTACACCTTAGCCCTGACCAAAGTCAATTTTGCAGCAAAGAGGGTTAATAAACAATCTCGGTGTATCAGACTATTATGAGACCATTAGTAACTCATCTCTTTGAGACCAAGCTCAATCTGGCACAGAGCCTCATCGATATCCGCCGCCGTGACCATACGGTGGGTAACCGCACGAAATAGCTGTCCACCACGGTGGCTCAGCCGGACGCCACGGGTCTCCATCCGTCGCACGAACTCTTCCGCCGGCACACCTGGCTTGAGCGCAAACATGATGATATTGGTTGGAAATTCCTTGCGAGTCAAGATGATATCAGAAAAGCAGGCCAGTCCGTGTGCCAGACGCCTGGCATTATCGTGGTCTTCCGCCAAACGGCCCACCATTGTTTGCATTGCCACGATGCCGCCAGCAGCGATAACTCCGGCCTGGCGCATCCCACCACCAATCATCTTACGCCATTTGCGGGCATTCTCCACAAACTCGCCGGTCCCACAAAGGAGAGAGCCGATGGGGCCGCTGAGTCCCTTAGAAAGACAAAAGCCCACGGAATCTACCTCTTTAACCAGCTCACTGACCGGCACACCTAAGGCAACCGCCGCATTGAAAATACGGGCACCGTCAAGGTGTACGCGCAGTCCGTGCTGGTGAGCCAGCCTGGCAGCGCTCGTCGTGTAATCGGGGGTAAGGACGGCGCCGCCACAGCGGTTGTGGGTATTCTCCAGGCAGAGGAGAGTTGTCGTGGGAAAGTGGATGTTCTTGGTCCGGATGGCACCTTCAATAACATTGAGGTCCATCTGACCATCCGGATTGTTGGGGACAGTATGCATCACTACTCCACCCAGGGCGGCAGCTCCGCCCACCTCGTACCAGAAAATGTGTGCCTCACTACCAAGGATAATTTCATCACCGGGCCTGGTTTGTGCCAGCACACCCAGCAGGTTGCTCATCGTCCCACTGGCGGTAAAGAGGCTTGATTCCTTTTTCAGCATCCCGGCGGCCAGATGTTCCAGGGCATTTACCGTGGGGTCTTCCCCGAAGACATCGTCACCAACTTCAGCCGTATACATGGCGCGACGCATCTCTTCAGTGGGATGGGTAACAGTATCACTACGCAGGTCAATAATCTTCATGGTGGCCTCCTTTCATCACTGGCAGTGCCGGAACTACGCCTCTCTATTCAGACAGGTTTGGCTTAAGCCAGCATGGTGAGTTTAGCCTTCGCACCGGTTGTTGTCAATATGTCGAGTGGCCTAGTGTCACGTCAGATAAATAGGTGGCTATTGCTACTTCATGAAAATAGGGGAATCTTCTGACTCACTGGTAAGCTTCAGTCGAATGCCCATCCCCCTGACCCCCTTCCCGATGGGAAGGGGGAATTAAGTAAAAGAGAGGGAGCGTTAGCCCCCTCTCTTAAATCTCTTCCCCTTCTCCTAAGTAGGAGAAGGGGAGCAAGGGGATGAGGTCGTCCATAAGTGGTAATGTGTAATGAAAGAGAGCAGGCTAATTTGACAAACCCACCGTTTAATAATATCATCCCTTAAAATACGGCAAGAGAGATTAGTCGAAATAGGGGGTGGTAAATTGAG
>JAENIS010000031.1 GCA_016844285.1 Dehalococcoidales bacterium
TCTGTCATTGCGAGGACCATAGCGACGTGGCAATCTGGGCAGGCGAAGCCCTTCACCCAGATTGCTTCGCCTCCGCCTGCGGCGGATGGTCTCGCAATGGGCATAATGGTTAAGAAATGTTGGTACTGTGGTGTAATATGAGCCTGTTTATGAGGCTATTATTCTGGTAAAATGCTGTTATTTTAGTGTTAATCATTGGATTGGTTCAATGATTGAGGGTGTCAGATGCATAAAAAAGATGTCCCAGATGCGGATCAGCGTGCACTATCCGTTGGGGAAAAACTCTATCAGGCAAGCAACGGTTTCAATGTTTACAGTGTCAGCGGACTTTCATTTGGAAAGCCGAGCATAACCGTGTTGCACGACGCCAACACTGGTTCAGGCTCTGGATTATCGAGAGTTGCTCCATCAGACGTCTGTGCCAACTTTCCGGCTACAGTGCCTTTACCCTCAAAAGCATTAAGAACTACTGGCTTAAGCAAATACCGAATGAAGAAATTGACTACTCCGAAATCCAGTATGTGGTCTATGATGCGACCTATTTCCATAAGGACGGGTGTCTGTTAAATCTGATGGATGCTACCGACCAGAGGATTATCGCTCACTCTTACGTGAAGAAAGAGTCTTTTAAGGAGGCTTATCCCTGGTTCATGCGCCTGAAACAGCAGGGGCTAAATCCGCAATTTATCACTACCGATGGGGAACGTTCAGTGATAAGGGCGATGAAGCTGGTGTGGCCACAGACGAAGTTGCAGCGTTGCCTGTATCATCTCCAGCATGAAGGCATGCGATGGCTGAGGACCTGTCCAAGAACTGAGGCTGGGAAGGTGTTGCGTGCTCTCCTGTCCAAGCTGAGCAGGATAAAGACCGTAAAAGAGAGGGATGCCTTCATACAGGAGTATCGTAGCTGGGTCAGTCAGTACAAGGATTACATTCTGTCGCTACCGCGGACTATGGTAGCCAGTAGGGACTTGAGACGGACGATGGTGCTCATTAATAACGCTTTACCGGATATGTTCTATTACCTTGAGGATAAGCAGGTACACGCTACCACCAATGCATTGGAGGGTTTTCATTCACGACTAAAGGCAGACTACCGGCGTCACCGGGGTCTAAGTAAAGAACATAGAATCCAGTATATTAACTGGTATTCCTACTTTAAAAACAACACAATTTAACCATTATGCCCGCAATGACAGTAGAATCAACCAAATACAAACAAAACCGATGAAGAGGACACTTGCCGAAGCCAGGATATTTGATTGAACCATGGAGAAGGGGATATAATATACTGTTGAGGAACACATTGCCACCATCACTCTCAACCGCCCCCAAACCCTGAACGCCTTTAGCGAGAACCTGATAAACGAGTGGACTGACGCCATCGAGACGGTAAAGACAGACACCAAGGTCAGGGTCTTGGTGGTGACCGGGGCAGGGCGGGGATTCTGCTCCGGGCAGGACGTGCGTGGGGCATATACCGGGGGTGAGCCATCACCCCTCTACACCAGGAGAAATCATTTGCGGTTTGGCGTGCATAAGGTGTGTCGTGCCCTGGAAACACTGGACAAACCCTATATCGCCTCGATAAATGGGCCTGCGGCCGGGGCAGGGATGGATATGGCCAGCATGGCTGACATCAGGATAATGTCCGCTACCGCCAGGGTGGGGATGAACTATGTCCGAATAGGTCTGCTCCCCGGCGATGCTGGTTGCTATTTCCTGCCCCGTATTGTGGGAGTAGCCAAAGCCCTTGAGTTGATATGGTCAGGCAGGATGATTGATGCTGAGGAAGCACTACGGATAGGCTACGTGAGCAAGGTTGTCCCACATGATGAACTGGCGGCAGCGACCAAGGAATTCTGCCTCCAGTTTACCCAGGCACCTGTCGCCACCCAGTATGCCAAACGCCTGGTGTGGCGAGGTATAGATATGTTCCGGAATATCAACCTCGAAATGGCTGAGATGGCAATGCTCATCAACTCCACCTCCCCGGATACCAAAGAGGGACCGAAAGCCTGGGTGGAGAAGAGAGAGCCGAAATGGACTTCAGAATAGGCAGGCTGTTACTTGAGTCCAAAAACGAATCCGCCATCGCCAAGCAACAGTGTGAAGATGACAGCAAAGAAAAGAATAACGTTAAACCCGGTGTACTGGAGCATTCTTATTTTCGTTGTCGCCCAGGTGCTTACTTTCCTGGTTATCAGCCGAGAAAATGAATTTCTCCAGGCGAACCACATCTATATTCCTCCGGTATCACCAGGGGATGTCTCACTATGGCCACAACCAGCTCCACCAGCACCTCCGGGGGAAACTCCAGCGCCAGCCGTAGGTGCACTCGGGCCAATACTGCTCTATTTTGCCGCCGTAGTAGTCGTGCTGGGGATAGTCCTCTTCTTTGTTCCGGTGTCAAGTTTGCGATTGTTCTTACGAGCTCTATTCGCCCTTTTATTTTCCTGGGGCATATTTATCATCCTTATTTTCTGGCTGCCGGCTATCGCCGCAGTTACTCTCTCCATTGCCGTAGGGGTTGCCTGGACGGTTGTGCCGAGAGTCTGGTTACATGATGCCGTCATGATTCTCACCATGGTCAGCCTTGGCGCTGTCTTCGGGCGTCTGATTTCTCCCTGGACAGCAATGATTTTGATATTAGCGCTGGCGGTTTATGACTTTCTTGCCGTACGCTTCGGCTATATGCTCTGGATGGTAAAAAAACTGTCTGAATCCAGCACCCTCCCGGCATTTGTCATTCCACGATATGCCTCCGAATGGAGCTCCAGTCTCAAAGAATCTGGCTTTACCAGGCTGGTCGAAGAGAAGCCCTCCGAGAGGGATTATTCCATACTGGGTGGTGGTGATATTGGCTTTCCTCTCTTGCTCGTCTCTTCAGTATACTTTGGTTATGGCCTGGCTGATGCCATTCTGGTGGCGGTATTCTCCCTGGTGGGACTCATCGGCGCGTACTTGATTCAGGCAGCTTTCCTGAAAGGAAAAGCGATTCCGGCACTGCCTCCCATTGCCGTCTTGTCCCTGATAGCACTCCTGATTGTGCGATAACGCCAAGTGCCTGATTGCTTTAAGCTGGGTTCTGTTTGCATTTGGTTGATTCCGCTGTCAGTGCGAGGAGCGTAGCGACGAAGCAATCTCAAAGATTCATTCGGATTGCTTCGCCCCGATTTCATCGGGGCTCGCAAAGACAAAACCAACCAAAACCGAATAGTACCGAGTCAGTTTCTTCGCGATAGGCTAACTACTTCTTGACTCGCCTTAGCTCAAAGATTAAGGGATTCTTGGCATCCGGGCAGGCTACTTCGGCGGTATCGGGGTCATTTGAATAGGGGAATGCTCCGCCGAATCTCAGTACTCTGACGGAGGGCAGGATGGCGTGGAAGGCAGACAGGCAGACGCCGGCGGGTGTCTTGGTGGCGATTGTCCACTCATCACCTACTTTATGCCCGGCAGCACAGGTACCCTGCTGTGATATTACTCTAACGTGCACGTCATAAGCTTCAGCCATATTCGTTTCTCCTTGCTATGTATTCGGGTGGTACAAGGGTAGTCTAGCAAGAAACGACTGAGCCGTCAAACACACCGGAAGGCTTTCTTTGCCCGTGGATTGCCCAGGATTCTCCGGGCAAAGGGTTTTGTTCTAAAGCCATCGCCGATGATTTTTGGTCATGGTTAACCCTTGGAGAGTCTTTGTTGGGTTTCAGTCTTCCAAGTTAACCAGAAAGCAGCCAGCGAGTAGAAACGGCATCACACTACCGCAGCATGAGGTTTAAGACAGAATGACCGCAGTTTGGTTCAGGTGCTCGATAATTTAGTACCGCCGTTCTCTTCCCCCACCGCCACCGCCGCCACCACCACCACCAGACCTGCCACCACCCCTCCGGTCACCATAAGCACCGCCCCCACCCCTGTCATCAGTGCGGGGTCGCGCTGTATTTACGGTGAGAGCCCTATCTTTAATTGTCTTACCATTGAGAGCAGCGATGGCTGCCTGCCCCTCGGAAACCGTGGGCATCTCGATAAACGCAAATCCTTTGGGCCGTCCACTATATTTGTCCGTTATCATACTTACCGATTCAACATTCCCAAAGGCGAGGAATTCCTGACGCAATTCTTCCTCAGTGACATCATAAGACAAGTTGCCCACATATATCTTCAAATCAATGCTCCTTTACCTGGTGAAACTTCAAAGGATGCAAGTCAGGTGACACAGAATCACGTCCGGGTTGGTTACCCAGCCCGTACGTGACCTGATGCTTAAACTAATTTACCTGCTCGGTTTTACTTTGCGGTAGCAATCGCTGCAGTATACCGGCCTATCCCCGCGCGGTTCAAAAGGCACCTGGGTTTCTTTGCCACATTCGGCACACACCGCTGGGAACATCTGGCGTCTGGGCCCGTAGCTGGAGCCGCCACTTCCGCCACTGCTACCACCGCCACCACTACTGCCATAGCGCTCTGACTTCCTTGCCTGGCGGCACGTGGGACAGCGCTTGGGCTCGTTGGTATAGCCTTTAGACTGGAAGAACTCTTGCTCTTCACCACTGAAGGTGAAGGTGGTCCCGCAATCGGAACACTGGATTGACTTGTCCTGGAAACTCATTGGATGACCTCCTCTACTTGAATAATATAGTTGGTTAGAGTTCCGGTCACCCAATACTTGGATGGATGTAGAAGGTAGTTTTGCTAAGTACCTGATAACCTAAACCGAAACCACTGGCAAAATTATAACCCATATGGCTAACTTTGTCAAGTGCGGTGCGGTGCAGTTGTTGCGGTGCGGTGCAGTGAGTGAGCGCACAGCTCTAGCCTCTAGTTAGGGTACTATTCGGGTTTGGTTGATTGTCAATCAAACCTCATTGCGAGGGGTCGTTAGACCCGTGGCAATCTCTGCCCAACACATTCCGAGATTGCTTCGCCGCTACGCTTGCAATGATAGCAGAATCAACCAAATGCAAGGAAAACCGGTAACCGGCCGGCCACCGCCCGTATTACCTCGTGCCCATATTGGTGTTATAGCCCACATAACTAACGATGTCAACCTTACCCTCGGGGCGAGAGTGAGCAACGACCACTGTTATCTGCTGGATGTCGGCGTTGTAGGGAGCGGATAAAGCTGATGCGGTAACGTTTACCGTGTAACCGGCGTATGTAGCAGCGAGTACCGCCGGGGTAAAGGATAATCCAGCCGACTTGCTGACGTTAGCGGTGGTTACCCCGTACCACCAGGGAGCCGTGTTATAGGTTTGCTTGTGCACATAGCCGATGACCCCCGGATACTGCTCATCACCGCTAAAGTCTTCGCTTTGCGCAATGGTGAGAGCGTTGCTCCTCTCTTTGATATAAAAGCTGCTTTTAAAAGCAGTTGCCTGGGCAGAGAAATAGCTGGCAGCCACCATCCCCAGGATAAAGATGGCTAAGACCATCTCAACTAAGATAAATCCTTCTTGGCTCTTCATTTTCAGCTACCTCAGGGATTGTAAAAAACCCTATCCCCTTTGTTCCCTTCCCCTTGAAAGGGGAAGGGAACATTTTAGAGAGGGGCTACGCCCCTCTTCAATGCTCTGTTATCACGGAGAGGTGTGTTGGGAATATTCAGAAGAAGGGTGACACTTCAGCCAGGACTCATCTGGCTATAGATAGAGTACATGGCGGACATCATGACGACGGCAATACCAGCCACTACCGCGCCAATCACCACCGTTATCGCCGGTGTAATCAGGCCGACGGCGGCGTCAATCCGGTCATTAGCCTCGACATCAAAGCTCTCCGCCACGGTGCTTAGTGTGCTGTCAAGGTGGCCGGTTTCCTCACCAACGGACACCATTTGCACCATCAGGGGTAAGAAGAACCCCGCCCTATTGGCCATCGGCTTGGACAGACCTTCGCCCCGTATCAGTTCCTCATGCACCTCGCTGAGAGCCTTAAGCATTGCCTTGTTGCTACTACCCTGGGCAACCATGGTCATGATTTCAGGCAAGGGCAAGCCCACCCGGAACAACAGCGCTATCGTGCGGCAGGCGCGGGAAAGCTCGACCAGTATGATAATACGCCCAATGATGGGGGCACGAAGTAATAGACTCTCATAGCGGAACTGTCCCTTCGGTGTCTTGATGTAGGCCATGCCGGCAACAACACCCGCCACCACCAGCAGTATTACATAGAGGATGTTCTTCTTGAACCAGTCACCAAAGTCAAGAAGCGCCTGGGCCGCTGCCGGCATTTTTGCCCCCATTTGCGTGTAAAGGGTGGTGAAAGTGGGTAGAACCACTGTTATCATCAGGCCGACTACAACCACCGCGACCACGGAGACGACAATGGGGTAGGTGAGCGCCCCTTTTACCTTCTTTATGGTAGCGGCGGTCCTCTCCAGATACTCGGCCATTTGCCTCAGCACCTGTTCCATACTACCGGCTTGCTCACCAGCACCCATTGCCCGCCAGTACATCGAAGGGAAAATTTTGGGGTGCTTGGCCATCGCCTGCGATAGGGATATGCCGCCACGGATGTCAGCTACTATCTCGGCAATGACATTTCTGAGGGTGGGATTAGTGAGCTGGTCCTTGAGCAATTCCAGGGCGGTGACAACATCGATGCCGGAGCTGAGGAGCAAAGCCAGCTGGCGGGAAAACATGATGACTTCCTTCAGTTTCACGGTAGGGGCGCTCACGAAGTACTTACCCAGACTGAAAAGGGGTACCACTGCTTTAAGGCTGACTAACTGGTAGCCGTTACTGCTGAGCATACTACCGGCGGCGTCTTCACTGGAGGCAGAGAGCTTACCCTTAATCAGTTTTCTATCCCGGTTGTAGGCGACGTATTCGTAATTCATCGTACCCCGTAGGTGGCTAGTCGGCAGAGTAAGCGGTGCGCAGCACTTCGGCTGGCGTGGTGATACCGGCTTTTACCTTGGACATACCGTCTTTCATCAAGGGTATCATCCCCTCTTTGATTGCCTGGGCTCGTATTTCGCTGCTGCTGGTACGGTTGAGCAACATTCCCCTGATGGGATCACTCATGGTCAGAATCTCAAAGATGCCCATCCGGCCCCGATAACCGGTATTGGAGCAGGTCTCACAACCAGTGCCATAGAGGAACTGGGTTCTCTGCTCACCCATCACCTTCTCATAAGCGACGCGCTCCCCAGCAGGGGCATCCATGGAACGGCTACAATCAGGGCAGATACGGCGTACCATTCTCTGAGCGACCACGCCAATCACGGCAGAGGCGACCAGGAAAGACTCCAGACCGAGGTCGATCAGCCGGGAAAGCGTCGTCGCGGCATCGTTAGCATGCACCGAAGACAGCACCAGATGCCCGGTTAGAGCGGCCTGAGCGGCGATGCTAGCCGTCTCACCATCACGTATCTCACCGACCAGGATGACGTTGGGGTCAAGACGAAGGATGGACCTTAAACCAGCGGCAAAAGTAAGGCCGGCCTGAGCATTCACCTGAATCTGGTTAATGTCCTTGAAGCGGTACTCGGCCGGGTCTTCAATGGTAATCACGTTAGATTGCAGGGTATCGAGAGAGTTGATGGAAGCGTATAGTGTTGTTGTCTTGCCGGAGCCGGTGGGACCACTGACCAGAATCATCCCGTAGGGAGTCTTGAGCAGGGCTTCATACTTTTTCAGGATATCGGGTAAAAAACCAATCTCAGCTAAGCTACGGACCGCCATTGACTTATCGAGAAGGCGCAGCACGGCCATCTCACCATAAACAGTGGGCACAGTCGCCACGCGTATATCAATCTGTCTTCCTTTGGTTGAAGTGGAGAATTGACCATCCAGAGGACGAAGATGGTCAGCGATGTTCATATCCGCCAGGATTTTTAGCCGGGAAATGAGCGCCCGATGGACGTTGATGGGCAAAGACATCATATCATGGAGAATGCTGTCAATGCGGTAACGTATCCTCAGCCGGTCCTCTTCAGGCTCAATATGAATATCCGAAGCGCGGGCTTTAGCCCCCTCCTCAATAATAAGGTCAAGAGCCTGAGCCAGGGGAGCGTCAGTGGCGGCGCTAACGGCCAGCTTATCATCGGTAATATCGGTGGTAGTAGAGATGAGAGAGATGCGCTTCTCGATTTCGCCGTAGGCTTTATAGTTAAAGTCAATCGCTTCCCTGACCTCTTTGGCACTGGACGTAACCGGCCTGATTCTCATCTTGGTCTTGGCGGCTAGAGCCTCCATGGCAAAGATGTCCGCCGGGTTGGACATGGCTACTTGCAGCGTATTCTGAGTAATGCTGAGCGGTATGACACTATATCTTCGGGCCATGACCTCGGGTATCAGTTTTAAGGCTTCAGGCTGCACCATTTGTCTGAGCTGTTTGGCACGGGCCTTCTCCGTTATGGGTTCCGTCTTTACCGTCGGCTCTGCTACCGGTGCTGGTTCCTTTTTGGTGGCTACTGGCTCATTGGCCGGTTTCGTGCCCAACGCAAGGACTTTTATCCGCTGGAGTTGAACAAATCGTTGAGCTTCCGGGCTAAGACCGGGTGACACCACGATAACTTTGTCATCGATACCGACATCGTAGGCCTTAGTATCAAAGACGGATACCTGCTCCAGAGTGATTGCCTTCTCTCCGCTTAAAAAATCTATCCCCCAGCTATGGCCGGTAAAATCATAGGCAGTGATGTCGAAGGTATAGTCTGTTCCGGAACGTCCCTGAACCTTGGCTCCTTCTTCCACCACGTAACCCAAACTGGTTAGAGACTCGGCTAGCTGGGATTTCGTTTCAAAGCGGAAAGGAGCATTAGGCTGTCTTCCCTTGACTTTAGCTTCCAGCAACGCCCCGATTCGGTCGGCACAGATGAGCTTGATACGCTGCTTTTCGGCTAGCTCCATCGCCTCCATCGTGAGTCCGGGGACAGCAATGACAACCTTGTCGTGAATACCGGCGTCGAAGGTCTTGTTCGCCAGGTTGAAAATGGCGTTCGCTTCTTTCACCTTGTTACTACCGGGGATGAAATCGATAGCCATCGTGTAGCTGGAGAAACTATCGTCTCTTTTCGCCAGCATGTCAAAGGTATGCTCGATACCCGATTTCCCGCTAAGCTTGACCCCCAGGCTTACTTGATAGCCTTGCCTCTCGAGGTATTCCTTAACCCGGGGTCTTAGGTCGGGACCAGCCTCCACTTTTAAGGCATCAGTTGTCACGGTCTATCCTCACAGTTCTCCAACACTAAAAGTTTACTTCCTCCATTAGCAAAAGTCAACGTTACGCACCAAGGAGGCATCTGCGAAACTAATGAAATTGCCTCTAAAATCCCCCTTGTAATCCCCCTTTGCAAAGGGGGATTACAAGGGGGATTTTCTTCGTTTCTCGGGAAGCCCAGCCAGCATCGGTTGCTTTCTCCAGCCCCCTTTGCTAGAATACCAGTCAGACTGGAGGCAAGTGACCAATTGTTCAAGCTTAATGCCGCCCATCTTCCCGCAAAAGGCACCGGGTCTGTTTGCGGAATAAATAGAGTAAAGGAGATATTGCCATGGTAAGAATGCCGCCCGATATGGCTGACCGAACCCCCTATCAGTATATCCTCTATGAGAAAGACCCGGATGATAAGAGGCTGGTGAGAATCACGCTCAATCAACCGGAGCGGATGAACGCCCTGAGCTACGACATGCTGATGGACATCCGGCATGCCCTCATTTCAGCGGAGCGCGATGCCGATATCAAGGTGGTAATCTTAAAAGGCGCCGGCCGTACCTTTGGCGCTGGCTACGACCTTGATGCCTATTATGACTACCAGGAGGGACTACCCGACATGGTAATCCATGAGGACCACATCAAGTACTATCACCATGATGTGTGGTTCACTATCTGGAACCTGCAAAAGCCGGTTATCTCTCAGGTACATGGTTATGCCCTGGCTGGAGCCAGCGAACTGGTGACGATGTGCGACATCACCATCATCGCTGACGATGCCGTCTTTGGCTATCCGCCATTACGGACGATGTCGGTCGCCGATACTTTCTACTGGCCCTGGTTCTGTGGCATGAAGAAAGGCAAGTATCTATCCTTGTCCGGCAGCCCGATAACCGGCAAGGAGGCCGCCGATATTGGCCTGGCCACCATATCCGTCCCGGCGGACAAGCTTGCGGAAACAGTGACACTGGTAGCCAAGAGGCTGGCGATGATTCCCGCTGAACTCTTATTCCTGAATAAGCTGGCCTGCAATAAGAGCATGGAGATAATGGGGATGAGAGTGGCGACGGAGATGATTGGCCAGCTTCATGACTACTCTCACACCTTTGACTCCGTGAAAGAGTGGGGCCGGATAGTCAAGGAAAGGGGGTTGGCGGGAGCACTTGAGTGGCGGGATGGTAAATTCGGCGATGACTACCGGGCACTGCGGAAGATGGCTCAGGAAAAGGGCACCGACTTCAGATTTCCGCAGGGGTTATTTATGCCTGAGGTCAAAGAAGCTCTGGAAAAATACGAAGCCGAGAGGAAGAAGCAGGGCTAGTCGACAGCCATAATCTCAAGAAGGAGGGCGCCGCTAAAAAGGGTTCTGTTGGCATTTGGTTGGTCTGTCATTGCGGTGAGCCGAAGCCCTGAGCATAGCGAAGGGGAAGCGAAGCAATCTCGGAATGTTTTGGGCAGAGATTGCCAGGGGGTCTAACGACCCCTTGCAATGACAACTATTTCACTACCGCAACCAAAACCGAATGGAACCCTAAAAATACGCCCGACTTCTTGTTATTACCAGAGTGTGTCCCATAGAATCATGGATTGAGGTGTAAGTAGTAAGATGTGGCAAATTCCTAAAAAAGTATCTCTCGTTTCCGGGCACGCAGAAGGAGAAACCGAGCTTAGTACCTTTGACAAAGCACTGCTTGCCGCCGGTGTCGGGGAAGCCAACCTTATCCAGGTTAGCAGCATATTACCCCGTGGTGTCGAGTTTGTCGCCATGCCGCAATTCGTCGCAGGATTGCTTTTGCCGGCCGCTTTCCAGTTCATCATCAGTCACCGCCCGGGAGAGGTGATAACGGCCACCATTGCCATCGGCCTTCCGCAGAATCCAGCGGAAAGCGGGGTGATTGTCGAGCATACCGTCAGTGGAGATACTGCCCTTGGCGAGGCTAAAGCCAGAGAAATGGTGGAGGAGTTGTTCGCTGCCCGGCAAAGGAAGCTGGGCGAGATACGGGTTATCTCCAGCGAGCATAAAGTCGTCAAGCTTGGTTGTGCCATTGCTCTGGCGGTGTTCTGGCCCGATTAGTGGCGAAATAAGACCTGACCTCCTTCCCACCGGGAAGGGTTCATCCTGAAGGGTTCTCCCTGAAAGGGAAGTTAGTGATAGTCTCATTATAAAATGGACTCAGGACATGGGTGACGCTACTCAAATAGAAGCATGTCATTCTGGCGAAGGTCAGAATCCAGATACCACCCTATCCCTGGATTCCAGCCTGCGCTGGAATGACGGTGGGATTAAGGGGATAAGGTCGTCCGTAATTAGTAAGTTTTGCTGAAGCAATCATTGGGTTAATAATTAACCAGACAGGATACCGGATGGAAAAGACGCAGCTATTTTATCCCGAACGTAACTTTGGTGGCCTGCTGCCAGAGTATTCTGCTTTTGCAACCTCCCCGGTGGTGGTGCTACCTATTCCTTATGATGGCACCACCGAATGGCAGATTGGCTCCAGAAGAGGCCCGCAAGCCATTATTGACGCTTCACAAAATCTGGAGCTTTACGACTTTGAGCTGGGCCGTGACATCTCCCAGATAGGCATCTGCACCCTGCCTGAGGTGGAACCAGTCATGAGCGGTGTGGAGCCGATGATAGAACGGGTTTATCAGATAGCAACCGAATTGCTGGACAAGGATAAATTCATCGTCACACTGGGTGGGGAGCATTCGCTTACTTTAGGCATCGTCAGAGCACTTGTCGCGAAATTCCCGCGTCTTTCGGTCTTACAGCTGGATGCTCATGGTGACCTCCGTGACCAATATTTAGGCACGAAATATAGCTACGCTTCCGTGATGCGCCGCATTATCGAGCTATGCCCCATTGTGCCGCTGGGCATTCGCAGCCTGAGCCTGGAGGAGGATGGGTTCCTCAAAGAAAGAGGCATCAAGCCATTTTATGCCCGGGGGTTAACCCTGGATGAGGCTCCGAAGTGTATATCACCCTGGACATGGACGTCTTCGACCCCTCCATCATGCCGGCAGTAACCGCCCCGGAGCCGGGTGGTCTTAGCTGGCAACAAGTTCTCGCCATTCTGGAGAGGGTAGCCCGGGAAAAAAGAATCGTCGGCTTCGACCTGATGGAGCTATGTCCCACCGAGGGGACCGCCGCCTGTTCCTTCCTGGCCGCCAGGCTGGCCTATAAGCTAATCGGCTATGTGTCTTGCTCTCAAAATAGCTCTTTAGTGAAGTAGGTAAAATAGTCTTATTCAAAACGTCTCCCCCTTTGGGAAAGAGCCTGTCCCGTGCTTGACACGGGAGGGATTAAAGGGGATTTCCCATCCCCAAATCCCTCTCACTCTCCCTTTCAGAAAGGGAGAGTCTCTACCTGCGGGGGCGAAGTAGTTATTCTTATTATCATTATGTCAACTTTACCAGCACCAGGAACTCCCGGTTCCCGGCAGCGCCGAGGATTGGTGATGCGGTTAACCCGCCCAGACGGAAGTTGTGCTCTAGCATCCAGGCAACAAATCTCCCCAGGATTCGGGCATGCAACTGGGACGACTTGATTACTCCTCCCTTCTCCACCTCCGCTCGCCTTGCCTCAAACTGGGGCTTGATGAGCACCACCAGATAACCATCCTCTTTTAGCAACTGAGCTACGGCTGGTATTATCCTGGTGACGGAGATAAAGGACACGTCTATTGTCGCCAGGTCTACCTTCTCGGGCAGCGTCACCGGGTAACGGGCGTTAACCCTCTCCATGACCACTACCCTGGCATCTTGCCTGAGACGGTAATCAAGCTGACCATAGCCGACATCAATGGCATACACCCGGCTGGCCCCCCGCTTGAGCAGGCAATCGGTAAAGCCACCGGTTGAGGCCCCGATATCGGCGACCACCCTGGCCGAGACATCAATCCCGAACCGGTCGAGAGCATAATCTAGCTTGAGGCCGCCACGGCTGACAAAGGGGGGTGCCGCAACGATAGTAATGACTGCTTCTTCGGAGACCGGTGTCCCTGCTTTGATAATGGCCCTGCCGTCGACCATTACCTCACCGGCCATGATTAGAGCCTGGGCCTGAGCCTGGCTCTCCGCCAGCCCTTTCTCCACGAGCAAGCTATCAAGCCGCCACCTGGCCAATGACGAATCCCCCTTGTTTAGCTAGTATTGTCAAATTGTTTAGCAACCTCACCCCCCTGAATCCCCGTCTCCTGTGAGGGTCTTGTATCAAATGTCATTCTGAGGAGCGAAGCAACGAAGAATCCAGGCGTGGGGTTGGTGGTGAAACAACAGTACCCGCCACCCCGAGACCCTTCGCTACGCTCAGGGTGACATGGATGAACTCACTCTAATATTTTCTTCCCCTTCCCTTACGAAGGGAAGGGGGTTAGGGAGATAGGTTACTAAATATAACTACTGCTGCGGTGCAATAATCACCTTGATGGAATCCTGGGCAGTAGCGACAAGCTGGAAACCCAAGCCTACCTCGGCCAGACCCAGACGATGGGTAATCATCTCACGCACACGGATAGTGCCGGCACTAATCATCTCCAGTGCCACCTGGTAGTCCGCCGGGCTGCCGGCATAAGTGGTGGTGAGCGTAATATCATTACGAAAGAAAAACTCATTTATTGAAATCGGCACAGTGACTCCGGGATTCGTTGGGGCGAAGAAAAGAACCGTCCCACCGCGCTCCACCGATTTTAAGGCCTGTGTTTGAGCCGATGCCGCCCCGGTACAAACTATCACCAGGTCAGCCAGGCGACCATCATTGACCTCTCGCAAGCGAGCCGGCAGGTCTTCCTGGGCATGGAAGGTAAAGTTAGCCCCGAACCGTTTCGCTGCCTCCAGCCTGTATTCGCTGACATCGGTGGCAACCACCTGGCCTGCCCCCAGGGTGCGGGCAAGCTGCACATGGAGCAACCCGGTGATACCACTGCCGATGACCAGGACACTCTTGCCCGGTGACATCTGCGCCATTCGTTGGCCACGCAGGACGCAGGCTAACGGTTCCACAAAAGTGGCATCTTCATAGGATACGTCGTCGGGCAAGCGGAAGACGCCACGGTCAACATTGATGGCGGGCAAGCGGATATACTCCGCCAGACCGCCGGGGTCGAAGTTGGTCCGCCGCAGGGTATCACAGGCAGTATGATGCCCGCTCAGGCAGTAGTGACAGGTATTACAGGGCACATGATGAGCGGCGGTAACCCGCTCGCCCTCTTTATGGCCGGTCACCCCTTCCCCCACCGCCACAATCTGCCCGCCAATCTCATGCCCCAGCACCAGGGGTGCCCGGTCAAGGCGATACCACTCCATGACATCGCTGCCACAGATGCCACTGGCTTCTACCCGCACCAGCAGCTCGCCAGCATCGATTTTGGGGACAGGCATCGCCTCTACCCGCACGTCACGGTTGTTATACCACCGAGCAACACGCATCGAACTTCATCTCCCAGCAACGGACTTAAGGTTAGCAACTCTTCAAAGAATCGTATATGTCCTGCGCCTCTTTGGGGGTAGCATTGCTATGAATGATGGCTCGTATTGCCTGAATCATCGCCACCGGGTAGTCGTTCTGCCAGATGTTCCGTCCCAGGTTGACGCCAATGGCACCCTTCTGCATACCATCATGAACAAAGTTAAACACCTCAAGCTCGGTCTTGGTCTGAGGCCCACCGGCCATCACCACGGGCACCGGACAGCCTCGCGTCACCCGCTCGAAGTCTTCGCACCAGTAGGTTTTAACCACCCGCGCCCCCAGCTCAGCGGCGACACGGCTGGCGAGAGCCAGATAGCGGGCATCCCGCTTTTCCAGCTCCCGTCCCACTGCGGTAACAGCCATGACCGGTATACCATACCTCTCACCCTCATCAACCAGCTTGGTCAGATTCAATAACGACTCCCTCTCGTAGTCAGTACCAACAAAGACGGAAATGCCGACGGCGGAGACATTAAGGCGGATGGCTTCCTCCATCGAGGTAATAATGCCTTCGTTAGCCAGGTCTTTCCCAACCATAGTGGCACCTCCGGACACCCGCAGAATAACCGGCTTGGCGTTATCCGGGGCGACACAAGAGCGCAGCACACCCCGGGTAATGAAGACGCCATCGCAATAGGGCAAGAGCGGCTCAAGAGTCTTCCGCGGCTCCTCCAGTTTTCGGGTGGGGCCTTGAAAATAACCATGGTCTATCGGTAAAAATAAAGCGTGACCATCTTCGCGGATAAGCTGGGCCATACGGTTGGCCATTCCCCATTCCATCAGTAATCCTCCTCTTTCCATTTATCACTTGTGCTTGGTTATTTGCCACCAGCCAGACTGGCTTCAGTATTATACCAGAAGCACAGATTAGGTCATAGTCCCCATGCTAATTGACGCAGCCAATCTGGTCTTTCACTTTGCGCCGTTTGTTATGGTTGCTTGTGTTTAGCCCTATCAAGAAGGGGACTGATGAAGCCAAATATCTCTGGTGGGATGTCGAAGTCCACTCGTGGTCCCACCGCATCCAATTCGGGTAAACTAGTCAAAGGATTAGACGTGTAGGTTTCTACAGTTTCCTTTATCACCCGTGCTGTCATCTGTCTTCTCTTCGCTTCATTCATCTCGCTTCGCGCCTCATCGAGAAGCTTGTCGATGTCAGGACGTGCCTTGCCCAGCAGGGCCATGCCGCCGGTGGAATGGAACCCGGTTCGTAGGCGTGCCGGCGTTATCGGTGAAGCCTGAGTCCCCCAGGGCGCTGCCTGGCCAATCATCGGTTCATAAAGGGCATTGATGCCCCGGTAAAACAGTGTCAACTCCACTGGCACCAGGTCAGCTTTTACTCCAATCCTTAGCCAGTAGCCCTGTATGACCTCCATCATCTTGGGGATATGCGGAGACCGGTTCCTTTCGCCAGTGAGTAACTTCATCGCGAAGCCCTGAGGATAACCCGCCTCTTTGAGCAGCCGCTTCGCTTCCTCGGGGTCATAGCGATAAGCCTTGGCACAATAGTCCTGCCAATAGGCGATGTCGTACCGGGCATCCTATGTTACCCAAGCAGGCTGGATAAAGCCGGCGCCCCCTGTTGTTAGATGAGCGACATTTAGCTTAACTCATCCGGTGACGTCTGGTTTTCCCTATCTTTCTTCACCTGCTGTTACTTCGCGTGTTTGGTGCGGTCGGCGTAGGTACCGGGGTAAGGATTTGAAGGCGGGAACCAATCGTCGACGTTTACCCCGGGTACAGTAACAAGCATCATTGGAAGCCGTGCAATCTGGCAGCGGGTATAGCTATCAATAACTATTTTTATTGCCTGGGCAGTAAGTTCCTTTCTCTTGCCAGCGTCCATCTCCGACTGCGCCGCGAATATTATTTTATCCAGCTCTAGCCCGAAGGGCGCCGCATCAAGCAGCCTCGTGTTACCGGCGTCACTGGTCCAGTTCGCCAGCTCCGAGGCGGCACTGTTGCCCGCATACTCCGGATTACCATAGCACAGGGCATTACCCACAAGGGCGGTGTTAACCGGGTGCCGGCGCCACGCCGTATATGTACCAAGCTCAGTGGGATTCAGCTCGGCAATGACGCCGATGTCTCGCCAGTAGGTAGCGATAATCTCCGCCCACTGGGGGAGAAAGCCTCGTCCGGCAGGCTGGCAGGAATAGAACTTGATTTTGAAGCCGTCGGGATAGCCGGCCTCCTTCAAGAGTCGCTTTGCCTCTACCGGGTCGTAGGGGTTGGCCTTGGCGACGAGGTCCTGCGTGTAGGCCACATCGAAATCCGCGTATGACGAAAAAAGTGTACATGTCAAAGGAGGTTCCGCCCGGCCCTTATAGAGGTTGTCCATGATTGCCTTCCGGTTAATGGCGATGGAGAGTGCCTTGCGCACCCTGACGTCTTGTGTCGGCATGCCCTTAGCCCTCGGTTCATAACCCGCAAAAAAGATGAGCGAGCCTTCCTGCATGGAATAAGGGTATGCCTTGAAGCCGAGTGCCTCCAGAGACTCGGCGGTTTCAAGGCCGACGTCGGTGATGTCTACTGCCGCCGTCCGCAGCATGGCGGCTTTGGTCGTCTCCTCGGATACCCGTATGACACTGAGTTTCTTGAAGACCGCCGGCCGTTTCCAGTTTGTATCCAGCGCTTCAAACTGCGAGACGTCACCAAGGGTGGCGCTGACAAAGCGGTAGGGGCCACTGCCCACCGGGTGGCGCTCGAAGTAGTCGCTACCGTGCTGTTCCATATAGCTCTTGGGGGTGACTACCGGATTACGGGTGGCCAGATTGTATGGCAGGAAAGGCTGTACCGACTTGGTGTAGAGGCGGATAGTGTAGTCGTCCACCTGCTCGACACGCTGGATATTACCCAAGATTACTCCCGGTTGCAGGGAGTCCGGACCCAAGAACCGCTCAATGCTGGACTTGACATCAGCCGCAGTGAGGTCGGCGCCGTTATGGAACTTGATTCCCTTTCTGATGTTGAAAGTCCAGGTTAAACCGTCGTTGGCCACCGCCCACTTCTCGGCGACCCAAGGTTTCTGCTCTACCCCCACCTGCCAGAGTATCGGGTCCATCATTGGAAAGCAATTCATGCCCAGACCGGTGAAATCGGATTTTATCGGGTCGAACCTTTGCGAGCCGAGGGTAGACACCGCAATCCTTAGCTCCCCGTAGGGTCCGGTTGGCGTCGGCGCCGGGGTGGGGGTGGGTTTTGGCGTTGGTGCTGGCGTCGGCGCCGGGGTGGGTATTGGTGCCGGGGTTGGTGCCGGTGACGGAGGAGCCTTAGCACAACCAGCCAGAGACAGCATTCCCACCAGTGCCAACATGACCGCTAATCTGATTTCTCGTGCAATCTTCACATTGTCCTCCTTAGCGTATTCTCAGATATTCGACCTGCCTCTTTCCAGAGAGCCTTCTCCACCAATCTGGAGTGTAGTCTTTTCACTCCATGGTGTCATCCGCCATGATACTTATTTTGCCGGGTAGTTTATATGGAGAATAAGAGTACATCCCATCGTCCGGGCAGTACATTCGTACAGTCATCGTACGCAGTTCTGTCATTCATTGATAGGTGAACCAGCGGGATAAAAGCCATTGGCGAATTGTAGCTCGGCTCAGGGTGCTTGGTTCTCACTGACATCTCTCTGCGTAGGTCGAGCTGACCCCGTTTCACATGCCCAAGAGGCGTTAAGTAACGTGTGTAAACATTCGCAAGCGACGAGGTACTGGGACTGGGGCAGAACCGAGCGCGGGCTTGGAAACTGGCGCGGGTGCCGCTCGGGCACAGCCGGAGAACGTGAGTAGTATCACCAATGCCACCAACAATCTTAGTCGCTTTGCTACCCCCATTTCGGCCTCATTAGGTTTTCATTACCAGCTTGGGTCACCAATGCAAAACGATGACTAAAGTGATGTTCTTCTTTTCACCATGCTGAGAGACCGCAGGTTAATGAGAATAATGCACATCTCTGAGTTGGATATTTCGTGTAAACGTAACGCAGAATACAACCACGCTAATACTTGCATTCCAGCGTATCAACCCGCAACAGAACCCGTCTTTTCTAGTTATCTACCCTGATTAAGTAATCAAATATGATGGAGACAAGCCTGCTGAGGACGGAATTATTGGCAATGTCGAGAGGGAGGAAACGAAGGTGGGAGAAGTTCGAAGGTAACAAAACGTCATCTTGTTGTCCGTTTGGTTCCTGGTTAATCTGAGGTTCGAATAGCACTGCTGGGATAAGGGATAGTAAGCACTAGAACCATACCCACAGTAGTAAGAGCACCGTAGCCCAGCCACGCACCTCGATAACTACCCCAAGTGTCAAATACCCACCCGGCCAGAGGAGCACCGGCGATATTCCCTACCATCATTATGCCGGACGTAATGCCTAGAATCGTGCCAAACCTGAGCCTGCCAAAATACTCACTTAGCAGGGATATCCTGGTCGTAACACTACCTCCCCATCCAAGACTAAAAGCAATAATGAAAGGTACAGTCAGCCATATCGTTCCGGTAGTGACATATCCTAAAAGAAACAGACCCACGGTTATCAAAGCATAGGAAGCGGCGAAGACATATCTCTTGCCCAGTCTATCGCTTAACCAACCGCTACCGAGACGACCACAGATGCTTACCAGTGGAACAGCAAGAGCTATCAGACTGGAGATAGACCTCCCGATGCCAAGACTACTGAGATAGGGCATGATATGCATGACGACGGCACTTATCACGAATGCGTGACACATTGCTGCCACTGCCACATGCCAGAATACCCTGCTTCTTATCGCTTGTTTGACCGGAATGTTGACTTCTGTGCGTGGTGGTAATATCTGAACCTTGCTCGTTCCCACGGAGTTGCTAACCGCACCATCTGGTTGATAGCCATAATGTTCGGGCTTGTGTCGAACTAGAAGCGATAATGGTAAGACGACCAACAGAATACTCAGACCAGCGATAAGCATCGCTACTCGCCACTGCAAAACATCAATCAATTTGGTGACTAAAGGAACAAGGAGTCCGCCGAGAGCAAATCCACTGGCCACAATACCTATTGCGGTGCCTGTCTTTCTCCTAAACCAGTTAGCCACCACTGTCATGACCACGGCATCGGTATAGGTGCTATAACCTACGGCAATCAAAGCAAAAGCTCCGTAAAACATGGCGAGAGAGGAAACGCGGCTCAAGAGCAGAAAACCCAGGAAGACGATAATACTGCCTGCAAAAATCAATCTTCGCGGTCCCCATCGGTCAACAAGAATTCCCATAAGAGGAGCAAGTATCCCCATCTCAAAACCGCGTAGCGAACCAGCCAGCGAAATTTGGGCATAGCTCCAGCCGAATTCCTCGGCGATGGGTTTGAAAATAGCGGTGAATCCGAATTGAACAATCCCACCCGCATAGAGTGTGATGAGTACGCAAGCTCCAACAACATACCAGCCATAAAAAACCTTCGAACGCTTCTGATTGGAATCCATTGCGTGGCCGCTCCTCTTCCGATGAAAACGAGCCTTGTCCTGTTGAACTCAAGAAGTGGTACAAGAGACAACAGCTCATAGTGATTCTCAATCTTACCACCAGCACGCGTCACGCGCAAAATGATAGATGTGATATCGCCGGTAATATAGTCTGTGTGTTTATATGTTTATAACCCAGGCACCACAACAGTCTGCACTTGGCGAGAAGCTTCCGGTAAGATTGAGCCCGCTTGTGTTCTCTCGATAACTGTATTATTATGGCATGAAACGGGGCATGCGGAAGCAGGCTATTGTAGATTCTATTCAGGAGGAAACATGAAAATAGTCTTCTTTGATGACTTCAAGTTGGGGATTCTCAGGGGAGAAACCGTGGTTGATGTGTCTACTGTCGTTAAAGGTATCCCGCATAGCGGGCCGCACAACCTCATCAACGGGCTAATTGAGCACTTTGGCGAATACAGGGGCTCACTCCAGCGGATATCCGAACGTGGGCAAGGCGTGCCGGTTAGCCAGGTAAGGGTAAGAGCTCCGCTGCCGAAACCCACGAACATCGTTTGTATGGCTGTTAACTACATGGAGGATGGGACCCGTTCAACGCCGGCACCACTCAATGCCTTCCAAAAGTCGCCCGGTGCGATTATTGGCGATGGTGACATTATGGTCCTTCCAGATGTTCCCGCCACCATATTCGAGGGAGAAGCAGAGCTGGCTGTAGTCATCGGCAAGAGGGCATCCAATGTCAATGCTAGAAACGCGATGGATTACGTCTTTGGCTACCTGAACTTCATCGATGGGTCTGCCCGCGGCCTGCCTGCACCTGGTAATGTTTTCTACCAGATGAAATCCCGTGACACTTTCGCCCCCATAGGTCCGTATCTGGTAACCGCTGACGAGGTTCCCGACCCACACAATCTCCAGGTTCGGCTTTGGAATAATGGTGTTCCGATGCAGGATTTTAACACCGGAGATATGGCCAATAAGATTCCAGAGTGTATCGAGTGGATTACTTCCATTCATGCCTTAGAGCCTGGTGATATCATCGCCACCGGCACGAATCACCGCGGCTTGAATCCATTGCAGGACGGAGACCGGATAGAGATAGAAACAAACGGATTGGGTCGACTCCACTTCCAGGTTAAGGACGACCTGAAGCGTACATGGGCGAGGGAAACTCGGCTGGAACGCCAGCAGAAACAGCTAGAGGGGACGACACCTCAACTGACCGGGAAGTACGCTGCTAAACCGAGGTAGGCCTACCCTTAGTATGAGAGCCAAAGTATCTTTTGTTGGGTAAATTTCCTTTCGCCTATGAAAGACGGATAAGATTGCACTTTCTGATAGTTTGCTCGTCACAACAAATTAGCTTCAAAGACAATAGAAAACAGGCCTCAATCATAATTCACACGCAAGAGGTCACTGGTTCAAATCCAGTACCACCCACCATACACTTTGTGCTATTTTCGTGCTATAAGAGTTTACGTTCCGCGCTACAATCGTTAAGCTAAATTGGTTTTCCATTTAATAGCGGACTTGCTCCGAGTTATCGATGTCGAGAGTTATCATAACCCGAATTGCAATTGAAATCTTATAACAATATTGTTATACTACTAGTGTGGCATGGCATATTGAGTACTATGAATCGGCAATTGACCGGTCTCCAGTTGAAGAGTTCATTGACTCTCTGGATGCCAAGTCAAAAGCCAGAGTAGCCAGAACGCTCGACTTGCTTGAGGAATTTGGCATTAGCCTTGGTATGCCATATGCCAGGCATCTTGAGAAACAACTCTGGGAGTTGAGAGTCAGACATGGCAGGAGCCGGTATCGCATAATCTACTTCTTGTATACTGGACAGACCTTTGTTCTTCTGCACGGACTTACTAAGAAGACGGGGCCAGTGCCAAGAGGAGATATGGAGATAGCGGAAAGTAGGCGAGATGACTATTTGTTCAGGAGGAGGTAGAGATATGAATTGGAAAGAACACAAGAAGAGACTTTTAGAAAATCCTGAATTCAGGACAGAATTTGAAGAGCTTGAGCTTGAATATAAGCTGGCGTCTGCCTTGATTCGCCTACGGCTGGCAAAGGGACTGACCCAGGAGCAACTGGCAAAGCTGCTGAATACCAAACAAGAGAGCATCGCCAGGTTGGAGAGCGGCGGTTCGCTCCCATCTTTATCCACTGTTAAGAAAGTTGCAAATGCACTCGACGCTGAGCTGGAAATTAATCTGCGACCAAAATCTCAATCCCATGAAGGTGACGCAGTAGGGGCATCAAAAGAATAAGAATTGTACATGGTATGAATGTTTTACTTTGCTCTACGAGCTCTACAGGTTTATTCGGTGATAGTTCAAATGCCTTTCGATGATAACGGACTGAAACGATTGCAGCACGAATTGCAACTTCCATGCACCGACAGTCCGCTTTGCAGCGAGGTCAGGCTTACGGGGCAAATTGTCTATTGTTTGGTTACTAGACTACCGCTGAATACCTCTGACCATAATAGTCTCTCCGCTTATGTGCCTAGAGGCCTCAGAGGCAAGGAAAATAGCCACGTAGGCTACGTCCTCCGGCTGCCCCGGGCGGTCCAAATGTGGCATGGTTTCCACATTCTCAGTGGTTAGTATTTTCTGAGCCCTGACACCCTCAGTTTCAATCATACCTGGGGCAATGGCATTCACGTTAATATTGTGCTTTGACCATTCCATAGCCAGAGTCCTGGTAAGATTAATGACTCCCGCTTTGGCCGCTGCGTAATGAGCCCTTCCCACAGCGCCATTTACTCCAGCCGCTGAGGCAATGCTGATGATTTTACCACTTTTCTGGGAAATCATCACCTTCCCCACCGCCTGGCTACAGAGGAAGACCCCTTTCAGGTTAATATTAATGATTGCGTCCCATCCATTGGGGGTCATTTCCTCTGCGGGACACACGAAACCAGCTCCGGCATTGTTTACTATTATATCGATTTTGCCAAATTCATCAATTGTCTGCTTAACCAGGCTTTCAACCTGTTCCGGTACACGAACGTCTGCGGCAACCGCTAGAGAACGCCTGCCTAAGCCCCTAATCTCCGCAGCCATCGCATCCAAGTTAGCCTGTTTGCGACTGGCTACCACCACATCTGCTCCGGCCTTAGCAAATTGCAGGGCAATAGTCTTGCCAATACCAGTACCACCACCAGTAACAATGGCCACCTTGTCGGTCAAATCGAATACGGACATCTGAGACCTCCTTTTCTAAAGATTTCTTTGTGAGCCGCTATCGCTAATCTCGGTTGCTCATATCTTAAGGACTCATGGTGACGGCTGTCAACATCCGGGCTCACCAAAGTGACCACAGCCGCTTTTTCGCTTCCAGAGTTTAATAAAACGAGTACCATGGTCGAGATGGGGTTTCCTTCTGAGTGGCATTGGCGCTGGCATATTGGGGAAGAATGCTTATGATGCCGATTCGCCCGCTGCAACTGTGACGTCGGATGTCACAGACGGCAATTTGGGGAAAATAATTATATACTGAACGTCAATTCAAACATTTCGGTTCTGCGTATTGTCCAGTACCGCCCACCATCCCGTTCGATAGATAAAACACTTCAGAAAACCTTTCCATCAGTATTTTAATTGTTCCGTTCGTGTCACCCCAACTCCACAATGTCACCTTTATCACGCTGTGGTATATAATATATCCAGAAGATTCAAGATGGAGGTAATCATATGCCAGAACATCCCCTGAAAATTTACGAAGACCTGGACCCAAAACTCCTGAGCCTGGTGAACAGCACCCGAGAGCTGGCACTGGCTGATGGCGCCCTGCCCAGGAAAGTAAAACTGCTCATTGCCATGGTGCTGGATGCGGTGCATGGAGCAACTGACGGTGTACAGTCCCTGACCCGGGAGGCTATAAAAGCAGGAGCCACCAGGGAAGAAATCGCTGAGGCTTTACGGGTAGCCCAGTACATCTGCGGGGTAGGCTGCGTCTATACGGCGGCGAGGGCGCTGAAGGAAGTGCTTAAATAGCGAAATAGTAGCCTCGCCATCATAATTCTCCTTCCAATTTAACTGCGATAATCCTGGCGATGCTGTCTGATGACCTGTTCCCTGGTATCGCTCTAAGAGCGTCCTGCGTCGCATGGGTATTATCTTTTCCAGCTACGAATCACTTCGTATTGCACTCGCCACTTAACATCAAATGCATTTCCCGGCCATTGTTGCAGCCTATCCTTATGGGCTGCGGCCAGCTCCGGACTGGATTCGTAGGCTTGAAAAGCACCCGGGTGGTCAAATTTGTACATGACGACATAGGTGGGGTACTCGGCCTTGTCATATAATCGCTGGCAAAGTTTGACCTCCTTCAGCGGTTCAAACTCCATTAACATGGGAATGTGCGTTTCCGCATACCACTTGCCGACCTCGGACACTAATGCCGGCTTGATGACACTTCCGGTAAGATGTAAGACTGAACTATCTTCCATTTTAGTTCCTCCTATATTGTTCTGGCATATTTTACTGGCTCGCTGTGGGTAATTATACTACCTGAATGTAGTCAGTGAAAGTGAAATATCAAGATTTGGTTAATCAACTCTTGATTCTTGCTTAAGATTGTTTATTGACCTCACTCCCTTAATCCCCCTCTTCTCGTAGGAGAGGGGGAGATAGAAAAAGAGGTGTCCTTCCGCGGAAGGACACCTCTTAGACGCCCTACGAAAAAAGCCCTCTCGCTCCCCCTTTAATAAAGGGAGAAGTTTCCCCCTTTGCCAAAGAGCCTGTCCCGTGCTTGACACGGGAGGGACTCAGAAGGATTTCACTCTGGGCATAGCCCCCTCTCTTCTACTTAACTCCCCCTTCCCACCAGGAAGCGGGTCAGGGGGATGGGCATTCGACTGAAGCTTGCCAGTAAGCCGGCACATTCCCCTATTTTCATGATGTAGCAATCGCCACACCTGACGTGACACTAGCTTTAAGATGTGCGCCAGTTTCCTAATCAAGAGCAATGAACAGAGAGTTGCGGGGCTGGTTGTTCACCGCGCGGCTGATATGTCCCTTGCCGGTGGTATCCTCCGCCAGCATTATTTCGCCGGGTCCGAGGCGACGTGTTGTGCCATCGCTGGCGACAATTTCAACGGAACCCTCTAGATTGACGACGAACTGCCGGCGGGGCGCATTATGCCAGTCATAGTCGTAATCGGCGCCGGTGACGCGGAAGATTACACCAGTTGCCTTGATGAGTTTCGATAAATGCTGCCCGCTTTTTCCGCCGTCAAGCGGTATCTCGACATCCTGGAAATGGGATAAGCCGTCAGGGCCGGTGTACAAGCGCGTGTATTTCATACAGGTCTCCCTCCTTAGTTCTTACTGTATTGAATCATACCATATGTCAAACGTTCCTGTACAAGCAATGAACGATGTCTGGCAGCAAGTCAAGAGGTAATATTGACCTACTAGATGTCCTGTCTGGTTAATTAATGAACCAATGACTGTTTCAGCAAACATTACCGCTTACGGACGACCTCATCCCCTTGCTCCCCTTCTCCTACTCAGGAGAAGGGGGTCAGGGGGATGGGCATTCGACTGAAGCTTGCCAGTGAGTCAGAGCAGTCCCCTATTTTCATGAAGTAGCAATCGCCACCTATTTATCTAACGCGACAATAGATGTCGAAGCTCGTCAGGACAAGCTCGAATGCAGACACCGCAGTACCAGAAATTGGCAGTTGGGGGAGACCGGAAAGTCAGGCTTTCGGAAAGATGTGGTCGCCCTCTATCCTGATATCGCCACGTAGCTCCATGGCTTCCAGGGCGGCTTCGGCGAGTATCTTTGAGCTGCTAAAGTCAAGAGTACGGTCTTCGCAGCGGACCTCATGAGCAATCTCATCCACCGTGCATGGCCCCAGGCTGAGCCGCAACTTCACCACATCGTACATGGACGCCACGGTGAAGTTGGCACAGATGCTATCGATGATATATTGTAAAGCTGCCATACTACCTCTACGTTACATGGCTAAAGCCCCGACCCATTCTTAGCCCTGGAGGTGCTTGCTAAAGAAGGTAAAAACCTTCTGCCAGCCATCCATCGCCTGTTGAGGGCGGTAGGCTGGTCGGTCGTAGTACCAGAAACCATGTCCGGCACCGTCGTAGCGGTGGAACTCATAGTCCTTCCCGTACTTCTTAAGCTCCGCCTCCAGCTTGTTGACCATTTCCGGCGAAGGGTTCTGGTCCTCGTTACCGAAAAGTCCCAGCAAAGGGGATGATAAGTCCCTGGTGTAATCAATCGGCGCCACCGGACACTGCGCCGTTAGCTCCTCCTTGGACATGACCACCCGGCCACCCCAGCAATCTACGGTAGCGTTGAAACCTTTCACGCGGCACGCTACCAGATAAGCATGCCGGCCGCCGGAGCAGCTACCAATGATGCCTACCTTGCCATTGCTGTTGGGGAGCGACTTCAAGTAGCGCAGGGAAGCCTCGCAGTCGCCGATGACACTCTCATCAGGCACCCCACCCTGTGCTCGTGCCTTGGCGGCCACTTCTTCCGGCGTGCCGTGGCCAAACCTGAAGAACATGTTCGGGCAGATGACCACGTAGCCATGCTGGCTAAAACGGCGGGCTATCTCCCGGTAAAGCTCGTCCCATCCGGGGAGGTGATGAACCAGAACAATGCCGGGGAAAGGACCCGGCCCAACCGGTCGCGCGAAGTAGGCATTTATCAGGTCACCTTTATACCCTGCTATCGTAATCGTTTCCGCGAATAGGCTCTCGTATGTGTCGGTTCTAAACTGGTTCCACATGGTTCCTCCTTTAGACTAATGTTTTGAAGAATACTCCATCGCCACTTTGGATGTCAAGTTAACCAGGCATCCTTACGTTTGGCATCCACTGCTTCTTGTTCTTTAGTCAATGCTCAAGATATAATGGCTGGTGAAGAGGTGCTGCCCTTCTAGGGAGATTTTAACCTCACCCCCTTTGTCCTCCTTTCCAAGGAAAGGAGAGGGGGAATAGAATAGAAGAGGGCTACCGCCCTCTTAAACACTCGCTCTGGTGGAAGAGGATTAAAGAGGAGAGCTTGCGATGGAGACGAACGTAATCTACTGTGGTGACTGTCTCCTGAAATTGAAGGAGATACCCTCCGAGAGTATTGACCTGATTTATATTGACCCTCCTTTTAGCTCCAATAGAGATTACGTGGCGTTCTGGAAGGAGCAAGAAAAGAGGCATTTCGAAGATAGGTTTGAAAATGTCAGTGCCTATATTGACTACATGAAGCATCGCTTGAAAGAACTGCATCGAGTCTTAAAATCGACTGGTAGTTTTTATTACCAT
>JAENIS010000032.1 GCA_016844285.1 Dehalococcoidales bacterium
TTTTATCAACTACTCCAGTATCGGGGTGTTACCACTGCTCGTATTGATTACCGGGGCCGTCATCTGGTGGCGACGAAGGTAGTGTGAGTTGGAAACCTCGCCCCCTCTTTATATTATCCCTGGTAAGGAGAGCTACACTGTGGGACGTCTAAGAGGGGCGTTAGCCCCTCTTTTAACATCCTTCCCTCTCCCCTTCGTAAAGGGGAGAGGGAAAGGGTGAGGGGTCAAGAAACCCTCTCATAATGAGTCAGACCAACATCCGAGGGAAAGCGACTTGAGACTGAAAAGTATACTCATGCTACTGGTTGTCCTCCTTGCCCTGGGAGGTTATTTCTACTATACCCGCATTATGCCCCGGCCGGCGGTAAAACCAGCCCCCAAAATACCGGTGTGGTCGGTTAATGTTGAATTGCTCCGTCAGGTCACCATCAAGCTTCCCCGTGAGGCGAAAAGCCAGACATTTATCATGGAAGGCGAAGGGGAAAACATAACGTGGTATTTTAATGACACCAGGCACTCAGCGATAGATAAGAACCGGTGGGGAGGCATCCCCGTCCTCATCAGCCAGCCTCGACCGGAAAGGATTATTGCCGAGAACGCCACCGAGGAGAAACTGGCTGAGTTTGGCTTAACCCGACCACTCATGGAAATAACGCTGACGCTGGAAAACAAGGATAGCTTAAAGATTACCATTGGTGACAAAACACCCGATGGACATGCCTTTTATGCTCAGGTGCCCGGCTCCAACAATGTGGCGACGGTGGATATTACCTGGTATCAGGTAGTAGAGCGCCTGGTTAAAGAGCCGCCCTATGCTCAACCTTAAGCAGCTAGCCGACGAGTGACTGAGTGATTCAATCTAGTGTCACGTCAGGTGTGGCTATTACTACTTCATGAAAACAGGTGAATGCTCTGACTCACTGGCAAGCTTCAGTCGAATGCCCATCCCCCTGACCCTCTTCCCGATGGGAAGGGGGCGTTAAGTAAAAGAGAGAGGGGGCATAGCCCCCTCTCTTAAATCTCTTCCCCTTCTCCTACTCAGGAGAAGGGGATTAAGGGGATGAGGTCGTCTGTAAATGGTAATGTATGCTGAAGCAGTCATTGGTTCAGTAATTAACCAGACAGGGCACTAAACTTCATCCTTGGGGATAAGTTCCGTAATCTCTTTATCTTGCTCAATCATGGCTAAGGCTTGCCTTTGCTCTGCCTCCTTCAAACCGGAAAGAGCCAGTATCCGCCGCAGGAACTCAAGACTGGCTTCGTATTCCGGACTTACCAGCTCTACTACACCCAGACTCTTCAGTAATTCCGCTTCCCGGAGCCGGTGAACCCGTGCCACAATTTTCAGTTTGGGGTTGATGCCCAGTGCGGTCTTGGTTGTCGCCACTACTGCCAGCGGGTCAGGAAAGGTGACCACCAGTACCCTGGCTTTCCTGATGTTTGCCCCTAAGAGGACATGGCTATTGCTGGCATCCCCATAAATACTGTCTATGCCGCTCCGTCTTAACTCAGCAACAACCTCGGCATCAATCTCAATGACAGCACAAGGTGTCCCTGTTTCCTGTAAGCCCTGAGCGATATTTCGCCCCACCCGTCCGAAGCCCGCAATGACGACCAGATTCTCGTCCTGAGATGACCTTGATGCCGACAAAGCCGAAATCTCTTCGGTTTCAAGCCCTTTCTTGGTGGAGATTCGAGCTAATCTGGTATATAGCCAGGAAGCCGAACCCATTGAGACCGGCGTCAGTATCATGGTAATGACGGCACTGGCCAGAATTAACGAATAGAACTCTTCAGAGATAATGCCGGTATCCGCCCCGGCCTGAGACAGGATAAAACCAAATTCACCAATTTGGAAAAGACCGGCGCCGCTCAAAATAGCTATCCTTGGGACAAAATGAAAGAGGCGAACAATGCCAAAAACGACCAGAAATTTGATGATGATAACGGCGGTCACGGTTAAGGCGGTTAACTGCCAGTTTTCGAAGATAAATCTTGGGTTAAGGAGCATGCCCAACGAGACGAAGAAAAGAGTCGCAAAAATATCCCGCAATGGGGTGACCTCGGCCAAAGCCTGATGGCCGAATTTGGATTCGTGGAGTACCAGCCCAACCAGAAAGGCACCAAAGACCATCGAAAGCCCGAAGATAAAAGTGCCCAGAGCCGCACCAAGACACAGTACCATTACAGTCAATAAAAATAGCTCACGGGAGCGAACGCCGCCGACTGTACCCATTAACCAGGGGAGTACCCACAACCCCAGAACCACGGCGATGCCGACAGAAATGGTTGCTTTCATTATCGCCATAGCCAGCGCTAATGGTAGATTTTCCATCGCCCCGCCCAGAAGAGGCGTCACCACCACCATCAGCGCCACGCTAATATCCTGGAGAACCAGGATGGCAATCATAATCCGCCCATGTACTGAGTCCAGTTCTCCCCTATCCATCAGTATCTTGAGACAGAGCATGGTACTGCTGAGAGAGATAACTAAACCGAAGAGCGCCGCCTGAGGTAGAGACCAATGGAATAGGGTGCTACCCACCGCTAGCCCTAAAGCGAAGGTAGCCAGAATCTGTAACATGCCACCCCACAGACCCACCTTACCGGCCTGCCGTAACTGAGCCAGCGAGACCTCTAGCCCCAGCGTGAACATTAGTAAGGCAACGCCCATGGTGGCGGCAGCCTTGACCAGGACGACATCACCCACCAGACCGAGGGCATAAGGACCAACGGCTACCCCGATGATGAGATAACCTAACACGACCGGTTGCTTCAGACGGTGGGCGAGCATTCCCCCCACCAGAGCGGCGGTCAGCAGTATGACGATAGCAACAACGGGGTCTGACTGTGGCATAAATCTAACCTGGGGAGAGGCTAAGAAAAAAGAGGTCGTTTCGCAACCTGTCCTCCTGTCTCCCTTCCCTTGCTGGATTGGGAGTTTAAGAGGGCGTAGCCCTCTTTTATTCTAATCCCCCTCTCCTTCTCAGGAGAGGGGGATAAAGGGGGTGAGGCTAATAAACATCGGTGAAATAAGCTAACATCATGCTACGGGTAGGCCGTCCTTACCAGGAAGAAAACAGACGGTAAAGAGCGCCGCTTCTTCACTCGTGGCTCTTTTTCACATAGACCTTGATTTCCCCATCCTTCTGCTCTGTGCCGAGAAACTCATTACCGGTGGCACGGCACCAGGCAGACATGTCCTTGATTATCCCCTTATCGTCAGCCATCACCTCGAGGACTTGCCCTGCCTTTAGCTGCTTAATCTTCTCGGCGGTTTTAACAATCGGCATCGGACAGTAAAGCCCGATACAGTCCAAGCTCTCGTCTGCCTTCATTTTCGCCTCCTTGATTTGAGGTTTATCAACAATATTGCCTTTCCGGTTAGATAAAGAGGGTTACCTTCGACTGGGTAGCCTCGCCCAGAAAATAGGCGGCGCCGGCCAGGCTTTCCACCTCGCTGCGGAAGGAGTCTTCACTCAACCCCATCATGCCACAGGTGGTGGTGCAGGCGATGAGTTTTACCCCCATCTGATTGGACATGATAATTAACTCGTCAAGGGATGGCATGTTCATCTCCTTCATCATCTTCTTTATCATTCCGGTACCCAGACCAAGCATATCTAACTTGGAAAGCTTTAATCTTCTGGAGCCACCCCGATTCATCACATTAAGCATCTTCCTCATCCACCCCTGGCTTTTGAGGCTGCCCTCGTTTTTCTTGATAATGTTCAGCCCCCAGAAGGTGAAGAAGATGGTCACTTCCATCCCCATGCTGGCAGCGGTGGTGGCAATCATAAATCCGGCTAAGGCTCTATCCAGGTCGCCACTGAACATCACCATGGTTAGCTTTTCTTTCTCGGCCATTTAAATCTCCTTGAAGAGAAGACTTAGCTTTTAATCCTGGTGCCGCAATGAGGGCATTCCTTGCTCTCCCGTGGCAAAGGTTTGCGGCACTTGGGGCAGTAAAATATAGTTACCCCACATGCCCCGCAGTAGGATGAACCGGCTTCGATTGTTTCCTGGTCGCAATAGGGGCAGCAACATTCCTTCGCTTTTTCCTGTGATTCTCTCATGACTCCTTCCCTCCACCTTTCTTCTGTTTGCTCTGGTAATCTTTGATGGCCTTGTGCAACGCCTGGGCACCGAGATTGGAGCAGTGAAACTTGTTTTTGGGTAGTCCCTCCAGTTCCTCAGCCACCAGGCTGGGGGTGATTTTCATGACTTCCTCCAGTGTCTTGCCCTTGGCCATTTCACTGACCATGCTGGAAACAGCAATGGCCGCCCCGCAACCGAAGGTCTTATACTTGACATCCTCAAGACGGTTGTCCTTGACCTTGATGTAGAACGTCATCATATCGCCACACACCGGATTGCCTTCCTCACCAATACCATCGGCGTCCTCAATCTCGCCAACATTGCGCGGGTTCACAAAGTGGTCCATTACTTTCTGGCTATAAACTGGCATATCATTAGCCTCCTTTGCCTGTTTTGATAAATTTGGAATAAAGTGGTGACATTTGTCGTAGCCGGTCGACGATAGGCGGCATCACTTCTACCACGTAGTCCACATCCTCGTTGGTACTATCCATGCCAAAACTGAAAACAATCGAACCCTGAGCTATCTCGTGAGGCAATCCCATGGCGATGAGGACATGGGAAGATTTCAGTGCCTTTGAAGTGCAAGCCGAGCCACTGGTAACCGCCACCCCCTGCATATTCAACATCATCAGCATGGACTCACCTTCGATAAACTCCACGCAGAAACTGGCATGTCCCGGGAGACGGTTCTGGGGATGACCGGTATTCATCACGTGTTCGATTTTGCCGGGCAGTTTTGCAAGCAAGCGGTCACGCAACGGGGTAAGCTGCCCGATTCGAGCCGTCATATTGGCCTCAGCCATCTCAGCCGCCTTGCCCAGACCAGCGATAGCGGCCACATTCTCCGTACCTGCGCGCCGTCCCCCTTCCTGCATACCGCCATCGAGGAGAGGGATGAGGCGCACCCCCTTTCGTACCCAGAGAGCGCCGACTCCTTTCGGACCATAAAACTGGTTTCCGGCCAGGCTGAGGGCATCCACACCCAGACGGGCGACGTCAATGGGAATTATGCCGGCGGTAGCCACGGCATCAGTGTGAAAAATCACGCCTTTCTCCCGGGTAATTTTAGCAATTTCAGCTATCGGCTCGATGGTGCCCACCTCATTATTGGCGTGCATAATTGATACCAGGATGGTATCTTTCCGGATGCGGCGCCGCACTGCCGCCGGGTCAACCAGACCATATTTATCTACCGGAACCTCACTCACCTCGAAGCCCCATTTCTCCAGAGTTCGGGCGGAGTAGAGTACGGAGAAGTGCTCAATTTCCGAGATGATGATGTGCTTACCCTTAGTTTGCTGAGCCAGTGCCAGTCCCTTGATTGCCAGGTTGTTGCTCTCCGTACCGCTACCGGTAAAAATTATCTCCTCGGCATTGGCTTTGATGAGATGAGCTACCTTGTCCCGGGCAGTATCGATTGCTTCCCGGGCGGCGTCGCCCCAGTCGTGGAGCGAAGAGGGGTTGCCAAACAACTCATCTAGGAAAGGTAGCATCACCTGCCTGACCTCAGGAAGAAGAGGGGTAGTCGATACGTTATCTAAATAGACCTTCCTCATATCTCCAAACCTCCCCGGTTATCGTGCTAATCCGGCTTGGGCTGACTTTAGTGCTAATATCCTTCTATTGTATCACAGACGGTAAAAGTTTGCCTACCAAATTCCAGACGCCTGCCGGACCGCCCCAAATCTTTGGGTTCGGCTTGTACTTGGTTTTGGTTGTTGTAATGAAACAATTGTCATTGCGAGCGCAGCGACGTGGCAATCCGGGCGGGCGTCCTCCAACCGGATTGCTTCGCCTCCGCCTGCGGCGGATGGTCTCGCAATGACAGAGCAACCAAATCAGACCTTAACCCAATCTTTGACATCATGGATACGGTCACGTATAATAGTTGCGATTAAGACCGGGGAGGGTGCCGCTTTGGCCAAGGGAGATAAACCGGCTAGCGTCGCCGAGGAGCAGGCACTAGACATTCAGCGTCTCAGTGAGCGTCTAGGTATGCTGGATGAGCGCCTCGATAGCATCGATTCAATGGTTACCGCGGTGGCGGAGAGGGTATTGAGCCAACTCATCACGGTTAATATCACCTGCCCCCATTGCGGTAGGGATGTTGAGATTGCTGTCGTTGGTAGTCAGAAGCCGAAGCGATAAGCTAATCCGTCAAGCCTTCCTGCCTTAAAGAAGCGGTATCTACCGCTTCCTTTCGTAATTCTGTCACCTGAATCCCATCCTTTTGATTGACTTTTTGCTATTTAATGTGCTAGAGTATGTCGTTGAATGTGGCCTAACTGTGGTAAGACGACATCTAGCAGAGAATAATTCAAGGACGGAGGGTAAAAAACGTGGAAGTAGCAGCCAGGTTGAACCAATGGAAGTATGGTGCCTTTCGCTGGAGGTATGAGCTTAGTGTCCCTAAGAAGCTAGCTCTAGCCCTGGGTATTGCGGCTCTAACCGGCCTGCTGGCTCAGGTAAGGATTTTGCTTCCCTGGAGTCCCGTACCGATTACGGGGCAGACCTTTGCCGTGTTTTTAGCGGCCGTACTTCTGGGTAAATGGTGGGGTGGTGCCAGTATGGCCATCTTTGGCGGGTTGGGCTGGGCGGGAGTCCCCTGGTTTGCCGGCTGGAATGCGGGTATCACGGCTACTGGTGGCTATATCATTGGTTTTATTCTGGCGGCCCTTTTTGTGGGCTATTTCGTGGATAAGTATGTCCGTTCACGCAGCTTTCTCGCCATGTTTGGGCTGATGCTTATCGCCAACTTTGTCCTGATTTATGTTCCCGGGCTTATCTGGTTGGGACTATGGCTCCCGGCTCATGGCAAGACGGTAGCTTCTTTTGGTGTGCTTCTTGGTATGGGTTTAACCCCTTTCATTGTTGGTGACATCATCAAAGCGGCTCTGGCCGCGGCGGTAACGCGGGGTGTAACCCCGAAGCAGGCCTTTAACGGAGAAGTAGACAGGGATAAGTGGGCAAACTGGCGCATTCCCTAAAATTAAGAACTCGCCAAATAGCGTCGCCAGGGGCGGTTAGCTCAGTTGGTTAGAGCACTGCGTTGACATCGCAGAGGTCACTGGTTCGAGCCCAGTATCGCCCACCATTCCGTTCAACCGGTATAACTTTCGAGAAGGTCTTCCCGCTGGTGTTTTAATAGCCGGTTCGAATTATCCTGGATGGCCGGTACATGGATGGTGGAAGGTCTCAGCAGGCATACCTAATACGGTAACAGGCCTGCCTGCGGCCGCGGGGGAATAGAGATGAGAAAATCCCCTCGACTCTATTGCTGTTGTCAGGTAACTTCAAAATGTTTTGTGACCCGTGTTATTTTCTAGTTTTCTTCTTTGATGACCATAGACATGGGGATTATGATTTGCCGTAGTGACTGCACGGACATGCCTGGAAGTACTATGGCATTAGACCATTGTGCTTAGACCTTGACAGTTAGATACCTGAGGCATATTATTGGTACTGAAAACACGGTAAATATCAGGGAAACAAAAGATAAATACTTAACTTAGGAAGAATATGCCCGCTGATAAGCAACCCAGCGATAAATTCGTTAATGTGAATGGTCTCAATCTTCACTATCTCGACTGGGGCGGTTCCAGCCAGAAACCGCTAGTTCTTCTTCATGGGCTTACCAGTAACGCCCACTCTTGGGATTTCTTCGCCCAAGAGATGTGCCAGGACTTTCATGTCTATGCTCTAGACCAAAGAGGCCACGGAGATAGCGAGCATGCTAAAAATGGCTATTGGATAACACTTTTTACATCAGACCTCTATGAATTTACCAAGGCTCTGGGAATTACCTTCTTTGACCTGTGTGGCTTATCCCTTGGAGCCAGAAATGGCATGGCCTACGCGGGAGAACACCCCGAGACTCTCAACCACCTTGTACTTGTTGATTTCGGTCCTGAGATGGCAGTGCAGGGAGCAAAAAGGGTAATGGCAAGCTCAGGCACTCCACCTATGGGATTCAGGAATAAGGAAGAGGCTATAGAATATTTTCGGCAACGCAACCCCAGGGCCAAGCCTGAATATCTTGATAATCAGGTAGAAAACAGCCTCAGACTTAACTGGGCAGGAATGCTGGTCTTTAAGCATGACAGGGAGCTTTTCTGGATATCAGGTTCGGCCGGGAAAAAGGAGGTCCCTTATCTCTGGAAGCAACTTCCAATGATTACCTGCCCCACCTTGATTGTGCGTGGCATGGAAAGCGATGTTCTTTCTCCTGAAGTCGCCCAGAAAATGCTCAGCCTAATTCCGAAGTCACAACTAATTGAGATTCCTGATTCCGGTCACCCTGTGCCTACAGATAATCCCGAAGCCTTTGAAAAAGGCGTTAGACAATTCTTGCTTGGGTAAGTAGAGCTATAACCGTATTGAACGGCAAGCTAAAGGCTAATTTCATCATCTCCTCAAATTTCAGGATACCAGTTTCACCTTAACCGGAGCGCGTTCAAATTCAGCTTAAGTAATCACTTTCTCCATACACCCTATTTTGCTGACCTTGGTTACTCTCCTTTTCCCATACTATATCGGCAGCCGCAGTAATGCTGCCGGTAGAGGTCAAACTCTTTACCCAGTTCCATGGCTCGACGGAAACCATCTTTCTTCTTGTAATCTCCCGCCAGGAACCTTTCGCCACCGATTTCCTGGCCTATCCGATTAATTACCGCTGCCGATTTGTGGGGGCTTACGGTCAAAGTGGTGGTAAACGCATCAAGCTTATAGGTCTCCATATACAGGTATGTTCTTTTCAAGCGGTGCCTGAAACAGACCTGGCACCTTCTTCCACCTTCCGGTTCACTTTCCAGGCCGGCAATTTCCTTGAGCCATTCTTCCGGGTCATAAGGGGGAGCTTCCAATTGGAGATTCATCCTCTTCGCGACTTCACGAGTAGCTTCTAGCCTTTTATTATATTCCTGGAGCGGGTAAATGTTTGGATTGTAGAATAGTCCCAGAATTTGATGACCTTCTGAGACTAATCTCTCGACTACTGCCGTAGCGCAAACCCCGCAGCAGATATGTAGCACTATTTTCATGGCTCGATATTGAAATCCCCAAGCTTTATAGTATGAGCATCGCATCGCCAAAACTGTAGAAACGATATTTCTGAGCAATCGCCTCATGATAGGCTTGATTTATTAAATCTTTGCCAGCAAATGCGGTAACCAGCATCAATAGCGTTGACCGGGGTAAGTGAAAGTTGGTAATAAGTCCGTCAACCATCTGAAACCGGTGTCCCGGTAAGATAAAGAGACTTACCCAACCTTCAAACGGCTCCACGCAAGATGGGCTGCTTATCTGAGCGACCGTCTCTAATAACCTGGTCGTACTCGTTCCAACGCAAATAATCCGCCGTCTGTCAATTCTGGCTTGCGACAAATGAGTCGCTGCCTCCTGGTCTAATATGCCGTATTCCTGATGGATTGGATGCTTGCTTACATCAGCCACTCGCACCGGGCGGAAGGTATCAAGTCCGATGTGCAGGGTGACAAAGAGGCAGTGAATTCCCTTACCCTTTATCCGGTCAATCAGCTCGGTGGTAAAGTGAAGTCCGGCAGTTGGGGCAGCGACGCTACCCGGCGGATTAGCATAGACGGTCTGATAGCGCTCCGAGTCGTTTAATGGCGTATGAATGTACGGCGGCAATGGGGTTTCGCCCAGCAGTGTTACTTCGTCTGGAAACCTTATTATCCTTTTGCCTCCCGGCGGTCTTACCTCAGTCACCTCAGCCAGCACCCTCGTATTTTGCCTGCCATCATTCGCCGAGCTGCTCGTTATCTCAATTTGGGTACTGATATCTACCCGTTTATCACATTTGACCAGTGTCTCCCAGACATTCGGTGTTAGCTGCCTTAGCAGCAAGATTTCCACCGGGTGTCCGCTGTCAACTCTCTTGCCTCTCAGGCGGGATGGCATCACCCGGCTGTTATTAAATACCATCACATCTCCAGCACGCAAATAATCAATCACTTCAAAAAACTTACGGTGATGCAGAGAGTGATTACTGCGGTCTAGAACCATAAGCCCGGATTGGTGCCTCGGTTCAAGCGGGGTCTGGGCAATGAACTCTGGAGGTAGAGAATAGTCGAAATCGTTAGTCTTCATAGATACTCACCAGAGGCCATCCGGCCTCTCTAATGTCCTTACGTCTGGTTAATTAGCCAATGACTTCTTTAGTATACATTACCACTTACGGACGACCTCATCCCCTTGCTCCCCTTCTCCTGAACAGGGGAAGGGGGACAGGGGGATGGGCATTCGACTGTAGTTTGCCGGTGAGACAGAGCGTTCCCCTATTTTCATGAAGTAGCAATAGCTACACCTGACATGACACTAGAGATATTATTATAGTGCCTACTGACCCAAAAGGACAGAAAATAGCAGTATGAGCTTCCCGCGAAACTCTGTAATAGACAGCTAAAGAGGCAAAAGCAAGGGGGTATTTACCCCAATCCAATCTGGTAGAATAGCTTTAGACAAAACAGCGAACTATCAGGAGGAGGGCATAAATACCCCATGCATATTATAAAGTCGCCGCTATTTGATTTTGAAGCGGGGACTGGACTTATTACCAAAAAGGGAGTAAAATAGAAATCAGGTTGAGGATTTCTCATGGAAGGTCATTAGCATGAGTGTAGTCGGTTTTGCCCGCCTTAATAACGCTGGGAAAGAAGAAGCACTGGCATAAGAAGCCGGTGCTTCTTAGTTTAAGGAGGTATGACGATGATGCAGTCTAGCCTGATTGGGAAAATCGAAAAGGCGAAACGGTACGCTGAAGAGAAAGACCGAGTTACTTTTACCGAGCTTTCGGTGCAATTCCATGGCGAGAATGATAACTACGTCATCAGCTACAAGGATGGGGCATGGCATTGCACCTGCTCCTTTTTCTCGGGTTGGGGCGTGTGCAGCCACACCATGGCACTGGAGAGAATCCTGGGCAATATGCTCCCCAAAGAGGCACTAACGACTCAGTTTGATGCTACTCACTGAGTTTCACCTGGCCTATCGAACCCGGTAATAGGCGTCACAGGATGTTTTTGTCTGGTATCCGCTGCCAAGGAGCACCCTGCTCGGGGGGTTCCTACCTCAGCTATTAGAAATCTCAGCCTTCCTCACGTTACACCGCCAATCAAAGAGCTTTGACCTCTTCAATCGCCCCACCAACCACAAACAGCGAACCGGTAACGCAAATAAGGTCATCCTCTCCGGCCAGACTCAGCGCCTGACGCAAAGCAAGCCCGATATTGTCCGCCACCAGTGCCTCGCGGCCATGCCGTTTGAACTCAGCCACGATACCGGCGGGAACCATCGCCCGAGGATGAGTCGAGCGGGTGACAATTACCTTATCGAAGAGGGGAGCTAATTCGGCAACAATACCGGCGATATCCTTATCGAAGGACGTGCCGACAATAAGAATCGCCTGGCCGAACTTAAAATATTCGCGAAGTGCCTCCCTCAGCTTGCCGGCGGAATAAGGGTTATGAGCGCCGTCGACCACCAGAAAGGGGTGACGCCTCAAAACCTGAAGTCGGCCTTGCCAGCTCACTCGTGCCAGACCTTCAGCCATATTACGCTCCGAAATATGGCTGCCTGTTTCCACCAGAACCTCCAGAGCTGCCACCACCGTTGCCGCATTCTCTAGCTGATGTTGCCCCAGAAGCGGGATGGACAGATGGTAACTACCCAATCTTCCCTTGACCCGGAAGGATTGCCGGTGAGAATCAAAGTCGAGACGCTGCCAGGTGACATCACTACCTACCCTGACCAGCTTTGCCCGAGAAGCAAGACAGGCTGACTCGATGACTCTAGCTGCCTCATCAACCTGTGGCGAGGTCACAACCGCACTATCAGGTTTGATAATACCAGCCTTTTCGGTCGCAATCTCAGTCAGCGTATTGCCCAGCACCTCGGTGTGGTCAAAGCTAATCGAAGTGATAACACAAACTGCCGGCTGGACAACATTCGTGGCATCGAGCCGGCCGCCCAGTCCGACCTCGATTACCTGAAAATCGACTCCCTTTAGCTCGAAGTAGACAAAGCCCAGGGCGGTCACCACCTCAAAAGTAGTCAACCGGCCATAGGTGGCTTTCTGATTGACCGCCTCAACCTCCGGTCGGAGCCGGTCAACCAGAGCCACCATCTCTTCATCTGAGATTAGCTGGCCATCAACCCGGATACGCTCGTTGAAGCTAACCAAATGGGGTGAAGTGTAGAGTCCGGTGATATAACCGGAGGCAGTGAGCACCGAGGCAATCATGGCCGCAACGCTCCCCTTGCCCTTGGTACCGGCGATATGAACGGTGCGTCCTTTCCGGTGAGGATTACCCAGCCGTGCCAGCAGCTCATCCATCCGCCGTAAATCATAGTGGGTGGCATCCCGCGGCCGTGGCTCTCTTTCGTAGTCAACAAAGCTATAAATATAGTCCAGAGCCTGCTGATAGCGCCCGCTAAGCATCGGTCTTTACTGCCCCTTGAACTCGGCCTTACGTTTCGCCAGGAAGGCGGCCATACCCTCCTTGGCATCAGCCGTATGAGACATGGCGGCAATGGATTGACTCTCGTGCTCCATCTGGGTTTCCAGCGTCTCCACCCAGCCACTATGGAGCAGCCGTTTTGAAGCGCCAAGGGCTTTGGTGGCACCATTGGCCAGGCGAAGGGCAAGGGCATTTGCCTCTTGCAGTAGCTCACTATCCGGCACTACTTTAGTGGCGATGCCCCACTCAAGTGCCTCTTTTGCGGAGAGGACACGGTTGGTCAGTGTTAGCTCAAGAGCACGTTTCAGCCCAACGATACGGGGCAAGAAGTAGGTCAATGAGCCATCGGGCGTCAGGCCAACCTGACTGTAAGCCGCCACGAAGCGGGCGGACTCGGCGGCGATGACAAAATCACAGGCACAGGCAAGGGACAGTCCGGCGCCGGCAGCATTGCCATTCACCGCTGCTACCACCGGCGCATCCATCCGCGTCAGGCGCGAGATGGCGCTATGAAGGTAAGCGGTAACCTCTTTTAGATGATAGGGCAAATGCTCTCCCTGGGTAACAAAGCTCTTCAGGTCACCGCCAGAACAGAACATGCGCCCGCTACCGGTGATGACCACCGCACGGATGGCAGGCTCCTCACTGCATCGCGTCATCACCTGCATGAGTTCGAAGGAGATTTCTTTGTTGAGCGAGTTGGCTGCCTCCGGTCGGTTCAGGGTGATGTGAGCAATATTGTCGCTGATGTCAAAAAGGATAGTGTCAGACGCCATAGCAGTAAATACCTCCCAAAATCATTCCAGAAACATTACCCATCGGGTGCGCCTTTATTCTAGCAAAGGATGGACACGTCATCAAGAAGCTTCTACTATTTACTGATTACTGACCTCACCCCCTTAATCCCCCTCTCCTTAAGGAGAGGGGGAAATAGAGAAAGAGGGGCTTCGCCCCTCTTAGACTCTCCTACTTAAATCCCTCTCGCTCTCCCTTTGGCAAAGAGCCTGTCCCGTACTTGACACGGGAGGGACTCAGGGGGATTTCCCCCAAGGGCTTCGCCCCCTCTTACTCTTAACACCCCCTTCCTTTGTTAAAGGAAGGGGGCAGGGAGATAGATTCCTAAACAACCTCAAGCTTGCCAGACCACCTCCCCACCCAGAATAGTCATCTCCACCTTGATATCTTTTATCTGCTCCGGTGGTATCATCGTCGGGTCATCACTCACCAGCACCATGTCCGCCAGTTTACCCGGGCTAATGGAGCCTTTGATGTCCTCTTCGAAAGAGGCGTAGGCTCCATTGATAGTATACATTGCCAGTGCCTGCCTTGCCGTAATACGTTCATCGGGTAGAAGCGTTTGTCCTGATGCTGCCTGCCTGGTAACGGCGGCGTAGATGCCGACGAAGGGGTTATCCGGCACTACCGGCGAGTCCGAGCTTGCCGCCACAACTAACCCGGCATCGAGCCAAGACCGGATGCGGTATAGCCAAGGTAGCTCATCAGTGGCGAGCATCACCAGGTACCTTTCGCCACTATAATAGAGAAAAGGGGGCTGAGTAGCGATAACCACTTTAAGTTTCTGCAGTCGCTCCAGTAAATGTGGGGGACACACGGAGCAGTGCTCAATACGGTGGCGTCGACCTGGCCGGGGAAGTTGGCTCTGGGCATATTCCAGGGCGATGATGGCGGCTTCGAGCGTACTCGGCTGGACGGCATGGATTGCCAGTTGAAAGCCAGCCTGATGAGCATTGAGCACCTGTTGGTTCAACTTCGCCTGGGGAGGGTAGAGCCGTCCCGTAGCCTCGCTGAGTATCACCTTCACTCCACCCAACCGCAACCAGCTATCACCGTCGCCGAAGGTTAAGCCCGCTTCTTGAAACTGGCTCAAGGCATCCATGCCCGGCATCATGTATAGTCGAGTCTTCAGGTGGCCTGAATCGATAAAACGGCGGAATTTCTGCCATTGACTGAGGCTATTGACCACGGTTGCCTCCTGCAGGGAGGTTATCCCCTGGGAGAGGTGATGCTGATTAGCCAGTGTGATGCCTTCGGTTAACTCGGCTTCAGATAATGGAGGCAATACCCTTTCCCGGATATAGCCCAGCATCTCGAATAAAAGCCCGGTTGGTTCACCATTAAGGTCACGGTCGATGAGTCCGCCCGGTGGTTCCGGCGTTTCCCGGGTAATCCCGGCCAGAGAGAGTGCCCGTCTATTGAGCACGCAGGCATGCAGGGAACGGTGGGATAAAATTACCGGGTGGTGAGGGGCGACCGCATCAATGTCCCAGCGAGTCGGGTGGCGTTTTTCCGCCAGATAAAAGTCGTTATAGCCGGTGCCGGCAATCCAGCGACCATGCGGGGTATTTTGAGCTTTCTGGCGAATCGCCGTTTTGATGTCATCAATCGACCTGACCGACAAAGGGCTTAGGTCCAGGCTGAGCAGCTTCCTGACGAAGGAGAAAAAGTGACAATGGGCATCATTAAAACCAGGTAGCAAAGTCTTCCCATGGCAATCAATCACCCTGGTTGCGGCTCCCTGAAGCGACTCAAGCTCCTGGCTATCGCCGACCAGCCCAATCCGGTCGCCCTTGATGGCCACCAGACTGGCTGCCGGTTGCCCGGGGTCTACCGTTATCACATTCGCATTTTTCAGGATTATGTCAGCGACGGGCATTTAAGCTGTTTAACCTCTTTCTGGAGATTACTTAACAACCTTTCCCCCTGCCCCCTACCCTTACAAGGGGAGAGGGCAAAAGAGGGTGAGGGGTTGTTACCAAGTGTCTCATAATAGTCTGTATACGTTCAATAA
>JAENIS010000093.1 GCA_016844285.1 Dehalococcoidales bacterium
ATAGAGCGGGCGGACAGTACCGGCACCGCTTCTCTCCAGCTACCCCGCGCCTGGCTGAAGGGAACTGATGACTTTAGCTTCAGCGGCATCAAAACAGCTTTGTTGCGCCTGGTGGAGGGCGGTAAGGTGGCGAGCAAGGCGGATGCTGCCGCCAGCTTCCAGGAGGCAGTGGTTGATGTTCTGGTAACAAAGACCATCGCTGCCGCTAAAGAGTACCGGGTCAAGCAAATTCTGCTGGCGGGAGGAGTGGCCGCCAATAAGCGGTTACGCCAGCGTCTGCTCGACGATTCTCCCCTGCCCGTTCTGATACCTCCGCTGGTATTATGCACCGATAACGCCGCCATGATTGCTGCCTGTGGTTACTACCGTTTCCAGGCGGGTAAGGTAGACCGCTTAGATTTGGATGTCGTTCCCGCCCTGAAGCTAACTTAAGCCGCAGTCCTGGCACCTGCCCTGGGTACAGAGGCGATAATAAATGTGAATCAATCCCTGCTGTCGCCGGGCGGAGTTAATCAGGCAATGGCCCAGGCCAAGCTGAGCCTCCATATGCTTTTCCACCGAATTTATGCTCAATCTGGAGTAGCCGTCATACAGTGCCATGGCTTTCCTCCCCAGTTCTGGCCGGGCCGCCAATTCTCCCCAGGCCAAAGCGAAGGGCAGCAGGACATTGACGATAATATCAGCCGCTCGCCCCCTGCCCAGCAGGGTGCTGATTGGGCCTGACCCGGCATACCCGGTCCTCACCAACAGCGCCCTTTCCATGCTGCCGCCATTACCCGCCGGCGCCTCCCTCACCAGGTCAATCAGCCCCGGGAGCAACCCACCTGGTCTGAAGCGGTTGGTGAGATAGCTCATCGCTAATAGCCGCCGGATGGGGGAGTTATTCGGCCTTACCTTGAAAAGGTGCCAGTCATCCGGTGACATCGTGTCAGTCCGCTGATAAGACGCCCAACACCTGCTTAATCGGTCGAGCCACTGGCCGTTCCCGGTTTGTTCCTCCACTATCTCCTGGCACGGTGATGAAAGCAGCCCAGCCATACCCAGCAGTAGCGCTTGCTGCCGGAGAAGACTCCCCTCCCCTGATATTCCGCTATCCATGATTGATTCCAGAACCCGGAGGGGTAATCTGCCGGCCAGTTCGAGGAATTGGGGCTTATTCCGGGAATAACCCAGCGCCCCCATTATCCCCCGGTAAAGGCATTGGCTGGCCTCCATCTGGGCCAGCTCTGCCTGAAACCGGCCGGATTTAGCCAGAAATCGTTCTTCACCGGCTTCATCGAGGCATCCGCCGAGGGCAGCCTTACCCAAATGCGCCACCACTTTGCGGCAAGGCATCTTTAGATTGGCCAGGGGATAAACCGTGCCGCCAGGCTGATGCTGCGGAGTTTTCAGGTACTTCTCCAGGGCAAGGACCGGAATCTCCGTTCCGTTCTGGAGACTGGTCGCTATCCTGGTATTGTGCTGCATCACCACATGCAAAATTACCCGGTTATAGCTGGCATCGTGGTGATGCCGGTGAGTACGCCAATCGCTTGACTTACGGTGTATTTCGATATCACCTTTCATTATTCCCATGCGTCTGGCAATCACCGCGTCACAAAAATCAGCCCCCTGGTTATCATTAATTCGTCCCGGGTAGATTATCTCTATCGGCTCATTATCTTCAGTCACCAGTCCTTTTCGGTTCAGCCACTGGTACTGCCAGATTTGGCTCACTTCCTTTTCGGTCACATCTTTTTTCATCTTGCCTGGTTAATCTCCGGCTTTTCGCTGAGTTGCTACACGATAGCGTGTAACGACGGGCTAATAAAAGCGGTCTCCTCGGTGAGACCGTTCTACCTTGCCATTAACCGGCTATATTTTTCCCTTTACCGGTCTTTCTTTCTTTGGACCCGCATCATATTCAAATTTAGCCCGTTCGGCAACAATAGACAGCAGGGTGGAAGAAGCCCCCCGTGGCCGATACATCCCTTTCTCCCACTCACTGATGGTTTGCTGCCGTGTACCCAGTCTATCGGCCAGCCCACGCTGGGTCAATCCCAGATGCTGTCTTAAAGCCAGGATATGCTGGCTATCCCACCGCTGGCGATATTCTTTATTATTACGATTGGTCACGCCTTGATTTTACACGCTTCAGTGTAGATTGTCAAGGATATAGAGAGATTGGTTCAATAATTAACCAGACAGGACACTAACTAACTGGCTGATTATTCGTTATACATTATCAGAAGGAATGCAGACACAGGAGATAAAGAGAATGAATCCCCTATTGACAAAAGGAAAACCCAGTCTTATGATAGCAGGCATGAAACATATTAAGATTTTTTCGATAGTGGCCATAGCCTTAATCCTTGCCCTGATGGGAGGGACCCTGCCGGCAACTCCGGCCTGGGCAGTGCCATCTCTTTTTGTTGACCAGCAGTCCGCCAAAGTCGGCGAATTTATCAATGCTTACGGTTATGGCTTTGGCTCCAGTACATCGTTCGAAGTCTACTTCTCCAGCGATGGTGCCCCGGTCGGTGCCTACCTTGGCGCTCAAGTTCTTTCCTACTATAAGGTGAAAAGCGTCACCTCGGATAATGTCGGTGCTTTTAATGCCTACTTTCCTGTCCCCCTGGACCTGACTGGTGGCACCGTGACCAAGCGGGTGCGCAGTGGCAGCTACTACATCTATGTCACCTACTACGGGAACCCGCAGATACAGGCGGTGGTTCTCTTTAGAGTAGAGCGTAGCGGCGACATTACCATCGACCCGGTGAAGGGGAAAGTGGGTACTGAAATCAAGATTACCGGTGCCGGTTACGCTACTGCTGACCCCCTTTCGGTAACCTATGATGATAGTGATACCAAGATAGCTATCAAAAGTGGTGATACGGCCGCCAGGGCCAATGGTGATTTTATTTCCACCATCGTGATGCCCAAGGTTACGGCTGGCCTTCACTCGATATTTGTCATCGGTGATGTTTCAGGCACCCAGGCTAAGGCTGACTTCATTGTCGAGCCGGGGATAACCGTCAAACCGGCATCAGCCGTCGTCGGTGATACGATTACCGTCACCGGTACCGGCTTTGGCCAGGGAGCCGGTTTCACCGTCTCACTGGCTAACGTTGTGGTCGTTAGTGGTAAGACGGCCAATCTTGATGGCAGCTTTGAAGCTAGTTTTTCGGCGCCAACCCAGGGCGTCGGTAATTATATTGTGGATGTAGTGGATGATAATAGCAATACCGCCAAGGGAAACTTGAGCATCACGCCAACGACAATGAATATCAGCCCAACTTCCGGCTATAGCGGCAGTACGGTTAGCGTCACTGGTGCCGGTTATCAGAGTAACAAGCCGGTGTCTATCAGCTTTGACAATGACTTTGTCAAGAGCGCTCCGGCTGACCAGAACGGCAAACTCACGACCACTTTTACCGTGCCCCTTCGTGTTGCCGGCACTTATACCGTCAAGGCCAGCGATGGGGACAACCGGGCTGAGTCCAGTTTTACCATTGTCGCCAGTGCCAGTTTGAGCCGGGTCACCAGTGCCGCCTCGCCCGGTTATGTTGGTAGTGATATCTCCGTGAGTGGTGCCGGTTTTACCATCGGCAAAACAGCCACGATTACCTATGATGGCAGTCAAATAACCACTACCGCTGTGAGCGCCACGGGTAACCTTTCCGCAACTTTCAAAGCTCCGGCGAGCAAGGGTGGCAATCACACGATAATCATTACTGATGGCGTGCATACTAAAGAAGTCACCTTCGTGATGGAGTCAGCCCCACCATCAACACCGAGGCCGATGAAGCCGGAAATGGGTGTCCGCACCAGCGCTGAGACGCAATTTGACTGGGAGGATGTTACTGACCAGAGCGGCGTAACCTATACCCTTCAGATTGCTACCAAGGAGGACTTTGCCAGGGACTCAATCGTGGTCGAGAAAGCCGGGCTTACTTCCTCGGAATACACCATTACCAAGCAGGAACAGCTAAAATCACTACCGCAGAAGGCCCCCTACTACTGGCATGTTAAGGCAGTAGATGGTGCCTCGAATGAAAGTGGCTGGTCAGGCGTGGGGACATTCTTTACCGGCTTTGCTCTGGCAATCAGTCAGCAGGTGATAACATACATCCTTATTGGCGTCGGTGCCCTGCTGCTTGTGGGTCTGGTCTTCTGGCTGGGCCGGAGAAGTGTCTTTTACTAAGAGATAGCTTCGTTTAACCTATCCCCCGTATCAAGGGGACTATGAGCCGGTACATTGTGCGCCTCAGGTCGCGGGCGTTTTGTGCCGATGCGCTAGCTTAGTCTTCAGCCAAACATGATAACCGGACTTGTTCTTGGGAAGCAGGTGGATTTGGTCCAGTCCTGGCCTGAGCCGGAAGCTAGAACTATGTCATTTTGAGCGGTTCTCTTTCTCTGATTGCTTTTTTTATCGCTCTGACCCACTTCCAGTCTTCGATGACCTGAGGGTGAAGAATCAACTCGAGGACAGGCCGTCTGAACTGGAAAGCGACGGTGCGAAGAATCTGTTTCTTTCCTTCAAGATATGACAGCTTAAGGTAAAAATGCGGCATGAGGAACCGGACGTAAATGCCGATTCCCACTCTCGCCACCGAGGATAAAGGGATTTTCAGGTTTTTCTCATTGAGAGTAAAGGCATAGTTCAAAACTGCCTCCATCGGAGCATCGGTCAGTTTCTTGATATTGGCGGCGACACCGGGGCTGGATTGTATCCGGTGCAGAAAAAGTATGCGGTGATTGGTCAATGTCAGGTTCCCTTCGCCCAAATTACGGCGTCCATTTATCCGCCGTGTCCAACGGCGATGCTCTTTGAGAATAACCTCAGCATCGGTATCTTGCCTCATAATCACATCTGGTGGCATGACCGCATTATACCACAGCATTCCCTCCCGGCATTGCCGTAACTTATTTGGTTCAATTGGCTAGTTGCCTTCATATTTGACTGGTTAGTCAGAGCAGACAATGGAAAAGAGACGTGCCATGGTTCTGTTTGCATCGGGTTAATTCTGCGGTCATTGCGAGCGTAGCGACGAAGTAATCTCGGAATGTGTTGGGTATAGAGATTACCACGGGGTCTAACGACCCCGCAATGACAACTATTTCATAACACCAACCCAATGGGAACGATACCCAAGAAAATACTACTTGACATATCATGGCATTAGTGATAGCCTGCTGAAGGTTCAGGTGTGAATAAGGAGATACAAAGCAGATAGCTGAGTTTATTCTGCACAAAATCTTAGAGAGGAGAGCTGAAATGAAAAAAGTAGTTCTGGTTTGTCTGGCGTTGATGCTGGTATCCTTACCTTTAGTAAGTGCCTGCGAGGCACAGAAGCCACCTCTCTTGAAAACGACAAATCTACTCGGCTTGGTTGAGCTGGATGCTCCCATCCGTGACGCTACTATTAGTGTCTATGATACCAAGGGGATTTTGCTATACCGCGAGGAGAAGGCAACTCGTCGGAGAAGGCAACTCGTCAGACTGGTGCTTTTAACCTTCAGACTCCAAAAGGATTACCAGCCGACTTCAGGATTGAAGCATCCGGTGGCATAAGTGCCGTCGATAATCAGGCTTTCAGTGGAACACTTGCCGCCGAAATCCGGAAACATGATGAACAAAAGTATTCCTACTATCACCTGGGGCCCGTTTCCACCTTGCTGGCTCAATACATGAAAAAACATCCCGGCATAGCCTATGAACCGGCGAAGACCAAGGTGATGGGATTCCTCGGACTGGCTCCCGGCATTGATATTACCACGGCGCTGGTCGCCAACAAGGTCGATTTTCATCCCGGAGTCTTTATGATAGCCAC
>JAENIS010000094.1 GCA_016844285.1 Dehalococcoidales bacterium
CTCACCGGCGGCGTCCGCCCCTTTTACGTGCAGGAAGAAAAAATCATATTTAGCGTAGTTCTCAACCAGGGTGTTAAACTCGTCTTCGATACTGGTGCCGGTCTTTAGCACGTCCATACCTACCAGCCGGGCCAGACCACGGTACATCGGGTAACTGGCGATGGCGGCTGGTTTCAACTTATAAATATCAGCCATGGTCGGAAAGTGGGGGTGCTGGGAAAAGCCACGCAGCAGAACCATATTGGCGGGCTTATGTTTCGCCAGGATGGTCTTCGCCCGGGCCACAAACTGGTTGGCAATGCTGGCGGTTCGAGCTGCTTCCGGGTGGGTAGCGGTGATTTCCAGGGGAGCCATCCCTGCCTGCTGTGGGTCAGAATCGCTAGCATCCGGTGCCAGGCCATCGCCACGGAATACCACGGTAAAGCGGTAATCCTTTCCCGGTTGCACCATGACCTTGACCTTATCAATTATCAGTCCATCCAATAGCTGGCATAGCTCAACGCATTTCTCGGTAGAGATGCGGCCGGCCCGGCGGTCAGTAATCAGGCCGTCTTTATCCACCGTACAGAAGTTACCACGAGCGGCAACATCCCCCGGTTGCAGCTCCAAATCTATCCCGACCGCCTCTAGGACCCCGCGCCCGATATTGAAACGGAGCGGCTCATAGCCGAACAGAGCCAGGTGACCGGGGGCACTACCGGGCGTTATCCCCGGGCTTACCGGGTCCGTCAGGCCGCAGACACCTTCCGCTGCCAGCCTATCCAGGTTGGGTTTCCGGGCGCTCTCAAGCTCAGTCTTGCCGGTTTCGGGCCGGGGCAAACCGCCCAGGCCATCAAGCACCAGCAGGATAATCTTCGTTGGTGAAGGGATGGAAATCGCCTTGACAAACTCTAAATCGACCATACTTACCCCTCATCTTTTATTAACTTTTCTCCAGACAAAGATGAAGCACAAAAGGTTCCTTAGCCTGGCGGGGCTGCTCCCTTCAGTTTAGCCGCAGCTTCAGAGTTCTTATCGAGTAATGCCTCGACACCGGGTAGTTTCTGACCGCCCAGGAAACTTAAGGAAGCACCGCCTCCGGTAGAGACAAAGGTCATCTTGCTTTCTAATCCCATGCTGGTGACCAGCTCGGCAGTGGAGCCGCCGCCAATAATCGTCGAGGCGTTAAGACCAGCGATAATTTTAGCCATGGCTTCCGTCCCTCCGGCGAATTGAGGTATCTCGTATACCCCCATCGGCCCATTCCAGAAGATGGTTTTGCATCTTCGTAACACTACCCCAAAATTCTGGATAGTTTGTGGGCCGATATCTACTATCCTCTTCCCTGGCGATATTTTGTCTATCGGTACAACCTCACCTTTAGCTTTGGCACTGATTTCATCAGCAACAACGACATCGACCGGAAGTAGCAGGCGCACCCCGTTTCGGGCGGCTTTGTCCATTAAGGCTTTAGCCGTCCCTAGTCTATCAGCTTCAATCAGGGATAAGCCTACCTCACAGGCGTTGGCTTTCAAGAAAGTGGCAGCCATGCCCCCGCCAATGAGCAGAAAGTCCACTTTAGCCATAATTTTTTCCAGCATACTAACCTTGTCGCTCACCTTGGCGCCACCAACAAGGCTGCTAAAGGGGTGAATCGGGTTCTCCAGGAGTCCGCCCAGGGTCTCCAGTTCCTTCTCCAGCAATAGCCCGGCCACCGCCGGCAGATATTTGGTAACGCCGACCATCGAGGCATGATTACGGTGAGCGGTGCCAAAGGCATCGTCAACATAAATATCAGCCAGGCGGGCTAAAGCTTGAGCGAAGGCAGGGCTACCCTTTTCTTCATCGGCATAGAAACGGACGTTTTCCAGAAGGAGGACCTGACCACGGGGCAGGCTCTCGGTCATCTTTTCGACTTCGTCACCGATACAATCGTGGGCGACCCTCACCTGCTGCCCCAGGATTTGCGAAAGGCTCTGACCAACGGCGGTCATTCGCAGTGTTTCCACTACCTTGCCGTCAGGTCGGCCCAGGTGAGAGCAGAGGATAACCCGGGCTTCGCGGTCGATAAGATATTTGATGGTGGGCAGGGTAGCACGGATGCGGTTGTCATCCATAATCTGGCCGGTTTTTTCATCTATAGGAACATTAAAGTCGACCCGGAGTAAAACTCTCTTGCCACTAACGTCGATATCTCTGACCGTCAGCTTGCTCATCTCTCTCCTTTGAATATTCTGATTTTTGGCCGGTTATCCAGGATAAAAGGGGAAGGCGTCGCCACGCCCCTTTCTAGAATCTCATTTAATAGGCTCGTCGCTCATCTAGCCCTCACCCTATTATTCACCTTGACCAGGGGAGGCTGGCCGGTGGTAGAGAACAGGGATAAGACTTCTCTGGCGATTCCTTTAGCATCAAGGCCATATTTGGCGCGGAGGATAGCCTGAGTACCATGCTCAATGAACTGGTCGGGGAGGCCGATGCTCTTCACCCGGACATCACTTATCCCCGACTTTTGCAAAAGGTCAACGACACTGCTACCAAAGCCCCCGTTCAAGGTGTTTTCCTCGATAGTTACCAGGTACTTGATACCACTGGCCAGGTCGACGATGAGATTTGAGTCCAGCGGCTTGACGAAGCGCCCATTAACCACCGTGGCCTTCAAGCCACTGGCGGCCAGCTCCTGGGCCGCCCCGAGGGCAGGCGCCACTGTCGCTCCTATCGCCAGTATGGCGACATCCGCCCCGTGCTCCAGCACTTCACCACTACCTATCGGAATCGAGTGCAGGTCGGCATCCAGAGGCACGCCCAACCCGGCACCACGCGGGTACCTTATTGTCATGGGGTGGCTGGCTTTTACGGCCGTGTAGAGCAAATGCTGAAGCTCATTCTCATCTTTCGGTGCCGAGACAATGAGGTTAGGAATCAAGCTCAGATAGGAGAGGTCGAAGGTGCCCTGGTGTGTCTTCCCATCATCGCCAACGATGCCGCTGCGGTCGATGGCAAAAACAATGGGCAAGTCTTGAAGACAGACATCATGGATAATCTGGTCAAAAGCACGCTGAAGAAAGGTGGAATAGATGGCGACAATGGGGATAAAGCCCTGGGTCGCCAGGCCGGCGGCGAAGGTAACCGCATGCTGCTCGGCGATGCCGACATCAAAGACACGACGGGGAAACTCAGCCTGAACATTGTTCAGGCAATGTCCTTCCGGCATCGCCGGGGTAATTACCACCAGGCGGGGGTTCTCACGGAGTAGACGAAGCACGGTTTGGGCAAATACTTCGCTATAGGTCGGTACGGTCCTGGCGCTGGCATGTTTCGCCGCTACGCCGTGAAAATAAACGGCATCCCCTTCTGCCGGAAGGTAACCTTTGCCTTTGGTAGTGACAACATGAATAAAGGTTGGTTTCAAGGGATAATCCCGCGCCTTGGTCAGGGCGATTTCTACCTCACGGATGTTATGCCCGTCAACGGGTCCCATATAGGTAAAGCCAAATTCCTCCCAGAACATGGTGGGCATCACCATACCCTTAACTCCACTCAGAATCTGCTGGCTTGCCCACCAGAGCTTACTGCCGAAAGGAAGCAGGCGCAGCAGCCGCTCACTCCTCTCCCTGGCCTGATGGTAACGGTGGTCGAAACGCACCTTGGCCAGCAGTTTGGCCAGGGCACCAACCGTGGGTGAGATTGACATTCCGTTGTCATTCAAAACGACAATAAGCCGGGAGCCAAGATGCCCTGCCTGGTTGAGGGCTTCATAAGCCATACCGCCAGTGATGCCCCCATCACCAATAACGGCAATCACGTGGTAGTTATCACCAGAGAGGTCGCGGGCGATAGCCATACCCAGGGCTGCCGAAACCGAAGTACTGGAATGACCGGCACCAAAATGGTCATGCTCGCTCTCGTCACGGGAGGTAAAACCGGATAGCCCGCCATACTGGCGGAGGGAGGTAAATTGGTCTCTCCGTCCGGTGAGCAATTTATGGGTGTAGGCTTGATGGCCGACGTCCCAGATAATCTTGTCGTGCGGGCTATTAAATACCCGGTGCAGAGCCAGGGTAAGCTCGACCACACCCAGATTTGACGCCAGGTGACCGCCGTTGGTCGAGATGACTGCCACCAGTTCCTCTCTAATCTCAGCGGCGAGCCGGTTCAGTTCCCCCGGTGCCAGTCGCTTCAAGTCGGCGGGACTGGCTACTTTGTCCAGCAATCTCGGCATTATGCCATAATACTAGCAATCTCGGTGAGTCATTGTCAAGATGTGTGCCTAATGTCCTGTTTGGTTAATTACTGAACTAATGTGTGCTTCAGCACACATTACTACTTACGGACGACCTCACCCCCTTAATCCCCCTCTCCTTTTAGGAGAGGGGGAAGAGATTATAGAGAGGGGCTTCGCCCCTCTCTTCCCTACACTCCCCCTTCCCTCAAAGGGAAGGGGGCAGGGGGATAGGTTACTAAATGACCCCGTAGCTAGCTTGACGCTAAGGTATCGATTTGCTAGACTGCCAGAGTGCTTGCTATCGAACAGGGGCTATTAGCCTTCATCAGCAGTGTCTATGCCGCAATACAATGGCCGGGAGTGGTGGTGCTCATGGCTATCGAGAGTGCCTGCATTCCCCTACCCAGCGAAATAATCATGCCTCTGGCCGGCTGGATGCTTATCAAGGAGCCGGGGCTACCCGTTTCTTATGTTCTGGTCGCTGGTTTCTATGGAGGTCTCGGCTGTACTATCGGCTCGCTGGTGGCCTATGTTGCCGGTATGCGGGGTGGCCGCCCCTTCCTGGAGAAATACGGTAAGTATGTCCTCATCTCCCACCATGACCTGGCTCTGGCAGACCGGTGGTTTGCGAAGAGCGGTAGCTGGGCCGCCTTCGTCTCCCGGCTATTGCCGGTGGTACGCACTTTTATCAGTCTGCCCGCCGGCATTGCCCGAACCAACCTCGTCAAGTTCCTGGTCTACACCTTTATCGGTTCGTTTATCTGGTGTACTGCTTTAGCCTATGGAGGCTACCTGCTGGGCGAGCACTGGGAGCGATTGCGGGCAGGCATGCGTCCTTTCGACCCGCCTATCATTGCCATCATCATCGTCTTGATTGCTTTCTATGTCTACCGGCATCTGAAACACTTCAAGGCCAGCCGCCAGGCCGAAGAGAAGTAAGCTGCTATCTTCTTTAGCAACCTATCCCCCTGTGTCCCCCTTCCCTTACCAAGGGAAGGGGGAGTAAAGAAGAGAGGGGGCGAAGCCCCCTCTTTGATTTCTTCCAATTCAAGTCCTGCCAATGATTCGAACTAAGCTTATCGGATAAGGTGGGCTTTTTTGATTCATACCCAAAGTAATGATAAAATCGTCTTGAGTGTGCATAGTCTAACCATTGATGATTCGGAGTGAAAGATAATATGACTGAGATTGTTGA
>JAENIS010000033.1 GCA_016844285.1 Dehalococcoidales bacterium
GCCGGTATGAAGGGGCAGGCCAGTATGGCCGGCTCTTCCGCAGAAACCGGAGAAACAGGCGCTTCCAGAGGGAAGTCCTGGAGCACCGGGCCTTCGTGGGCTTCCAGAAGCTTCAGGATGGCGAGCAGCACCTCTTTCTGGAAGGCCGGGTTATTAGGCGCACCGAGGGGCCGTCCCAGCTCAAAGGGTACCCACAGCGCCCGCGACGGCCTGATTTTCTCGGTATGGAGGCGAACCAGGCTTATCTGTGTAGTGGGGATTCCCGCCTCTTCCAGGAAACGGGACAGCACGCCGACGGCGCGCGTACAGTTTGGTCAGACAGGTACCAACAAAACGGCATTAACCTTGTCTCTCTTGAGTAAGTCGGCAATAGTGCCGGCTGCCTGTTTCCATCTCATCGGGTCATCGGCACCCATGAAGGAGTAGTGAAAGCTGGCCAGACTGTGAATGACTTTTTCGTCGGCTAGCTCCCGAAGCCGGTCAATAGGGAAAACAACATTCCAGTCCTGCTGAAACCCGCTCCGGTCAAAATTTACTGAAACGTGGCTCATTACCAGGTCTTCGGCCTTGATGTTCCCCGGAATAATGCGGTAGTAGTCTCCCGGCTCCCGGGTAAAGGGACGGTCGTCACGATGGTGCAGTCCGGCGGTAGAAATAATGGCGACGCGCCTTTGGCCTAGTGGCGGTCCTTTCACCCAGGGCTGGGTATCAAAGGTAGGACAAGCCAAGTTTTCCAGATTCTTACGCTCTTCAGGGCTGAGTTTCTCTAATCGTACCATACTTACCTCTCCTAGAACTCTAACTATCGGATGTCGTCTCTAATAGAAGCGGTTACTATGGCACCTTGGGCAGTGACGCTAAGGCTTCTTTTACCTTTTCTTCAGGATACTCGTAGTCAGTGAGTTTGCCGGAGAGGTAGCTCTCGTAGGCACCCATGTCAAAGTGTCCATGCCCGCTATGGGTGAGCAGGATATTTTTTTTCTCTCCAGACTCCTTGCATTTAAGGGCTTCGTCAATGACAACCTTGATGGCATGGTTGGTCTCTGGAGCACTGATAATGCCCTCACTACGGGCAAAGGTTACCCCGGCGGCAAAGGTAGCTAGTTGGGGCTCAGCTCTGGCTTCAATAAGTCCCAACTTGTACAGGTGGCAGATGATTGGTGCCATCCCGTGATAACGAAGCCCCCCAGCGTGAACTGGCGGTGGCATAAAGGTATGACCTAGTGTATACATCTTGAGAAGCGGGGTCATCCCGGCCTCATCACCAAAGTCATAAGCGTAAGGCCCTTTGGTTAAGGTAGGGCAGCTTGTTGGCTCTACGCAGATTATGCGCAGGCCTGGTTTCTTACCTTCAATCTTATCCTTGATGAAGGGTAGAAACATACCCGCAAAGTTAGAGCCACCGCCGACGCAGCCAACGATAATATCCGGATAAAATCCTGCCATCTCCATCTGTTTTTTAGCTTCCTGGCCAATGATTGTTTGATGCATCAGGACATGATTAAGCACGCTACCCAGAGAATAATGAGTGTCCTCTCTAGAGGCAGCATCCTCCACCGCCTCGCTGATGGCTAAGCCCAAGCTGCCAGGGCAATCAGGGTCTTTAGCCAGCATGTCACGCCCGGCCTTGGTATCGGGGCTGGGGCTGGGTACAACCTTCCCTCCCCAGGTCTCCATCATGACACGGCGGTATGGTTTCTGGTAGTAACTTACCTTAACCATATAGACCTTAAGTTCAATACCAAAGAACATACAGCCCATTGATAGGGCACTGCCCCATTGTCCGGCACCGGTCTCCGTAGTCAGGCGTTTAATGCCCTCCTTTTTGTTGTAGTAAGCCTGGGCGACGGCAGTGTTAGGCTTGTGGCTCCCTGCCGGGCTGGTCCCTTCGTATTTATAGAATATTCGAGCTGGAGTGTCCAGAGCTTTTTCCAGGCGATAGGCACGATGTAGAACGGTTGGTCGCCAGATACGATAAATATTCTGTATCTCTTCTGGTATTTCAATATAGCGCTCCGGGCTGAACTCCTGCATAATCAGCGCCATCGGGAATAAAGGTGCCAAATCTTGAGGGGTGACCGGCTTGCCTGTGCCCGGGTGGAGGACGGGGGGTAGTGGCTCCGGCAAATCAGGCAGGATGTTATACCACCTGGTCGGCATCTCCTTTTCGTCAAGAGTAAACTTGGTTCGCTCCATTTTTGCCTCCCTTTACCTTTTTCGGTTCATTACTGACCGCCTTGTACCCGGCTGAAAAGGTTTTTCCAATACGATTCGGTTTGTTTTGGTTTGGTTGGTGTTGTCTTTGCGAGCCCAGATTTCATCGGGGCGAAGCAATCTCTACGATGCATTCTTGAGATTGCCACGGGCACTAACGTGCCCTCGCAATGACACTTCATACTGATTATTGTCTTCATACCAACCAAATGCGAACAGAACCGTCTTAAGACTGGCTGGTTTTACAATTTAGTCTCATTCATCTATAATTTTAAGTATTATGGCTGTTCTTCCGATTCGTGTGGTACCTGACCCGGTGCTACGCAACAAAGCGAAGCACGTCAGGTCGATTGATAGCTCAATCCATAGGCTTATCAGTGATATGCTGGAGACGGTGCGCTCCGCCCCGGGGGTAGGATTGGCCGCGCCGCAGGTTGGCGTGCCACTGCGGGTCATCGTTATTAGCCTACCGGAGCAGGCAGATATTGCCTTAATCAATCCGGAGATAGTGCGCCGGAATGGAGAACGCTGCATTGAAGAAGGTTGTCTGAGCATTCCGGGCTATACCGGCCGGGTGAAGCGGGCGATATCGGTGACAGTGAAAGGGCGTGACCCGAGTGGTAAGGAGATACGCATTAAGGCTAAAGAGCTTCTGGCTCAGGCTTTGGAACACGAAATAGACCACCTGAGGGGCGTTCTTTACATCGACCGACTGGAAAGCACCGAGGGTTTACGCAAGGTTGAACCAGCACCGGCTCAACCTAAGCCTTGAGTTTTTGGCTTGCTATCTTCAGCTTGATGACGGGCTTGAATAGTTCTGTTTGCACTTGGTTGTTCTGTCATTGCGAGACCATCCGCCGCAGGCGGAGGCGAAGCAATCCGGGTGGAGGAACTCCACCCGCCCGGATTACCACGTCGCTACGCTCGCAATGATAACTGTTTCATTGCAACAACCAAAACCAAACGGGACCCCCTTATAAATGAGAGAGGGATACAGTGTGAGGGATTGCTAAAACAATCTCACTCACCCTTTCTTCCCTTTCAGGTAGTCTATCGCCCATTGGACAAGCTCATCACCGGTAAGCTTAAGCGCATAGTCCGGGTTGATGCCTTTCCCCTCGATGAGACGTCCCTTGGGGGTAAACCAGCGTCCGGTGGTAATGTACAACGCAGAGCCGTCTTGAAGCTCGTGAAGAGTGTTGACGCTGCCCTTGCCGTAGCTTTTTGTGCCGGCGATGGTAGCACGGTCATAGTCCTGTAGTGCTCCCGCCAGCACTTCACTGGCACTGGCACTATAGTTATCGGTCAGCACCACCATCGGGAGGTCGGTAGCTATCACCGCTGGCTTGACTGGCCGCGAAGTTCGTTTACCCTGGTTGTCTACCCATGAAACGACGATGCCTTCCTTTAAAAAGCGGCCGGCGACATCGACTACTGACTGAAGTGGGCCACCGCCGTTACCGCGCAGGTCAATAATGATGCCTCTGGCGTTCTGCTGGGTAAGGCTGGTGAGCACAGGGGATAGCTCCTCGTTGGTGCGCTCCGAAAAATGGCTGATGTCAATATAGGCGATGTCCTCCTTCATCTCAAAGCGGACGCTGGCTAGCTTAATCTCGGCTCTTACTATCACAATCTGCTGCGGTTGGGTCTCGCCCTGGTGCAGAATGAGGAGGCGAACTGGTGTTCCCTTTGGCCCGCGTACACGCACTATCGCCTCTTCCGCGCTCATATTTGCCGTCGATTCTCCGCTAATTTCCAGGATGACATCACCCGGCAGGATACCGGCTTTAGCTGCCGGTGAATCGCTGATGGGAGCGATGATTACTATGCGCTTATCCCTGATACCGACGAAAGCGCCGATACCCTCAAATTTTCCTGCGATGCTACTCATCAGGCTCAGCTGGTAGGTATTGGCGTCGAGATAGGAGGAATAGGGGTCATTCAGTGCTTCCACCATGCTCTTGATGGCCGCATGGCTCAGGGCACTGGCATCAACCTTATCTCTTTCGACATAGTCCTCGGAGATGATTCCCCAGGCTTCCTGGACAACATCCAGATTCCGGGCTGGACTGGTAAGAGGGCTGCTGCCGATAGCACAGCCAGTGCTCAAGGACAGGACAAGGCTGACCGCCAGGAACATGGTTATCAGGCGCATTTTTATCATTTTTGACATTGAATCCCCTCCCCCCGAAGCATTGCAGATAAAAGTGCTGGTAGATTAGTGAGTGTCGCTTTCAGGCTCTTGGTGAGACAAGCTCCACCGATAGGTAGCTGCCGGCTTGGCTGGCTTTTTCGTAAACGAGCCTGGCCACGGCTACATCCTCGATGGCAACACCGGTAGAATCGAAAATCGTCACTTCCTTTTCATTCCTTCTACCCGGTTTGGCGCCGAGGATAATTTCATCCAGTGTGGCATAGACATCCTCAGGTCGAAAAAGCCCCTTTCGAATCGGGACGTTAATTTCTCCGCCGCCGCTTGCCTGTTTCAGGTCATCGACGACAACGATGGCTTCCTGTAATATTGATGGCTCCAACTCTTCTTTGCCGGCAGCGTCGGCACCGATGGCATTGATGTGAGTTCCGGGTAGAATCCATGCCTTCTTTACCAGTGGTTCTCGCACCGGCGTCAGCGTACAGACAATGTCCGAAGCGGCTGTTTCCGCCAGTGAGGATTGCTGGATAGGATAGCTGGGGTAGAAGCTAATCAGCCTCTCGATGGCCGCCTGAGAGTGGTCGAAAACACGGATTAACTTGAGTTCGAACAGCTCTGCGTGGGCGAGTAGCTGCGTATAGGCCTGGCGCCCGGCGCCGATGATACCCAGTGTACGGGCATTCTTTCGAGCCAGATATTTGGCAGCGATGGCCGCCGTCGCTCCGGTACGATAGGCGGTGATGTCAGTCGCATCCATCACCGCCAGCGGGTAGCCGGTGGCCGGGTCATTATAAATCATGGTAGCCATCACTGTCGGCAAGCCCAGGGATGGGTTTTGCGTATGGACATTCACCCACTTTATCCCGACTGCCCCCGGCAGTGCCGCCGGCATCGCCCGGAAATCACCTTGCGCTAAAGCCAGGTAAGACTTGGGCGGCATCTGCGCCTTCCCTTGTCCCAGGTCTTTGAAGGCTTGTTCCACAACTGCGATGACCGCCGGCATCTCCAGTAGCTTACTGACATCCTGGCCACGTAATATGAGAGTAGACGTCTTTATTTATCCTTAATCTTTTTGTTTCATGTCCTGGCCAACACTGTGTGCCTTGGCAACCACCTCACCAAAGGCGCGATATTGCCGGGCCGGGGCCATCATATAGATGAGAGGCTTGATTTTACTAATATCCGGTTTACCATCGGTGAGACAGTTCTCCGAGACGTAGCTTTCCTCAATCCGGCCAACAACCAGGGTGTGACTCCCCAGGTCCAGGAGATGGACTACCTTACATTCCAGGTTTACCGGGCATTGTTCAATGAGTGGGGCATTGACCAGTTTGCCGTAAAAGACCTTGAACTGGCAGACCTCAGTTTTATTCGCTTTGGCGCCGCTGGCAATGCCACAGTAATCGGTTTCCCTGGCTAAATCCGTTGAGGGAACATTGACCGAGAAAGTCATGTTTTGCCTGATGCCGATATCGGTGTAGCGGCTGTGCCGTATGCCGACGGCGACCATCGGTGGTTCACTATTGGCAATGCCACACCAGGCCACCGTCATGAAATTGGGCTTGCCGTTAACATTGGCGCCGACCATGACGACGGGCGTGGGGTAGAGTAATGTTTGGGGACCCTGCGTAATCTTATTCATCTTTTCTCCTTTAGCAACATTATTTACAATCACTAAATTCTACCACCAATCAGGGCTGATTGCCAAACCGAGACTCCGACCGGCCGTGTTCTGGGCTTGTCTTCGTGCCAGACCAGGGAAGCGGAGCTTACCAGGAGTGCTTTATCGCCCCGGGCTGGCAAGCGTCTGAGCAGGGTAGGGATTGCCATCCGGAGGCTGGTTTGCAGATGGCACAGACGTATTTCAGATTATTCCTGAATTTGTCTTTTACCTCCGCCTTATTTTCACCATAGTCATCCGGGTTAACCTCGAAGATATGCTGAGGGCAGGCAGTGATACAATCCCCGCAGCCATCGCAAAGGTCGGTATCAATAGTAATGAAATAAGAGCCTGAAGCATCGGTGTAACCGTAGTTAGCCAGCATTTTGTCCTCCTTTCCCCCTGTTTTTCTTTCCACTATGACCAGTTCAGCTAAGGTTCGGTGGCTTATTGTTCCCTCTGCCTTCTTCTATGCCGTGCGGGCCTGGTTTTCGGCGAGTACCGGGCGGCGGGCAATCAGCATCAGTACCAGGGTGATGGCCATCGTTACGGTAAAGGAGAGGAAGGCGATTCGGTAGCTTCCGGTAACATCAAATACCCAGCCGGCAAATACCGGGCCGAGGACAGTGCCAAAAATCTGGACGAGGTCCATGAGTCCCATGATGGTACCGAAGTGTTGTCGCCCGAAATACTCCCCCCTGATGGCGTTCATCAATGTGGCCGCCCCCCCATAAGCCGGAGCGTAGATAATGATGAAAGGAATGACCTGCCACCAGGTTCGGGCGCTGGCCAGGATGAAAAGGCCCAGAGTCATCATCGCCAGGGTAATTACGGATACATACCTCTTCTCCATAATATCGGCCAGGCGGCCAAAGCCTATCTTCCCCACTACGGAGAGCATCGCAATGCCCCCCAGCATCGTGGCGGCTAACTGAGGGGTCGCCCCAATGTCGATGAGAAAGGGAATCTGGTGGATGACGACCGCCGTGGTTACCGTCAGGCGCAGCCCGAATATCGCCGCCAGCAGCCAGAAAACCCTTGTTCGCAGGGCTTGCCGGGGCGTAAAATTTACCTCCCTGGTTTCCTCTTTCTTGGCTGAGCCTGATGAAGCCGAGTGACCGGCCATGGCTACTTTCGGCTGCTTGCCTACCGGGCTGGTCTCTTTGATTTCACCATCAGGCAAGTAGCCATATTGCTCCGGGCGATGCCTCACGACCAGGGCGAGGGGAAGGCCGACGATGAGCATGATAAGACCGAGGAGGGCCGCCGTTGGTCGCCAGCCATATTGAATCATGAGCAAGGCCAGGAGGGGTACCAGCGTCCCGCCGACGCTCAAACCCGACTGTGCGATGCCGAGGGCCGTGCCTCGTTTCTTGATGAACCAGTTGGTTATTGCCACCAGGCAGGCTCGGAAGCTACCCACGCTGGAGCCAGCCGCTTTGAAGAGGAATACCAGGTAGAAAACCAGTAGGGAATCAACCCGGCCAAGCAAGATAAAGCCGATGCCCATCAGGGTGATACCGAAGAACATCATTTTCCTTGGCCCAAACTTGTCGATGAGGAAACCAGCGATTGGACTGAGCAGTCCCCCCTCGATGCTGGAAAAAGACATGGCGGCCGATATGGCGGCCCGGGACCAGCCGAATTCGTTGACCAGGGGCATGACGAAGAGACCGAAACCGTATAAAGAAAACCCTCCGGAGAGGACGTTGCTAACCGTCGCCGCCAGGACAATCCACCAGCCGTAGAAAATCCCAGGTCTACCCTTGTTCGCCATCACGATAGGTGACTCCTTTTGGTAGTATGAGGTTGTTTAGTAGCCTATCTCCCTAACCCCCTCCGTTATCAAGGGAAGGACATCACTCTCCCTAATAGAGAGTTGAAGAGGGGCTAGTGCCCCTCTTCAATGTCTTTCCCCCTCTCCTCGTAGGAGAGGGGGATTAAGGGGGTGAGGTTGATAAACAACTGTTAGTATCCCATTTTACTGCGATTCTTGTTTAGCAACAAGTGAGGCAGCAATATCGTAAATATTTGGTCTTTTATCGGGAGGCGGCTATTGCAGCTTGCGAAGCCGGGGTACGAAGATTAATGTCAGGATACAGAAGAAAACGAGAAGGGTGGCAAACCCGCCGATAGCCCACTCCACCCCGATGCCTTCAGCTAGCAGACCAGCAGCAAAAGTTCCCAGGCTACTCAAGCCCTGGTCCATCATTAAGAAGCTCATCACCCGGCCGCGGTACTCATCCTTGGCGTAGTTCTGGAGCATAGTATTACCCAGGGCCATGCGTCCCGTCTGTCCCAGACCAACCACGGCCATCATAATCAGGGAGAGGGACCATGTAGTGGAAAAGGAGAAGGCGATCAGCGCCAGGCCCATAATGAGGCCACTGACCAGAAGCATGACGCCGCGCCTCCTGTTGGGTAAAGAGGCGATGGTAAAGGCGGCCACCATGGCACCGGCTCCGGAGAGACTCATCAATAGACCTAATCCTTTGGCACCCACCTTCAGGATGTCGTCAGCGAAGATGGGCAGCATCATCTGGTAGGGCATGGAGAGAAGGACGGCGAAGAGAGTGAAAACCAGAACCATAAGGACAGCAGGTTCCTGCCGGATGTATTTCAAACCCTCGGCGATATCGGCCAGGGCGCCGCTACCGCGGAGAGTCATCGTGCCGGTCAGTGGCATCAGAGCAATCAAGGCGGCGCCCAGGAGATAGAGAGCCGTCATTGTATAAAAGACGGCCTGAAAATCAAAGGCGTCAATGAGGAAGCCGGCCAGGGCCGGCGCCAGGAAACGAAGGGTATTCATCTCCAGGCTGCTCAGGGCAATGGCATTCATGACCTGACGGTCACCGACGATTTCCAGGATGATAGCCTGGCGCGAGGGCATGGTCAGACCCATGAGTATCCCCTGGAGGACCGAGTTAGCCATGAGAATCCACCACGAGCCAGGGTGGTCAACACTCAGATAGCCGGTGGTCAGCGTCAGGGCGACGGTGAGGGAGACGGCAGCAAATCCGAACAGACCAACAATAATGACGAGCTTTTTCTGCACCCGGTCGGCAATAACGCCGCCGAAAAGAGAAAGCAAAATCATGGGTATGGCGGTAGCCAGAGCCATGAAGCCAAGGAGAGCGGCGGAGCCGGTCAGCCGGTAGAGGAGCAGCGAACGGGTTATCATCTGCATATTCATCGCTGCTGTCCAGCCGACCATGCCGCCGAAATAGAGGCGGAACACCGGATTCTTCAGCGAGCTGAATGTCTTCAGGTTGCGCAGGGAGATTCTGCCTCCCCCGCCCCGGCCCATATCGAAGCTTGTGTCTTGGTTCTGGTCGTTTTTGTTTTTCATTACCGGTTACTCCAGCCGCCGTAGTCGAGGCACGAAGATGGCAGTCAGCACTGATAGCAAGACAAGGGCGATGGCAAGGCTGCCCAGGGACGCAGGTGCACCGGCGGCCTCCGCCAGCAGAGCGGCCGCGAAAGTAGCTACATTCTGTAAGCCGAATTGCATCATGTAGATGCTCATTACCCGTCCCAGGTAGGCGGGCTTGGCATAGGATTGGAGAAGCGTATTCCCCAGTGTTAGCCATGCTGCCTGTCCCAGGCCGACGAAGATAATTGAGGCCAGGGAAAGGGGCCATGAGTGCGAAAAGGAGAAGACTACCAGTGCCAGACCCGAAACCAGGCCACTGGCGATTAGCATCATGCCTCGCTTACGGTTGGGTAGGGAGGCAAGTACCAGGGAGACTAACATGGCGCCAATGCCGGAGGCGCTCATCAGTATGCCCAGACCGGTCGCTCCGACTTTGAGGATGTCCTCGGTGAAGATTGGGGCCAGGGTCATGTAGGGCATCGCCAGAACGACAGCTAAAAGGCTGAAAACAATGGTTACCAGAATCGCGGGTTCATGACGGATATAGCGGAAGCCCTCTTTGATGGCGCCCAGGGTACCACTGGTACGGACACTTATCCGGCTGGTCAAGGGCAGGAAAGCAATGAAGATGGCACCGGTAAGAGACAGGCCAGCCATAGCGTAAAAGACAGCGGCAAAACCGAAATGGTCAATGATGAATCCGGTCAGGGCCGGGGCAAGAAAACGGAGGGTGTTCATCCCCAGGTTGTTCAGCGCGACGGCATTCATGATATGCTCCGCACTGACAATCTCAGCCACGATGGCCTGACGGGAAGGCAACATCAACCCCATAACCCCTCCCTGAAGCACGGAGGCGACCAGCAGCACCCACCATGAACCGGGCCGTTCCGGGCTGACGTAGCCGGCGGTGAGCATCCAGGCAAGAGCCAGGGAAATAATTGCCGAGCCGGTCTGACTGGCGACCATAATGTACTTCTTCTGTACCCGGTCAGCGAGGACACCGCCTAAGAGAGAAACAAAGAGCCAGGGTACGGCGTTCACCAGAGACATCACCCCTAAGATGGTGGCTGAGCCGGTCAATCGATAGACGAGCAGGGAGCGAGCCAACATGTCCATGTTCATCGCGCTCCACTGCCCGGCGCTGCCGATGAAGTAGAGACGGAAGGTGGCACTCCGGAATGAGCTGAATGTCTTTATTATACCCAGGGTCATTCTCTCCCGGATACCCTTGTCTCTCCCAGGTTTAATGTCTACGCCATGTGAGTCGATAGTTTTATTATTCATCAGTCAGCGGGCGGCCTCTTTATTTTCAGGTGTAATCTCATCTTCTGACCGGGTTTGCAGTTGCCGACAAGGCTTTCATTCTACGCTGATAATTCCGCTAAAGCAAATCCGTGGATTGAGATTACTTAGTAACCTATTCCCCTGTCTTCTTCCTTTTGTAAGGGAAGAGGGTGTAAGAGAAGAGAGGGGTATCGTCCCTCCAGATGCCTGCCACCATAATGGATAGTTAGAGAGAGGTAAACTCTCAAATATGACGAGGGGAGTTTAGGCGGGCGGTAGCCCTCTTAAATCCTTCTCAAGTCTCCCTTTACAAAATGGAGAAGCGTGCGACAGATTATTCGGCTAATCAATAAAAGGGAGTAGCCTGCGAAGAGGGGCTAAGCCCCTCTCTTTTTATTTCCCCCTCTCCTTAGAAGGAGGTGGATAAAGGGGGTGAAGTTAATTACTAAGTGTCTCATAATAGTCTGTATGCGTTAAATAACTGTCTTTCCAGCGTAAGCTGGAATCCAGGGCGGTTAGGGGTATCTGGATTCTGGCCTTCGCCAGAATGGCATGCTTCTATTTGCATAGCATCACTCATGTCCTGGTTCATTCTATAAAGAGAGTATTAGTAACAATCACCGAAGAAAGGAAAGGTATGATTGGTGGGCGTTATCCTCGTAAAACTAATTAAGCCAAGGAGCCTGCTTAGGCAGGCTCCTTGGCTCGGTGTGTTAAGTTTGGCGGCTAGTATTTCGCTCCGTCTGCCTTGAATTTGTCATCTCTCAGTTTGAGCATTTCCTTCACTCCGCCCTGACCTAGTGCTGTGGCTCGGTTTTCGTTCCATCTCTTGGCTTCATCACTGGAGTGGGATAATTCGTGAATCAAGAAATGATACTCGTAGGCCATTCTCTGCCCCATCAAATCCCAGGCATGGTTTAACGAGTTCTTGACCAGGCCGACAGCCACCGGCTGGTTGAGAGCAATCTTCCGTGCCAGTTCAAGAGTCGTTGCCTCCAGCTTGTCTCTCGGCACTACCTCTTCGACGAAGCCGAGTCTCTTGCCTTCCTGGGCGCTGATTGGTTCACCCGTCCACAGTATTCTCTTGGCTTTCCTGAAGCCGATATCGTAGGGGTGATAGAGAACTTCGACGGCAGCGGGCGTCATCCGCAGCACCGGGTCGATGAACTGGGCGTCGTCAGAGGCGATTATCAGGTCACACATGGCAGCGTTCATCCAGCCACCGGCAATGGCGTTGCCCTGCACCATGGCGATGGTCGGCTTGCTGCAGTTACGGATGTCCAGGCACTGCCGCAAATAGATGTAGGTCTCTCTCTTAAAGCGCATCTCCATGCCGGTAAGCTTGGTATCCAGTGCCTGCCCCAGCACGGTTTCTTTGTGGGCTGGCTCCCCGGCACCACTCATATCGTGGCCGGCAGAGAAATCCTTACCGACACCACCAAGAATGATTACCCGCACGGTCTCGTCAAGGTCGGCTTTGATAAAAGCGTCCGTCATCTCAGAAAACATCAGAGCGTCTTGAGCATTGCGTTTCTCGGGGCGGTTCATCATAATCTTGACGATGCCTGGTTCTACGGTCTCATAAAGCATTCTTTGGTATTTCATCTTCTTTCCTCCGGTTAATTATTTCTCAGCCTTAGTCAAGGACTGGGGGCAGGCTGTAGTTAGCGTATTATAACGTCTCTTTTTGAATTGTGCAACACCAGCAGTGTTAAGATTGTTTAGTAACCTATCAACCTTGCCCTCTTTCCTTACAAAGAGCTTTGCATCAAAAGTGGGTCCCTCCATGTTACCCTGAGCGTAATGAAGGGTCTTGGGGTGGTGGAGACTACTGGCTCACTGCCGCCCTCATGCCCAGATTCTTCGTCGCTTCGCTCCTCAGAGTGACATTTGATACAAGACCCTTACAAAGGAAGGGAGGTGATAAGAGAAGGGCTTCGCTCCTCTTAGCAACCCGCCTTTGTAAGAAAGACCTAGAGAGGCGAAGTCTCAAATATGGCGGGGAGAGCTTGAGAGGGCTAACGCCCTCTCAAAAACACCTTCCCCCTCTCCTGAAAGGAGAGGGGGATAAAGGGGGTGAGGTTAACAAACAATCTCGTTTTGCTACCAAAGGCATTGGTTTTTGAGTAAAAGGCTCTAATAGTGAGATGATAATGTTTAAGAAACAGGGCATGAGATGACGATAAAGCGGGTGAACAATTCTTTTACAGTTGAGGCTGCTGTGCTACAATAAACTAAATCGGGATGTTTTGTGGGCAACAGCCCAGCAACAAGATGAGCTTTCCTCCAGTTAATTGACATAATCTATTAACATTCAACGCCAGTTATTTGTGTTCTTACGGGAATATGGTGAGTTAATATGGCGAATCAGGATGATTTCCTGACGGTATCTCAAGCATCGTCCGCTCTGGGGCGCTCGGTGGCGGATATAAAAAAATTGATTCGTCGCGGAGAGCTAACCGGGAGCCAGGTTGGTACCGATTGGGTGATTCCACGTAGCTCGGTGCTTGAGTATTATGCCAGCAGGTTCGAAAGAAGCAGGCTGGCACGTCTGAGACGGCGGCAGATGATGAAGAGAGCCGCTATCAGCTTTATTGCTCTGTTAATCATAACCGTCTTTTGTCTTTATCAGCTTACCGACTTCATCGCGAAGCCGCTGGCAACACTTAACTCCGTACCGCGTGCTGGAGAATGGCCGATGTTTCACCGCGACCCGGCTCATTCTGGTAACGCTAACGCCAGTAGCGCTCTGCCCCAGGGTAGACTGAAATGGGTCTATGCTACCGGTGGTTCGATTTACTCATCACCAGCGGTAGCGGATGGTACTGTCTACTTTGGTTCCAGAGATAATAAGCTCTATGCTCTGGATGCGGCCACCGGCGCCAAGCGTTGGGAATTCGAGACCGGAAGCTGGGTCGAGTCTTCACCAGCGATTGCCAACGGTATCGTCTATTTCGGCTCAAATGACGGCCGGTTATACGCGCTTGATATGCACACTGGCGCAAAGCTCTGGGATTTCAAGGCGTCATTCTCCATAGTCTCCTCTCCGGCGGTAGCCGGCGGCATGGTTTATTTTGGCAGCTATGATTATGGTATCTACGCCCTAGATGCTGCCACCGGAAGAAAGCTCTGGTATTTCAAGACCGGTGACTTGATTATGTCTTCGCCTACGGTAGCCAACGGTATTGTCTATGCTGGCTCAGGGGATGGCTTCTTCTACGCTTTAGATGCACGCAACGGGAGGTTCCGTCTGCGATTCCCAACACCTTCAGTCCACTCTTCTCCAGTGGCGATTGATGGCATCGTCTATTTCAGTAATATCAGTGGGCGCTTATACGCTATCGCCGGTGATGCCCGAAGCTGGCCCGAGGAAAAGAACATCAGACCCTGGTGGGCAATGGTCTGGGCATGGGGCTATGCTCCTCGACCTCCAGATGCCTCCGGCTTTCTATGGCGGCTACAGGTTGACACCATCACCACTTCATCTCCGGTCGTGGCCGATGGTATTTTATACCTGGCCTCAGACCGCAAACTATATTCCATCGATATCAATGGCCGTGAGAAGAGCCTGGTATTTGAAGCCGGGGGTTCAATAAGGTCTTCGCCGGCAATCGTCGGCACCACTCTCTACGTGGGTAGTGATGACGGTCGTCTCTATGCGGTGGATACGACTACTGGTAAGAAGCTCTGGGAGATAATTACTGGTGGCGAGATTATTTCATCCCCGGCGGTAACGAATGCAACCGTCTATATCGGCTCGCACGATGGGAAACTGTATGCCATTGAATAGCTGAGTTTCCGCTGTCATTGCGGGCATAGCGGCGAAGCAATCTCAAAGATTTATACGGATTGCTTCGCCCCGATTTTATCGGGGCTCGCAATGACAGTAGAATCAACCATAAGCAAATGAAACCAGTCAATTTGGTCGTTGCTTAAAAAAGGTTGACGGTATAAAATAGAGGAAGTATTTTTAGAACATTGATGAGGGGGTAATAATGAGCTTGGAGCTAGTGCATGTGGGCTTCAATAACATAATTGCGATGAACCGGGTTATTGCCATCGCTTCACCAAATTCGGCGCCAACCAAGCGGGCTGTTCAGCAAAGCAGAGATAATGGCCGGCTGATTGATATGACCAATGGCAGGAGAACCAAGGCGGTTATCATCACCGATAGCGGGCATATCATTCTGGCGGCTCTTACTCCCGAAACTATTGCTGGCCGCTTCCAGGCAAGCCGGAACGGAGACGACGTTGAGCGAGACGACTCGTTGCTCAAGCTTGAACAAAGCGATGAAACAAATAACCCATAGCCGTCAATCTCCCTTCGACCGGCCAGTCAGTCCATTATTTGTTGTTCTCTCTGGCCCTTCCGGGGTAGGTAAAGATGCCGTTCTATCAAGGATGAGGGAATCGGGTTATCCCCTCAGCTATATTACTACCCTGACGACGCGCCCCCGGCGACCTAATGAGAGCGATGGTATTGACTATGGTTTCGTCTCTGTGGCGAAATTCGAGGGGATGATTAAGAACAATGAGTTGTTGGAGTGGGCCAATGTTTATGGCAATTGGTACGGCGTGCCTAAAGCAGAGGTGAGACAGGCACTGGCTAAGGGACAGGATGCCATCGTCAAGGTTGATATTCAAGGGGTGGCCAGTATTAAGAAAATCCTCCCCCAGGCAATCGCTATTTTCCTCATGCCGCCATCCATGGAGGAGCTGCTGCTGAGGCTAAAGCAACGCCGTACTGAATCAGACTCGGAGCTAGACCTGCGCTTGAAAACGGCCGAGGCCGAGATAAAAGAGTTGTCACACTTTGAGTACGTCGTTATTAACCGCGGGAATGAGATTGAGCGGGCGGTAGCGGATGTATTGGCAATTATTGCTGCTGAGAAGTGCCGGGTAGTGCCCCGGGAAATCTCTTTGTAGAAGGTCTATCAGATTACCAGTTTGAGCAACCAGGCAAAAAGATAACCCAGCACGGCGCAGACCGGGAAGGTTAATATCCAGGCAGAAACAATATTGCCGGCCACGCCCCAGCGCACTGCCGAAAACCGCCGGGTAGCACCCACCCCCATAATTGATATATTTATGGTATGAGTGGTGCTCAGGGGTATGCCTAAAGAGGAAGCGAGCATAATCGCCAGCCCGCTTGAGGTCTCGGCGGCAAAACCGTTTACCGGCTCAAGTTTGGTAAGTCCAAAACCCATGGTGCGGATGATGCGCCAGCCCCCAATCGCCGTGCCCAGTCCCATGACGGTGCCAATAAGTAGTATTACCCACAGCGGAACGATAAACTGCGTGGTGACTCCTCCCAGCAGCAACGCAAGGGCAAAGACGCCCATGAACTTCTGGCCATCGTTGCTACCATGGCTGAAGGCCATGAAAGCGGCCGAAACTATCTGAAGCTTGCCGAAGATGCCACGAACCGTGGCCAACCTGGTGCGACGAAACAGCCAGTAGAGGCTGGTCATTATGGTTATACTCAACGCAAAACCGAGAAGGGTGGAGAAACCAAGACCGATGAGTACCTTCTGCCATCCCCCCCAAAGTAAAACAGAAGGGCCGGCTACCGCCAGGCCAGCCCCGGTAAGGCCGGCAATAAGCTCATGGCTTTCGCTGGTCGGTATTCCGTAGCGCCAGCATAGTGTGCTCCATAACACGATAGCAAGCATCGCCGCCGCAACCACCGGGAGTCCGATAATCTCAGGCCGGACGATACCTTTACCGATGGTGGCTGCCACCGCAGTACCTGTGACCAGTGCCCCGACAATATTAAGCACGGCGGCCATCGCCACGGCTGCCGAGGGGGAGAGAACACGGGTGGAAACGACGGTAGCGATGGCATTGGGGCTGTCTGTCCAGCCATTAACAAACTCTGCGGCCAGTACCAGGAGCAGGACGGGAATCAGAATGAGAATTCCTTCAGGCATGCTTCAGTGCGACTCCTTCCAGGACATCAGCCACATCTTCACACCGGTCAGTAGCACTTTCCATATGGTCGTATATCTCGCGCCACTTGATGACATCCGCAATCTCAGTGGGGTTATCGAAAAGCTCGCCCAGGGCGGAGCGGTATATCTCGTCAGCCACATTCTCGAGTCGGTTAATCTCTACGCAGCGTCCAAGAACTCGCATTAGCTCATTGCGGTTCCGTAGTTGGGGCATCGCCTTTTCCAGTTCTTCGGCGGCCTGGACGATAATAGCCGATAGCTCTTTAGCCCGCTTGCCCGGCGCCTTCACCTTGTAGATAATCATCGCATCGGCGGCGGCGTGAATAAAATCGGTCACATCATCCAGGGAATGGGCGAGTAGAGAGATATCCTCCCGGTCGAAAGGAGTAACGAAGGTGCGGTGTAACCTCTCCATAATCTGGTGAGTAAAGGTATCCCCTGTGTGCTCCAACTCGGTAATTTCGTTTACCATGGCCTCGACATTATCCCACTTATTGACTAGCTCATTGAGTCTTTGAGCGGCTTGCACCATGTTGCGGGCGCTCCCCTCAAAGAGGTCGAAGAACTTCTCGTCCAGGGGCATGAAGGGCAGTTTAAACACAGCTAAATCCTCCTTGACCAGGCATGGCTCACCAGGTTAAGTAGTAAAGAGAGTGGAGAGCGCGGGCTG
>JAENIS010000095.1 GCA_016844285.1 Dehalococcoidales bacterium
CTTACTGGGGAGAAGCCATGTGGAGGCGGTGCATCAGTTTGACCGAGCCATCTCCTATTTCAGTGGATTTTGGAAAGCGGTCATCGTAAATGAGATTAAGCCGTCACTGCTGGATAGACTTGGCGAGTTCCCTTATCAGGACGTCTTGTTGTCATTAGCCGAAGCCACCAAGGAGTCACTTGCTCCTCAATATATGCTCATTCCCTATCAAACTGACCTATACCTTGGCAAGGTGATGGGGTCACTCAGTACCTACCGAGTGCACTTTACCGATGAGCGAGGAAATACTCACGGCGTTTCCCATCAGCATCGACAGTAGATTGGTGACCCAAGCTCCTGGTAATGAAAACTAAGGAGGCCGAAATGAGCGTAGTAAAGCGAGTCGCATTGTTGGTGACACTGGTGGGAATACTGGCACTCGCTGGCTGTGCCAAGTCGGCACCAGTACCCGCGCCAGCCCCAACACCAGCACCCACTCCTGCCCCAGTACCCGCGCCAGCGCCAGCACCCAAGCCTACACCGACCCCAACGCCAGTCGGGCCCTACGGGGAGTTGAGGATAGCACAGAGTTCACTATACGGGGAGAAATTTGACCCGACGGTGCAGACCACGGGGCCCCGCAGTATGATGTTGAACCAGTACCTCGATTTCCTCATCGTAAGGGGAACCAAGAGTGAGCCGATACCGGGGATTCTGGAAAAGTGGGCGATGAGCCCCGATGCCCTGTCATGGACTTTGTCACTCCGCAAGGGGCTTAAATTCCATAATGGTGACACCATTACAGCTAAAGACGTCAAGTTTACTCTTGACCGATTCGCGTCGAAAGAATCGGCGTACGCCTCAATTGGCGCAGCTACTGAGCGTGTCGAGCTAGTCGATGACTATACCGTTCGTGTTGTCACCAAAGGCCCGCAGCCCTTCTACTATTGCTTTCTGACGCAACCGGAGAGCGGCGAAGCGGCCTCGATGATACCGAAGGACTACTTTCAACGAGTTGGGAGCGAAGGTTTCCAGCGTCGCCCGGTGGCGAGCGGTCCCTTCAAGTTCGCCCGCCATATCCCCGGGGATATGATAGAATTCGAAGCTTTCGAGGAGTACCGGGGCAAAGTTCCCGAATTCAGAAAACTAGCTCTTATCCTGATGCCGGAGATGACCACCCGGGTGGCATCGCTAAAGACCGGGGCAATAGATGCCACTGATATCGGCATTGAAGAGGTCGCTGGTTTGGAAGCGGCCGGCTTCAGAACGGTCAAGGGGGGAAGCGTCCAGAACCCAGTGGTCAACTTCATTGGTGCCTATGAGCCGGGAGCTGGACCCGTTGGCGATGTCAAGGTGAGGGAGGCGCTTAGTCTGGCCATCAATCGTGATGAAATCGGAGCGACCTTCTTCCATGGCAAAGCCCGTCCGCCATTGTTCAACGAGGTTGGCCCACTTACCGGGGATGTCGACCTCGATTACTGGACGAGCTACTCGGCCAAGAGATACCGCTATGACCCTGTGGAGGCGAAGCGGCTGCTCAAGGAGGCAGGCTATCCGGATGGGTTCAACATCAAGTTCTACAGTATGCCAATCTCCGGCAGTCCTTTTTTGCCAGCGCTGGCTGAGATAATACAGGCCTACTGGCTGAGGGTAGGAGTCAAAGCCCAGCTAGTTCCCATTGATACCTCTACATTCTACAGCTTCCGCAACACGGTGAGGGTACCCAATTCACCGGCCATCGGAACAGCATCCATCTACCGCTTTGGCGGCGACGGTAGTTCCGTTCCGACGAGGACTTTTTTCAATGCCTACTATAGCACAGACCTCTTCGGTCAGCTAGGCAAAGCCTTTCCCGAAGTAGATAAGCTTATCGATACTCTCGGAAGCGAGTTGGACGCGGGGAAGAGAAAGGAAATCGTGGACAAACTTATGAAAATAACCGCTGAGACCTGGGTCCGGATAGGGGTTTCTGTTGTCCCTTCAATGGACGCGATTGGTCCTAACGTAGATCTTGACGATATGCCTCAGGGTGTCAACACACTGGCTAGCGTGGCGCATCTATTCAGACACCGGAAGTAATATGGGAGACGATCGCATCAAATATCAAATATGGAAGAGCGGCATGAAATACCTGGTGGAATTGAAGGTGAGGTGACTGCAATAGTGGTATCACATTGAGTTGAATTGTTGGTGATACCAGGGTTAGCTATTGCCTTATTACTGGCTGGTTAAGCTCACGCGGCACCGATACCAATAGCAGCGCTCACATCTACCCCAACGGCACCTACCCCAACCGTGTCCTACATGGAGTTGGGGATAGCCCTGAACATCTTTCGAGAAGAAGAGTATAATCCTATAGCAGTGACCATGAGCAATAATAATCACAATAAGAGGAGTTGGTGAGGGCCTTCTTCGAGAAGAGGAAACCTGATATGAATAAGATACCTTATACCGAGATACGTTCTTTTGGGGATTAGCCGGAAGGTAATCTTAAAGCCGGCGGGGATAGGCTTCGCCTTATCTTCGCTGGTTCAATGAGAATCTAGCCTTCTAGAATAAGCTGGAGACGTTTCTCGAAACGGCGGAAGTTGCTGTTCAGGACGAAGGTTTAAGCCGGTTATTACTGGTGAAAGACAACGGAAAGGGAGGAAAATATGTTTATCGAACAACAGATTCAGAACCTGCAAAGGAGAATCAAGAACATTGAGCAGAATCCCCGTCCGGAATACCTGAAGAGCAATAAGCTACTATACGAGATTGAGTTGGAAAACATGTTGCATGTCAAGGAAGCGTGGCAGGCGGGCAAGCCCTTTGCCTGGCTCGGCCATGTCGGCGGAGCATTGAACCGAGCCCTTGGTTTTGAACATCATGTTGGCGGGGGTAACCGGATAACAGACCCGCAGCGATATTTTGACCTTCTGGTAAGCAAGTTTGGCTTCCCCGAACACAGCTGCGACCAAGCCATGATGATGCTGGCCTTACCGTTGAGTGGTGAGGTGCCCCTACCCAGGCTGGTAGTTGGCTCACGTAACGCCTGTGACCCGGAAAGGTGGGCGGCCATGGGTTTCGCCAAATTCGCCGGTGCTCTCTTCTTTGAGGTATCCAAGCTGAGTAGCAATGATTACGAGGGTCTCCACTATGCGGCTGAGCAGTTCGGTGAACTGATTGAGTTTGCCGAAAAGAGCATTCCTGGCATCAAGTATGATGAGGATAGACTCATCGAGACACTCGAAATAGAACAGCAGGCTTACAGCTACTATCGTGAAAGCTACGACCTGAGGAAGATGGTACCCTGCCCCCTATCATCGCAGGATTGCTTCCGCCTGGCGGTAATGCCGCAGGCAAACTACAATCCCGGTAAGGTACTGGACTACTGTAAGATGTACCGCGATGAGCTGTTCGAGCGGGCAGAAAAGGGGATTGGTGGTGTGCCTGAAGAGAAGCTGCGCATTGCCTGGCTGTGCACGGCTCCTTTCGGAAGGAGCACCTTCGACCTCCTGACCCAAAAGGGGGTTAGCATGGTGTGGTTTCACTATGGCGTGGCGGCTCATAACTTCGGTGTGTTACATACTGACTATGGTGATAACCTGTATGGTCAGAAACTCACCCCACTGGAGGAGTTAGCCAGACTGAGACATTGGGCGACCAATAGCTGGGGAGGCACGTCGGAAGATTGGGTCGACCCCCTGGTTAAAGTATGTCGGGAGCTAAAAGTAGATGCCGTGGTCGATTTCCTGCAGGTAGGGTGCATCACCACCAAGAACCTGAAGCGGATTACCGCCCAAAGGTTGCAAGAGGAGCTTAGCATTCCTACCCTTGACCTGGAGGGGAGGCAACGCTTCACTACCGAGGCCGGTACTATCGAGATGAATAAGAAGCTGGAAGAATTCCTCGACCTGTGTATTGATAACAAGAAATAGGAGGAATCTAAGGGCTGGTACTTGCTACGCTGATACGGAAATTTAGCGAATACCACTTTATGCATGGCACCGCTCACATATACTCCATGTTGGTATCAGAACGTCAAGAGAATGGAGGCTTCTCATCGGCACAAACGGAGGTGGAACACGTGAATTAGCAGGAATTGAAATAGTAGGTTCTGACGTAGACTAAAAACAAAGGGAGAGGAATAATGGCTTATAAATATATCATCTACGAACCTGGGAAAGTAGCTCGAATAAAGTTGAATAGGCCGGCATATAAGAATGCTCTTAGCTACGTGCTAATGGAAGAGCTGGATGATGCCTTCAAGCGAGCCGACAATGACGACAGTGTAGAGGTAATTGTTCTTTCCGGAGAGGGTTCCGATTTCTCAGCCGGACACGATCTGGGTTCACCAGAATCGGTTGCCGAAGCCAAGGAGCGAGGGTGGGATAAAGACGCAATGACATCCGCTTCGGCTGGCGCAATCTTGCAAAGCCAACCATCGCGATGGTGCAGGGGTGGTGCGTTTACGGGGCATACATGACTGCCACCGCAATGGACCTTATCTTTGCCTCAGAAGACGCCAAGTTTGTGCCCTCTCCGACTCATCAATTCCAGACACTGCCCTGGGATATGCCGATACGTAAAGCCAAAGAGATCGTCTTTGAGCACCGGGTTGTACCTGCTCGAGAAGCACGTGACCTCGGTCTGGTCAACCGTATCTATCCTCGCAAGACGCTGGAGAAGGAGACGTTAGCATACGCCAATCGCGTCGCAGAGAACCTTCGACAAGAGATGGGAATCCGAGGGGCAACACCGCGGGAGCGTCGACTCGGTAGACCCTCTACGGCTTTAGAGAATCTCAAGATAAAGGAGGAGACAGAGCTTAAATAGCTAGCGTCTATTGAGCATACGAAACCAGGCCAAAATCCATCTATCCAATTATTTCGGACAGCAATGAAGGAGGAATCATCATCCACCGTCCCCTGCGGCTATTCTAATGATGGTTCTAACATAAGACTTGGTATAACTATAGGGGGCAGGTCAATTGCTCAAACATCAACAGTGGATGCGCTCGGACGAAGCACGTAGTCTGTACGCCCACCGTTAGGAATTGAGTGCACCTACCTTCGGAATCCTCAAAGGCCAGATGAATGTCTGGTTGAACAACACAAGAAGCGTATTTCTAGCCATGCGTACACTCCTATTTCTTATTGGCGATACACAGGTCGAGGAACTCTTCCAGCTTCTTGTTCATCTCGATGGTGCCTGCCTCGGTAGCGAAGAATTCCCTCCCCTCCAGGTCGAGTGTGGGGATACCAACCTCATCTTGCAACCGCTGGGAGGTAATCTTCCTCAGGTTCTTGGTAACGATACAGCCTACCTGCAGGAAATCGACCACGGCATCTACTTTTAGCTCCCGGCATACTTTAATCAGGGGGTCGATCCACGTTTCCGACGTGCCACCCCAGACGTTATTATCGAAGTGGTGTCTCCTGGCTAATTCCTCCAGTGGGGTGAGCTTCTTGCCATACAGGTTATCACCGTAGTCACTGCGTATCACCCCGAAGGAGGGAGCACCATTGCCAGGGTGGAACCAAACCATGCTAACTCCCTTCTTGGTCATGAGGTCGAAGGTGCTTCGTCCGTAGGGGCCGGTCGCCAGCCAGGCAATGCGCAGCTTCTCTTCAGGCACACCACCAATCCCTTTCGCCGCCCGCTCGAACAGCTCATCGCGGTACATCTTAACGTAGTCCAGAACCTTACCGGGATTGTGGCTTCCCCCGGGACTGGTAACCATGCGGAAACAATCCTGTGGTGATAGGGGGCAGGGTACCCTCTTCCTCAGTTCGTAGGTTTCATAATAGTAGTTCGCCGCCTGCTGGTGCATTTCGAGGCGCTCGATGAGTTGGTCTTCATCATACTTGATGCCGGGTATGCTCTTTTCGGCAAACTCGATTATTTCCTCGAACTGCTCGGCAGCATAGTGCAGATTCTGGTAATCATTGGTCACCAGTCTCGGCATATCAAAGAAGAGGACACCGGTAAATTTGGCGGCGGCCATGGGCGACCACCTTTCCGGGTCGCAGGGATTACGTGCGGCGACTATCAGCCTGGGTATAGGCACCTCGCCGCTGAGAAACAGGCCAAGAGCAGTCATGGTACGGTCACAGGTATGCTCCGGGAAGCCCAGCTTGCTGACCGCCAAATCATAGTATCGTTTCGGGTCTCTCACCCGGTCGCCCCAGCCAATGTAGTTATGAGGTTCAAAGCCAAGGGCCCGGCCTAACTCCTCGCGCATTTGGGCGAAGGGCTTGCCTGCCTTCCAGGCTTCGTTGACATGTAACATGTCTTCCAACTGTATCTCGTACATCAGCTTGTTGCTTTTCAGGTAGTCAGGACGCGGATTCTGCTCAATACTCTTGATTCTTCTTTGCAGGTTCTGAATCTGCTCATCGATAAACACCTTTTCCTCCCTTTCTGATGTCTTTCACCGATAATGCCGGCTTAAATCTGCTTAAAGTGCATCGGCTAACTTCGGGAATAATAGACAGGCATATCATTCTGTCTGAAAATGAGTGGTAAGCTCTTCATCTTCCTTTAAATCGAGCTTCACGCTTTTCTTGAAAAGCCTTGATTCCTTCCTTATAGTCCTCGGTAAAGTAGCAAAGCCGTTGTGTTGCATCGCCGTCGTCCATCAGCAGATTTAGGTCTTGCTTCACCTTTTTATTTATCGAACGCTTCGTCCATCCGATGGCTAAGGTTGGCCCTTGGGCCAGGCGCCTGGCCAATGCTTTGGCCGTTGACATCAGGTCCTCTAGCGGAACAACCCTGTTCACCAGGCCGATTCGCTCTGCCTCTTTAGCATCGATGATATCACCGGTCATCAGCAGCTCCTTTGCCTTAGCTAGCCCTACCAGAAGTGGCCAGATGACGATGCCCCCATCCCCGGGTACCAGACCTACCCTTATATGAGTATCACCAAACCGGGCCGTGTCGGCAGCGATAATGATGTCGCAGAACAAGGCGATTGTTGCCCCCATACCTATGGCTGGACCATTTACGGCTGCAATAATAGGTTTGTCTACGTTCAAGATGCTATCGATTAGAATCAGCCGTGACTGTCGAGCATATAGTGCTTCCTTCTCTCGTTCTCGGGCCCAATCTGCGCTACCTCTTTTTTGATCACCACCGGCACAAAAAGCTCGGCCCGCTCCGGTCAGTATTATGGCTCTAATCCTCTCGTCCTGTCCCAAATCGGGGAAAATACGGTAATGTAGCTCGTAGCTCCCCTCCTCATCTGGTGCATTAAGAGCCTCCGGTCTATTGAGGGTGACCGTAGCTACTCCATCTTCAACTTCTACCTCAATGTACTTGTAACTTGAGTAATCTATTGGCATTGGACTCCTCCCAATTTAGTTTTTTCGGTCGAGGTTTACACTCCTCTCAGTCACACGCAGTCAAGCACCAGCCCAGTGTTACCAACAATGTGACTCACTTTGCTACCATCATTCTTGCCTTTTTAACTTTTGAAGTGCCCCTACCTGGCCGGTTTTGGGTGCCCGTTAATAATATATGTTAGGAGTGCGTATTTCGCTGAAATTGGCCAGGTGGTCGGAGCGAAGCGGCACCGGATTCAATGGTTAGTCTAGCTTATTATAGTCTGGGTTTTCAAGGTCAGTACACCTGCTTTCACCGTAGATGAGTCTGATGTCCTCTTTGATTCCCCATGCTTATGACGTACGGAATCACCCTTGAGTTTGATCCTGTAGGCATTAGGTAGGAGCCGGTCGCATATGATGTCAGCCAAGGTGGGGTCTACGATGGCCGGGTGCCAATCAGGAATGGGACACTGGCTGGCGATGCCAGTGGAGCCAGCATCATAGCGGCCTTCGACGACTTCCAGCAAGTCACGGCTCTCACACTCCGATAGAAGGGTGAACAGGAAGTCATCCACGATGAGGAGTTGTACTCTGTAAGCCTATTCAGTGAGACAGGGCAGGATTACTTATCTTTTCAGCAAAAATGGCTAAGCTACAAGTCCACGCAATCCCTAAACCGGTGTCTTTGAGCCATACCCACCCCAACTGCCAGCATCACCGGCAGGCTCATCACGGCTCTTACCGTCAGTGATGGGAATGATAGGAGGGTGAAGCTTTAGTAGACAATGCTAAACGACCTCTGTTAGTGTCATTGCCTAGGTATGTTTAGTATGCTATAGTTTAAGCTATGAAAATTAGAATTGAGTCTATTCCGGGGGGCACGGTCACCTCACCACAGGGGTTTTGTGCCGGGGCCACCTACGCCGGGATAAAGAAAAAAGCCGCATCCAGCCTTGACCTTGGTATTCTCTTTGCCGAAGTACCCTGTATCGCTACCGGTCTATTTACCACCAACCGCATTAAGTCAGCTCCGGTGGTGCTATGCCAGAATAGACTGAAGACAGGCAGAGCCGTTGCCCTGGTGGCAAACAGTGGTTGTGCCAATGCCTACACTGGTGAGCAGGGTCTGGTCGATGCCGCTGAGATGACCACTCTCGCGGCTAACTGTCTCGGGTTATCGCCGGAGGATGTTCTGGTCGCCAGCACCGGCGTGACCGGTCAAACCCTACCGATGTCACTAATCAGAGCCGGCCTCAGCCAGATTGTCCTTACCAAAGGGGAGGACGGCGGTCATGACCTGGCCAGGGCGATAATGACGACTGATACCGTCCCTAAAGAAGCGGCGGTGACGGTTACTACGGACGATAGCCGGTTTACCATTGGTGGCATTACCAAGGGTGCCGGGATGATTCACCCCAATATGGGCACCATGCTGTGCTTTTTAACCACCGATGCCGCCGTACCGTTAGCATTCCTGAAGGAGGCACTACAAAAGGCGGTCGATATCTCTTTCAACATGATTTCAGTCGATGGAGATACCAGCCCCAGTGATACCGTGGTAATTATGGCTAACGGACGAGCCGGCAACAAGCCCATCTTGCCTGATAGCGTGTCATCGGCTGCCTTCCAGCAAGCTCTCAACCAGATTTGTATTCACCTGGCGAAAGCCATCGCTCATGATGGCGAAGGGGCAACCAAACTTATCGAGGTCACTGTAGATGGCGCCGCCAGTCTGGTCGACGCCAGATTGGTGGCCCGCACCGTCGTCGGCTCGTCTCTGGTCAAGACGGCGGTACACGGTGCTGACCCCAACTGGGGGCGAATTATTGCCGCGGTGAGTCGAGCCGGGGTAGAGGTGATGGAAACCAAGATTGACCTTACCATCGGCGGTATTAGCATGGTAAAGGGAGGGCGACCATTGCCCTTTGATGAGCCGGGTGTCGTCCAGGCGCTAAAGCAGAGTGAGATACTGATAAAACTAAATCTCAACCTGGGCACCGCTTCGGCGACGGCCTGGGGCTGCGACCTCTCGGAAGAATATGTCACTATCAACAGCGAGTACATGACGTAGAGAAATTAACCTTAGATGAGAGTAAAGATTGGATAAAGCAGTTGTCGTCAAAATCGGTGGCTCGACATTAGGGAGTCACGACACTACCATCGAAGATATCGTCGAGCTTCACCGCCAGGGAAGAACACTGGTGATAGTACATGGCGGTGGCAAGTTGATTACAGAGTGGCTGGCCAAGCAGGGCATCCCCAGCCGGTTTGTCCAGGGGGAGCGGGTCACTGACCAGGCAACCCTGGAAGTGGTCATTGCGGTACTGGCTGGCCTGGTCAACAAGGAGATTGTCGCTGCCATCACCGGGATGGGGGGACGGGCAGTGGGCATCAGTGGCGTGGATGGAGCACTTATTGAAGGTAGAATAAGCGACAAAGAAAAGGGCTATGTTGGTGCCGTCGTCAGGGTAAATACGGCTCTCCTGGAGGCTCTAATAAAGTCGGCCTTTGTGCCGGTGGTCGCCCCGGTCGGTCT
>JAENIS010000034.1 GCA_016844285.1 Dehalococcoidales bacterium
GTTCCTGTCCCCCTCCCCGACCTGGACTTGAAAACGGCCGAAGTAACTACCCAGGAGAAAGCCGAGTGGGAAAAAGAGCTGCTGGGTCTGTCCCTCTCCCGGCAGCCTTTCACTGCCGGTAGGAATGACCCGGGAACAACCCTCTGTGGTGAAATTGACGCCGAAATGGATGGACAGGCAATTACGGTCATTGGTGAAGTGGCGACGGTAAGCCACCTGTTTACCCGGGAACATAAGGCCTTCGTCAAGGCTACTTTAGACGACATTAGCGGTAGTGTTGAGGTCACGGTCTGGCCTAAAGTTTTTGAGATGAGCCGGGAGCTGTGGCAGGAGGGAAGTATATTGCTGGTGGAAGGTAAAGTCAGAGTCAGGGATGAGCGAGTGCAGCTAAACGGCGATAGCGTGCGACGCTACCAACCAAAAGCCGCCCCGGTTGGGGAAGCCGTCACCACCGCACCGGTGGCAACGCCAATCGCCGCCAGGGAAGCTCCCGCCGGCATGGCTCCCCCCAAAGCTCAACGGCTGGTAGTCACTATCAACCGGAGCGATGATAAGGATAGCGATATTGTCTGTTTGCATAAGGTGATTGATACCATTAAAGACTTCCCCGGAGAAGATGAAGTTAGCCTGCGGCTGAGCAGCGTGGATGAGGTGGTTAACCTCAGGCTGACCAGCGCTGGCTACTGTGCCGAGCTACGTCAGCGGCTGGTGGAGTTGGTTGCTGAGGAGGGATTAAGGGTGGAGCCAGCCACTAATACCTCAGTTCCAATATAAGCTGGAGGGGGAGGAAGGCCAAAATGTCGCCTAAGGATGTGGCGGAAGGTCACCGCAAAAGGCTACGGGAAAAGTTCATTAAGTCGGGGCTGACGGGTTTCCACGATTATGAGATTGTGGAGTTGCTCTTGAGCCTTGGCACGCCTCGTAAGGACTGTAAGCCGCCGGCCAAGGAAGCCATCGCCAAATTCAAAACACTACGGGGAGTTCTGGAAGCCCCTGCCGAAGAGCTTCAGGAGATAGACGGCATCGGCCAGCATAATGCCTTCGGTATCAAGCTGGTGCAGGAAGTCGCTCGGGAATACCTTAAAGAAAAGATTATCGATAAGCCCATCTATCAGTCGGCGCAAGCGATTTTTGACTATCTCTATCACTCCATGCGCGACCTGAAGAAAGAGGTCTTTAAGGTTCTTTATCTTAACAGCCAGAACCAGATTATTGAGGCGGAAGACCTGGTCGAAGGGACGGTGAATAGCAGTGCGGTCTCCCCACGCGAGGTCATCGAAAAGGCAATCAAGCATAACGCCGTCTCGTTGATTTTTGTCCATAACCACCCCTCGGGCAACCCTGAGCCTAGCCAGAGTGATAAAGAGCTGACCCGCGACCTGGTCTATGCCGGGGCGATTATCCGGATGAAGGTCTTAGACCATATCATCATCGGTAATGATAAATACTTCAGCCTGGCCTCCGAGGGGTTGATTGAGGAATACGAGCTCAGTTTCCTGAACCTGAAAATGAGGGGAGCCGCCGAGGCGAAACGAAGACTCTACCGGGCCATGCCAGCCGAGCCTCAGCTTCCCTGGCAATCATAAGCCTAACTAGCGAAAAAGTGGCGATTGGATTGTCTCTAGTGGCTGGACTCCTGGCGAAGGAGGTGCTCTTTCATGGTCAACCCACCACGGAAGCCGCCGAGCTTACCACCACTGGTGATGACGCGATGGCAGGGAACGACTATCGGTAGCGGGTTTTTGCCTAAAGCCTGCCCCACCGCCCGCATTGCTTTTGGTCTCTTCGTCTGCTCAGCTACCCATCGGTAGCTCCTTGTTTCACCATAGGGGATGAGCCGGGTTGCTGCCCAGACCTCACGCTGAAAGGGGGTAGCCGCAGATAGGTCAAGCTCGTCGGGAAAGCTTACCTGACGGCCACTGAAGTAAGCCTGGAGACGTAATACCAGGTCGGCAAATAGCTCGGGCGACCAGGTGGCCTGATTGACCTGCTCACCCAGTTGCAGACCTGTTTCCTCAGCACTCGGCTGAGGAAGGCTGATGCTTAATAGCCCCTTCCCTGAAGCCAGTATGCCCACCCAACCCATCTTGCTCTCAAAGATGATGTATTTTAGCTCATCAGACATAAGACCGCCTTTATGCTTATTACACCACAAACTAGGGGGAAGGTCAAAGAGCCGGGGTGGGATTGTTTGCATTTGGTTGGTGGTGTCATTGCGAGACCATCCGCCGCAGGCGGAGGCGAAGCAATCCGGGTGGAGGACTTCGCCCGTCCAGATTGCCACGGGGTCTAACGCCCCCTCGCAATGACACCACCAACCAAAACCGAATATTACCGGGTTTGCCACTTTCCCCGGCTCGCTGCTATACTGGTGGCATCACCCTGAGATTTGCGACGATAATAATGCCAAAAAGGAGCGTTGAAATGAGAGCTAACAAACTAATGACCGGTATCATCCTGGGGATGGGGGCACTTCTTTCCGCATCGTGTGCCGGTGGCGCCGCACCGGAGCCGGCGACTCCCCCAACACCGTCGCCAGCGCCAGCACCGAAGCCTAAGACCTACTCCGCTCCGCCGCCGATGGTAATCGATACTGCCAAGCAATATACGGCCACCATTGAGACGGAAAAGGGCACGTTAGTGCTGGAGCTATTTGCCAAAGATGTCCCGAAAACAGTCAATAACTTCGTCTTCCTCGCCCGCGAGGGATTCTACAATGGCGTCACGTTTCACCGGGTTATCGCCGGTTTCATGGCCCAGGGAGGAGACCCAACCGGCACTGGCAGCGGTGGCCCGGGATACAGGTTTGCCGATGAGTTTACTACCCACAAGCATACCGCCGGGGCACTCTCTATGGCTAATTACGGTGCAGATACCAATGGCTCGCAGTTTTTCATTACCTATACTCCTCAGCCCGGTCTTGACGGCAAGCATTCGGTATTCGGCCAGCTAATCAGTGGGATGGATGTCCTTGAGAAAATCCGGTCAGGTGACACGATGACACGAATAACGATAGCGGAGAAGTAGCTTGCGTTGAGGCTCACTGGCGCATTATAATAAAACCGGCCAAAGTCTTTGCGGGGCGACGTAGCCAAGTGGTTAAGGCGGCGGTCTGCAAAACCGCTATTCACCGGTTCGAACCCGGTCGTCGCCTCCATCGCCTCCAATTTCGGACCATCCGTTGAGAGCGCAATTTACCATTACTTCACCGCTGGTCTATAATTACCTTGAGCCGGGATGGCGGAACTGGCAGACGCTGCGGACTTAAAATCCGCCGGAGAAATCCTTGTGGGTTCGAGTCCCACTCCCGGCACCAGCTATCGTCACCCTGGCAATCAGCCGGAAGGTGACTCTGGCCAGCGCCACTTTGTTCATTCCCCTCCCTCTGGTCGGCTGATGGCTGGGAGTTCCGGGCGTGCTGGTGACCTATAGCGTGGCCTTGCCTTGTCTGGTCGGTTTCACCCGTTTCCTAAGGACAAGGCGAACCGCTCCGCGTCTGACCTAGTGTTCTGTCTGCTTAATCATTTAGCCGATTACTGCTTTAGAACACATTACCGCTTACGGATGACCTCACCCCCTTTATCCCACCGTCATTCCAGCGTAGGCTGGAATCCAGGGGTAGGGTGGTATCTGGATTCTGGCCTTCGCCAGAATGACATGCTTCAATAACTGTCATTCCAGCGCAGGCTGGAATCTAATGTCATGAGTCTATTCTATAATGAGACTATCACTCATTCCCCCTTCCCGATGGGAAGAGAGTCAGGAGGATAGGTTACTAAACAATCTCATTTATCAGGCTCGACACTAGCTATATTTTTGTGGCTTTCTCAGCTCGACAAAGACGCCGTGGGCCTCTCTGGGGTGGAGCCAGGCAATGTGACCGGGCCGGTGGGTGAGCTTGACGCCCTTTGCCTGTAGCTTCTTGACGCTGGCATCGATATCCTCGGTGTCGAAGCCAACCAGATAGACACCCTCGCCACGGGTCTCCAGAAACCTCCCGATGGCTTTGTTTGGGTCAGTCGGCTGCAAAAGTTCGATGTGTCCCTTGCCCAGGGGCAGAATGGCATTTTTGTAGCCAAACTCCTCGGATTCGCTCCGGGAGTACACCTTAAGCTCAAAAGTAGTCTCAAAACGCTTTATCGCCGCCTCCAGGTCCCTTACCACCACGGATAGTTCAATGACATCGCCTAACATCTGCTACCTCCTTATTTCGCTTTTTTTATCACCTGGCGAACCGCCTGCTCAATGTCCCGGGCGGTCAAGCCATATTTCTCCAGTAGCTCATTAGCCTTGCCTGATTCGGCGTAGGTATCCTTGAGGGCGATAAACTCCATCGGTACGGGCTGGTGATTGACCACAATACGGGCGACAACGCTACCCAATCCGCCGTGCTCCAGGTGCTCCTCAGCCGTGACGATAGCTTTGGTTTCGACCGCTGCCTTGATGATGGCTGCCTCGTCAATCGGCTTAAGGGTGGGCATATTCAACACCCGGCAGTCGATGCCATCCTTGCTGAGATTAGACGCTGCCTCCAGAGCGGCTGCCACCATCAGCCCGATGGCAATGACCGTCACATCGTTACCCGGTCTCATTGTTACCGCTTTGCCCAGACTAAAACGGTAGCTATCATCGTAAAGCACCGGTGCTTTGGAGCGGCATAGCCTGATATAGAAAGGGCCGTCACTGGCGGCGGCGATCCTTACCGCCTGAGCCGTCTCGATAGCGTCAGCCGGTACAATCACGGTAAAACCGGGTAAAGCGCCGGCGAGGGCCAGGTCTTCAATGGCCTGGTGGGAAGTGCCATCCTCGCCCACCGTGATACCGCCATGAGTGACGACTAGCTTTACATTGAGCCCGGGTTGAGCGATGGACATCCGAACCTGGTCGAAGCAGCGCCCGGGAGCGAAGACGGCAAAGGTGCTGGCGAAGGGTATTTTGCCGGAAGAGGCCAGCCCGGCGGCAATCGTGACCATGTTCTGCTCGGCAATGCCACAATCAAAGAAGCGTTCGGGAAACGCCCGGGCGAAGAACTGGGTCATGGTGGACTTGGACAGGTCAGCGTCCAGTACGACAATATCCGGGTTCTCCCGGCCCAGTTCAACCAGGGTCTCACCATAGGTTTCCCGTAGCGAAGCTTCCCGTACCATGCTTACGCCAGCTCCTTCAAGGCAATCTCGCACTCGGTCGGCGTCGGGGCTTTGCCATGAAAATCAGCCACATTCTCCATAAAGCTGACCCCTTTGCCCTTGATGGTATGGGCAATAACAACGGTGGGCTGCCCCTTAATCAACCTGGCCCGCTCGAAGGCAGCAATCAGTTGGGTGAGGTCATGCCCGTCAACCTCAATCACATGCCAGCCGAAGGACTGCCACTTCTGGTTGAATGGGGCAAGATTCATGATATCACGGTTCCAGCCATCAATCTGTAGTCCGTTATTGTCGACGATAGCCACCAGGCTATCTACCTTGAAATGGGCGGTGGCCATGGCGGCCTCCCAGACCTGCCCTTCATCACACTCGCCGTCACCGAGCAGGACATAGATGCGGTGAGACTGAGCGTTAAGACGCCCCGCCAGGGCGACACCAAGGGCGAAGGATAGCCCCTGTCCCAGGGAACCGGCCGACATCTCTACCCCCGGGGTAACCGTGCAATCGGCATGACCCTGCAGACAACTATTGACTTGTCTCAGGGTAGATAGCTCGGCTAACGGGAGGTAGCCACACTCCGCCAGGGTAGCGTAAAGTAGCGGAGCAGCATGCCCTTTGCTGAGGATAAACCGGTCCCGCCCGGGCCAGCGCGGGTCTTTCGGGTGGTGTTTCAGTACTCCGAAATAGAGAGCAGTCAGAATCTCCACCGCTGACAGAGAACCGCCAGGGTGACCGCTGGCTGCCTTCCCTATCATGGTGACAATATTGCGGCGTAACTTTCTGGCGATGGCCTCCATCTCGGTTAGGGAGAACTGCCCGGCATCAAGACCAATCTCCATATTCACTTTTGTCTTATCACTTAAATCAGACATAATTCATACTCAAGCAAGCTATTTATCTGGTGACGCATGGCTCAGGTAGCGGCTGTATTCGACCAGATGAGACAGTACCCTGGCGGCTCTTTCCGGTGTGGGCTGAATCAGGATGCCATGTTCCTTTAGTTTAGCAAAAACCGGCGAGCTCCTCAACGCTGGCGTCACAAAACTGGTCATGATGACTGGCTTCCGGTATTTGTCGATGTGGTCAAATAGCTTGTCCAGCTCCCTCAACTCTTCTTGCTGGGCTAGATGAATCTCTGCACCGGGTGAGTTTGATGGGGAGTTAGCCTGTTTTGACCGGGTAGAATCTCTCATCGAGCGGCCAATACCATCGACGACCAGGACAGCATCCAGGTTGTTATCTTCGATGAGTGGCCATAGGCAGGGATAGGTGACAAACCCGGTGGCAACAGTGTCCACCGGATTGGCGTGGGGCCATCGTGGTGGCAGAACCATATTGAGCCGTTCGATGGTGGTTGGCGACAGGGGAGCGATTTCTAACCCCAGCCGGGCACAGGCATCGGAAGTGACACAGGCGAAGCCGCCGCCACTGCTCAGAATGCCAACCCGGTTACCTTTGGGTAATGGTTGCCGCAGCAAGGCGGCAGCAGTATCAAAAAGCTCCTCAACCGTCTCCACCCTGATGACTCCAGCCTGTTTGAACATGGCGTCATAGATGAGGTCCGAGCCAGCGATGGCACTGGTGTGAGAGCGAGCGGCCTGTGCTCCTGCGTCCGTCTTCCCTACTTTCACGACTACCATCGGCTTCCGCCTGGTTATCTCCCTGGCCAATCTAAAGAAATCCTTCCCCTTTCTCAGTCCCTCGATGTAGCCGGTGATGACCTTGGTGTCACTATCCTGCCCGTAATACTCGAGGACGTCTTCAAAATGGAGGTCGGCTTCATTGCCGACGCTGATAAACTTGCTAAAACCAGCCCCCATGTCAGCGCCACACATCAGAATATGGCCGCCAAAACCGCCACTTTGTGAGATGACCCCGATTGCGCCCCGTTCCACGGGAGCCTCCAGGCGCAGGGTAGATAAATCGATACTCATGTTGAAGTGCCCGTTACAGTTTGGGCCGGTGAACCTCATCCCTCCTGCCCGTGCCACCTGGACGATTTCCTCTTGCAACTCGGCGCCGTCACTACCGGTTTCGGCCAGTCCGGCGGTGATGATGATACCTGCCTTTACCCCTTTCCGGACACAGTCTTTGACGACATCAAGAAGACCAGGCAGGGGGACGGCAATGACGGCGAGGTCAACTGGTTCCGGCACATCTACCACGGTGGGGTAGGCCTTCACCCCCTGCACTTCCCTGGCATTCGGATTTATCGGGTAGAGATGGCCTTGCAGCGAGGGACAGGTCAAGACACGGGTGAAGATGGTCGCCCCCCACTTATCCAGGGCATTGGATGCCCCGACCACCGCCACTGTCCTGGGATTAAATATCGCTTCAAAGTGATTCACTATCGATTTACCCCTTTCCGGTAATTTACTTAAAGGATGTTGTTTATTATATCACTACGACCCAAAATGAGCCAACCGGTAAAAGCTGCGTTTAGCTCTTAAGGATTCTTTAAGCCATTGTTTACTAAAATTCCCCTATCACTCAAGGAGAGTGGGAAGAGAGTTAGAGATGGGCGAAGCCCCTCTCTTATTTCTATACCCCCTTTCCTTCTCAAGGGAAGGGGGTCAGGGAGATAGATTGCTAGAAGAATCATGCTAATTTAGATTGCAGTTACTCCAGAAAAAGCCTAGCCTCCGTTAGCTTTAGCTAACGGAGGCTAGGCGAGATAGCCGTGGCTGGCTAAGCCTTCTTCTTGGGTTTCTTTTTTTCAATCCGGGGTGCGTCTTTTTTCAGCTTCTTTTCCGCCTCGGTGACACCTTTCCAGGCATCCCCTTCTCTCTGGCCACGGCTTAATATTGCTTCTTCCGCCGTCCGGTAATCTCGATACGGGCCATCTCGAACCGTCAGATACTCCCGGAGGGGCACCTCCTTAAACAATTTACTCATTTCCTTGATTCTATCTGTCTGCTCCAGTGACGCCCATTGCAGGGCATGTGTCTCCAGCGCGGTTCTTATCCCCATAATCTCGTAGGCCTTCTGGATACCCCTCTTGTGGATGCTATTCACCTGCCAGGGGATAAGTGCTACACGCCTGGCGAAGGTTTCGGTAAACTCATCAATATCGCTCTGGGGCACACAGTAGTTGGCCATGCCGTGTTCGAATGCTTGCTCACCGGTGATATTATCTCCGGTGAATATCATCTCTCTGGCCTTCCTCATTGGGAGCAACCAGGGGAACCACATTACATCGGGGGCTCTCATGGCTCTGACCGGTGGGTAGCCAAAGCGGCAGTCAGGAGTCGTCACCAGCAGGTCACAGGCGGCGCACAGCTCTGAGCCACCGGCCAGGACATATCCGTGGGTTTGAGCAATGACAATCTTGGCCAGCTCCCAGATTTGCCAGTAGAAATTGACCAGGTATCGAGCCCAGTGTGCGTCTCCCGGATATTCCGACCCGGCGAATGGCTCTTCCTGTCCCATGCCCCCGCCGAGGTCATAGCCAGCACTGAAGCAGCGCCCGGCACCTTTGAGGACGATGACATTGATGTCGTTGTCATTTTCGGCCACGTGTAAGGCGTGCATCAACTCACCGCGCAGCTCATGGCTCAAGGCATTCATTGCCTCGGGACGGTTCAGTGTAATCTTGGCCACATGAGTCTCACGATTTGGTTCATAGATGATTGCTTTATACTTCAGCGGTTTCAAAAAATCACGATTGGATGGATAATTCTTCGGTGCTTCCCCCCTCTCCGCCATTTCCCTTTTTGCGGTTGCTTCCTCCCTTGCTTTCCTTCCGGCCCAGACCTTATCCTCTGTTGACATCTGAAAATACCTCCTCGTTAATATTTTTACTATGAGCGATATATTACAGCCCCTTTATCTCATATCCGTCTCCTTTCATAGGTTTATTATTCAACCACTAAGCTGTAGCTTTTGTCAACAATAATGGACAGATATTGTTTAATAACCTCACCCTCTTAAATCCCCCTCTCCTGAAAGGGGGGAAAGAGAGAAAGAGGGGCTTACGCTCTCTTAACCTCCCCATCCAGAAATAGAAAGAGAGTTGAAGAGAGGCAAAGCCTCTCTTCATAGGAGTCCCCCACTTACCTATGGAAGGGTCTTGTATCCAATGTCATTCTGAGGAGCGAGGCGACGAAGAATCTGTGCGTGGGGTTGGTAGTGAGCCAATGGTCCCCACCGCACCGAGACCCTTCGCTACGCTCAGGGTGACATGGAGGAAATCACTTTTGATACAAAGCCCTATGGAAGAGAAGGGGAAGTGTCGGGAAGAGAGGGGCTTCGCCCCTCTCTAAAAACTTATCCCTCTCCCCTTCGTAAGGGGAGAGGGATACAAGGGTGAGGGGGTTAGTAAAGAATCTCAGGATATAATCTATTCCCGGAAAGGGAACATGGCTTGCTTGGTACGAGCTGCTAGTGATATGATGGCGGTGTCAATCGCAAAGGAGGTACAACAATATGGCAGAGCAATTATCAATTGACCGCGGTAAGACGGCAGTTCTTATCATGGATTACCAGAACCGGCAGCTGAGTTCCTTTCCCGAAGAGTTTCAGAAGGAAATCTTGAGAAAGGCGAATGAAGTGCTGGCAAGAGCTCGCCGCGCCGGCATTCCGGTCATCTATGTCGAGGTAGTTCGTGGAGATAGAACACCGGAGGTCGCCATTCATCCGGCAATTACTCCCAAAGCGGGAGAGCTAGTATTAACCAAAAGCCGTACCGGGCCTTTCTCAACGACCAACCTGGATGAAGTGCTCAAAAAACAAAAGGCCGAGACACTGGTGCTCCTGGGGATTTCGACGAGCGGCTGTGTGCTCACCACGGTGCGCTGTGCTGCCGACATGGATTATAAATTGGTCGTGCTCTCTGACTGCTGTGCCGACCGGGACGATGAGGTTCACCGCGTGCTGATGGAAAAGCTGTTCCCCCGGCAGGCGAGTGTCATTACCTCACAGCAGTTCTTCCTGGCGTTGGGAAAAGCGTAATACGGAAGTTATGCTGGTAAAAGGGACGATGCCCGGTATTTGCTACAGGACAAGATGAACCCGAAGAAGGGTAAATCAGGTCTTTCGGGCGATGAGCACCGTCACCACAGATAGGGTAATCCCAATCAGGGCGATGGCAATGAAGACATCGCCAATACCATAAATGTCCATGAAATGACCGGCAACCGGCTGTATTAAACTTGACCCCTCCATACCAAAGCCGAAGTAAATACCAAAGACGGTCGCCCGTAAATGAGACGGGGTGCTGTCCATCAGGTAGGTCTGCGTGGTGGCTTCCCGCATCGCCATCACCAGGCCGAAAAGGACAAATGCGATTACCAGCACTACACTGAGAGGGAGCCAGGCGATTAAGAGCAGGACCGGGCCAGTCGCTCCCAGCGCCAGGAAAATCGCCCTTCTTCTACCCCATTTGTCCGCCAGCCAGCCACCGAACAGGCTACCGACCAGCCCCCCGCTCCGGATGATACTCACCCAGAGGGCAGCCGTGCTACTGGAAAAATGGTGTTTATCGACGAGGTAAAGAGGCACAAAGGACATGGTCGGGTTGACGATAAGACCCATGATAACAGCCGGGATAACGGCACTGGCCACAGTTCGGAAAACCAGGGACAAACCGGTCAGCTTGCGTCCTGACCCGGCGGCAGCACGTTGGGCAGAGGTACTGGCTGTCCCACCAGCTTGCGCCGGGAACTTGAGCCGGGTGAGCACGAGCGGGGCGGCCACCAGAGCAGGAATACTGAGCAAAATATAGGCAAGGTGCCAGTTGAGGATACTGGCGATAGCTCCCCCCAGTAAGGGGCCCAGGACAAACCCGATATTTCCTCCCAACATATGGAGGGCAATCGCTCTCCCCCGCCTGGCTGTTTCCAAATAGTCCGTAATCGCCGGAACTGCCGAAGGATGATAGGCACCGGTAACAATGCCCATAATGATAAGGCTGGCGAGCAGAGCGTAATATGATGAGCTCAGGCCGATGATAATGGCGCAGGCGCCGACGCCGCCCAGGCCCAGGGCGATTGCTTTTCTCCGGCTAATACGGTCCGCCAGCAAGCCGCCAAGAAGCTGGGAAAAACCCGAGGTCAGGGAGAAGGCCGAAACCAGCAAGCCAGATTGCAGGTAGTTAAGTCCCATGTCTTGCCGGATAAAGGGTAGTAAAGCCACCAGAAGCCCGGCAGTCAGGTCATGGCTCAGGTGGGTGTAGCCGAAGAAGACGGCAAGACCGCCTCCCCATTGATGAACCGTCCTGCTCAGATGCGACTTCACTGAGTTCAGCAACCGGCATCCCTCGGCTTGAATTCGCTGTCACCCATCGTGCGACTATCCTTGAGTTTTCTGTAGCGACCAGAGAAAGCAGTCATTACCTAAATCCGATGGCTGATTGTATCTTATCCATACCTTCGAGAGCAAGATGCCGGCGATTCATCTGAGGTGGTTTAGTAACCTATCCTCCTGCCCCATTCCCTTCACAAGTGAAACAAAATAAGTGTAATACAGCGGCTAGGTGGATGGCAACTGCTTCGTTAGTGTAGAGTAGACTCCTAAGCATATTATCGGTCATCCGTAAGAGTAAAAGGGCCTGTATAAGGAACCTTAAGCAAGCCCTTTGTTTGGTCATCGGGGAGGCGGCAACTTTTGAGAGGGATTTGGTTGTTGGGGAAAGTCACGAAACGTCAGATTGTTACTTATCAAGTTCAGATAGGTCTACCCAATAACTCCAGGCAGAATGTCTGCCAGTAGTCATCATCAATCCCCGCCAGGTACGTGACTTTGCTCGTGCAGATGGCACTCTGGCTAAGATTGATGCCAGAATACTCGCTCTCTTTGGCTTGCGTATGAAGCCAGAGATGAGGCTACTACCGGACAAGCAAGCCCGTAAGATGGGTCACCTGCTGACACGCCGCCGTCAGCTCAGGGAGATGCTTGTCGTGGGAGCATTTATGTTAGGTCTGTTTCGTGGATGGTCGAGGAAGGAATCAAAGGTAAAACACTGACAACAAACTACCCAGGTTACCTATTTGACTCCCTTTGGCTTCGCTCCTCGCTCAAGAAAATGCTTCATCAATTAGAATTCGCGTATCCTGTTCATGGGCTCTTTACCCTCCGAAACCAGCAGTACATTCCTCCATATAGTTTCAAAAGTTGGTTTCCTGCTCTCCCAAGAAAGCGCCGCCGCATGCGGCGTAGCTACCACATTAGGCATTTGAAGAAGCGGGTTCTTCGGGTCTGGTGGCTCTGGTGCCCAGACATCCAGGCCCGCACCCGCAATCCTCTCTTCATTAAGAGCACGGATCAGAGCATCTTGATCTATGACAATACCACGGCTCGTATTTATTATATAAGCCGAGGGCTTCATTGTGCAGAGCTCCTCCCAGCCTATCATACCTCTGTTACTCTCAAAGGATGGGACGTGTAATGTGACGATATCTGATGTGGATAACAGTTCATCCAGACTCACAGGGCATGCCATAAAGTCGGCTCTAACGGCATGAGGAACAAATAACCTCTCAAAGTAGATTATGTTAGCACCAAAGCTGTAGCATAGCTTGGCTACTCTTCTCCCGATGTTCCCAAACCCCACAATCCCAACGGTTCTACCGTAAAGCTCATGTGAGCCCTTCCTATCAATATTTCCCCGGAACTTGCCCTCACGAATAGACTGATTGAGTAGTATAAATCTCCACAGGCATGCCAGCATCAGACACACGGTATGCTCGGCAACGGCGATAGCATTGGCACCTCCAGCATTGGCAACAGGGACTCCTTTTTCCAGAGCCCATTTTACCGGCAGATGCCCCACATCCTGTCCCGATGTCTGAATGAGTTTCAATTGCTTTGCCGTCTCAAGAACTTTCGACGAAACAGGCCCGCTGCTCGTGGTCACCAGATATTGAGTATCCTCAAGCTGCTTGGCTACCTTTTGCTCGCCATCATCCGGGTTCACCACCGTCACCTGCCACCCAGTTGGTTTCTCGGCCATGAATAGATTCCATGACTCAGTATCCATACCACGCGTTAAAACCACCAGCTTACCAGTTGCCATACTTTACTCCTTTAGTTCTCTACTAATTACCGACCTGGGTGAGGTGTACCCCATCATTAGGACAGAATATTGCCTAGGTTAAGATTGGGTACTGCTATTCTCCCGAGGTCGATTGTCAAAGATTCTACCATATCTTCAATGATAACTGCCACCGGGCCAGCGAGATAACCGGGGGACGACCTGACCGTCTAAAGCAAAAACCCCATCACTTCGTGCCCAACTCTGGGCGAAACTGGAACCGGGTAGCCCTTGCACCGATTCTGCTCTAGTGCTATGTGCTATTATCGCCATATCTAAGGACTTCTTTTCGAATGGTATAAGGCCAAGAATTACTGTCCACCGTCACCTGAGGTTATCCTGACTACGATAACTACATGGCAGGTGGTTAACTATCGGGGGCAGGTCACACGGAAGCTCTCGTGGGGGACGTTGAGCTTGCCACGTATCCATTTTACTGAAGCGGGGATATTGGCAGTTATCAAGTTTTCGTTGAGAACCTCACACCATCAGCCGAGCTACAATTCGCCAGCGGCTCTTGTTCCGCTGGTTTACCTATTAAGAAACGACAGAGATACGTACGATGACCGTACGAATGTACTGACCAAACGTTCGGATGACCGGTTTTCTCCATAGAAAATGCTCAGCTGTTTACGTGTGTTGGCGGATGACACGATGGATGCAGAGAGTGTAGATTAAAGGTTACTGGTTAATATGCCCAGTGAGACGTAACTCACCGAGGATGTATCAATGGTTCAAAAGAAGAAGGATTTAGTTACAATTGTTGGTGTCGGCGATATCAGACCAGAGCGTGAAGACCCTCCCTCGATTTTCCGCTATTGCGGCGACGTTTTGCGTACGGCGGATATAGCTTTCGGGCAGCAGGAATGCCAGTTCTCCGACCGGGGTAGTCCGATATTTTCGCCTTACGGGTACGGGGGGGTAATACACTCACCAAAAAACGTCTCGGCACTTACCGAAAAAGGCGGTGGCTTTGACGTTATGTCCTTCGCCACCAATGCGGCTATGTTCTATGGCTGGGATGCCTTCTTTGATACCATCGACATCCTGACCAAAAACGGCATTGCGGTAGTTGGTGCCGGAAAGAATATTGTTGAAGCCCGTAAGCCGGCCATTCTGGAGAGAAAAGGAACCAAAGTAGGTTTCCTGGCTTACCTCTCTGCCGTCTTTCCCGGTCTTGTCGCCGAGGAGAATATGCCTGGCTGTGCTCCCCTTCGAGCCACTCACCGTTACCAGATGGTAAATTACCAACCGGGTACACCGCCACTCATTGTTACCTAACTCTTTCCGGAAGACAAGAAGACTATGGAGGAGGACATCAGGAAATTGAGGCCTCAGGTAGATGTGCTGGTTGTCTCTATGCATTGTGGCGTTCACCATGTGCCAGCGGTTGTGGCGATGTATCAAAAAGAAGCCGCCTACGCCGCGATTGATGCCGGAGCTGACCTGATACTTCAGCATCATGCCCATATCCTGAAGGGCATCGAAATATACAAAGGTAAAACAATCTTCTACGGCCTGGGTGTCTTCGCTGACGAGCCAGGGTCTAATCCTCCCAGTCACCCGAGAGGCGGAAGCGCCATGTATCGATTGCTGGACCGCCCCATTTCTATAAAAGAGGAATTCTACCGCATTAAGCCTGTCCCCGGCTATGAAAAGCATCACCACCATCCTGATGCCCTGAAGACGATGATTGCCAAGGCCTATATCCAGGATAAAAGAATCCAGAAAGTAACCTATATTCCTGCCTACATTAATCCCAATGTGGAGCCTGAGGTGGTCAAAAGGGGAAACCCCAGGGCACAAGAAGTGTTTGAATATGTCACCCAGATTTCAGAGAGCGAGGATTTGAAAGTCAGATTCTCCTAGGAGGGTGATGAGGTGCTGGTGGGCGAGGCAAAGTAGGGGGGTGATAATCATTCCATCCGGTAATCAGTAAATAGCCAGGACTAAAGTAAAAGAGAAGGGGGAACAGAAATGGGAATCTTAAGAGCAAGAAAGTCAATAGTAGCTTTTGGACTGGTAATCATAATATCTCTGGCTGGCTGTGCCCAAGCGGCACCAACACCCGCACCAGCTCCTGCGCCCACACCAGCTCCTGCGCCAGTACCAGTACCGGCACCTAAGCCTACACCGGCGCCAGCACCCACCCCAAGCGGACCCTACGGAGAACTAAAGATAGGACAAGTCAGCTCTACTGAAGCGTTCGACCCCATAATGAATACGGTACATGGCAGCGCTCGTGTAAGCCCTGTCTTTGACCTGTTGATCAGGACAGATGATAAGGGTGCTTTAGCACCGACAGGGATACTGGAAAAATGGGAGGTGGCTCCTGATGGTAAGTCATGGCTCTATTACATCCGTAAAGGCATCAAGTTCCACAATGGCGAGGACCTCACCGCTGAAGACATCAAGTTCAGTCTTGACCGATACATTTCCGGTAAATCTCTTCACCCGATAGCCAAGTCTTCCATCGAGCGTGTCGAGATAACGGATGATTATACGGTGCGTCTCTACACCATCGGTATGCAGCCCTTTCTCCCTTATTATAGTGCTACCTATAGCCCGACGGTGTCGTCGATAACGCCCAAAGATTACCTGGAACGGGTTGGCGCTGAATACTTTGGCCTGCACCCGGTAGGTGCTGGCCCATTTAAGTTTGTTCGCCAGGTCCAAGGAGACATGATTGAATACGAGGCGGTTAACCAGCATTGGCGGCAGGTACCGGCGTTTAAAAAAGTTGCGTTTATAGGTATGCCAGAGGCAAGCACGCGAGTAGCCTCGTTAAAGACCGGGGTAATCGACATCGCTGATGTCGATATGGAATCTGCGATCGAACTAGAATCCGTCGGCTACAAGGTGCATATTTTGGAACTCGAACAGCCGGCAGTTGCCTTATACGCCACCTATGACCTCCGGGCGACCGGTATGCCAACGAGTGATGCCAGGGTGCGCCAGGCTCTCTCCCTGGCCATTAACCGTGATGAGATCGAGAAGACCTTGATTCGGGGGAAAGGTGGCCCCACTGGACCTCCCTTAGTTTTTATAGGGTCAGCGGATGTTAACTACGCCTATTGGCAGGAGTATTGTGCCAAGGCTTATCGCTACGACCCCGAGGAAGCCAAACGGTTGCTTAAGGAGGCAGGCTATCCTCAGGGATTCGCTTTTAAGTTATATACTGCCGAAAAGGGGTTATTTCCCAAACTTTCGGAGGTCATCCAGGGCTACTGGCAAAAGGTAGGGGTTAAGGTGGAACTGGTGCCCGTGGATTACTCAGGAGTAGTTATCGGCCAGATGTATCGAAATATTGACCGCACCTATGAACCAGCCATCGGGCAGGGGATACCACGTTCTCTTGGGCTGGCCCCAATGACAGCGGCACGCCTGCGGGCTAACTTCCATTCCCAAGGCGGTATGTTTCTTTTGGGCAAGGCGCGTCCTGATGTCGACAAGCTAATCGACGATGCCCAGAGCGACATGAACCCCGCCAAAAGAAGCGAGTTTATCAAACAAGCAATCAAGGAGATTGTCGATAGCTATACGCATCTACCCATTAGCAGTATACCGGTAATGGTTGCGGTGGCGCCACGAGTAGACCTTCCCATCCCGCCGGGAGGGGTAAGTCCTACCATTAGTCCTTATCTTGAGTTGGCTAAACACAGGCAACCGTAATACGTAACCGTTTTCGTAGAATTGCGGTAGGTACGTCACACCTGATAGTTGTGGCATACTTGGCGGTATGCCCATGCTTTGAACGAAACAACATCTTAAGGAGATAGAAATGACAGTGCGTAGACAAGATGTCACCCAAAGACTGGCGGAGTATGTTAGTACTCTCAGGTATGGCGACTTACCTGCTGATGTGGTCAAACAAGCCAAGAAGGTCATTCTGGACGCCCTGGGCTGCCAGGTGGCCTGCAGTATGCTTGAGAACGGCCGATTGATTATTGAGTTTGGCCAATCTGTAGGCGGTCAAGCCGAGGCTTCAGTATTGGGGAGTAATTACAAGACCTCAGCCGTAAATGCAGCCTTGGTTAACGGCACTCTGGGCCATGGTGATGAGATTGACGAATCATTGGAGGATGTCGGTCATACCTCATCCGTCATTATACCGGCCGCGCTTGCTTGTGGAGAGAAAACGGGAGCCAGTGGTAAGGATATGATTACAGCTGTTGTTGCCGGCTACGACATGGCCGGGCGACTGTCTAACGCCGGCGTTCCCAACATATCCGGCATGAGCGAGTTCTGGGGAGCAGCCGTAGGGTGCAACATTATGAAGCTAAAAGCAAGTGAAACAAGGATAGCTTTTGGGCTAGCTGCCTTGCACTCAGGCAGCTTCTTCGACCTGGGTTCCGAGGCCAAGCACATGGCCAAATCCCTGATGAAGGGGCTTAGTTGTCGTAACGGTGTCACGGCTGCCCTGCTAGCCAAGATGGGTTACGACGGACCTAAATCTGTGTTCGATGGCGATAACAATGTCCTGAGCGATAATGTCGGCGAAAACTATAATCAAGAAGAGCTAATAAAAGACCTGGGTAAGAAATTCACCATAATGAATACTTGCCTCAAGCTTTACTCCGCCGGGCACCCTATCCATGCCCCGGCCTATGGCTTACTCAAAATCCTTACCCGGGAAGGCATCAAAGCTGAAGATATTCGATTAATCACTGCGCGCCAACCGGAGCGGGAAAAGCAAATTGTAGATAATCGAGCCATGCCAGATATCACTATTCAGTATTGTCTGGCTGTAGCCGCTTTTGACCATCAGCTTACCTGGGACCAGTACACGCCAGAAAGGGTGCAAGACCCGAAAGTATTGAACCTGAAAAGCCGGGTCACGTCAGTGCACGACCCCAAACTGGACGAGCGTAAGAAGATTACCAAGGCTCACTCGGCAGAAGTGGATGTTGAGACCAATGATGGCCGTAAGTTCACGGAAAGGGTGGACTATCCACCCGGAGACCCACAAGAAGGTTATGTACTATGCCTCCAAAGTTCTTGGGCAAAAAAGGACCAAAAGCCTCATTGAAGCAGTAAAAAATCTGGATACAGTAACCGATTTGAACCAGTTGGGAAATATGCTGCGCATATAGAAAGGCTTGATAACTAAGCATTTATGCCTTACCTATTAGTGTCGTGTGTCTTTGCTCCCCGTAAACTGACTAACCAAAGCAACATGATGGGAAATATGCATTCTTCATTAACCTGCGATTTATCAGAATGGTAAAACAAAGAGAATATCCGTCAAATTACTATTTCGCATTGGTGACCCAAGCTCCTGGAAATAGAAAGCTAAGGAGGCAGAAATGAGAGTACCAAAGCAAGTCAAGGTGGTGATATTGGGGTTAGTTCTCGTCTTACTATTGGTCGGTTGTGCCAAGGCGTCACCTGCACCAATACCAGTACCAGCACCGGTGCCAACACCAGCGCCAGCGCCAACTCCAACACCAGCGCCAAAGCCTACCCCGGCGGCGACGCCAACCGGACCCTACGGAGAATTAAGGGTGGCCATTAGTAGCTTTTCATCGGAAAATTTTGATCCGTCAAAGGTTGGCTCTTCAGTGGGAAAACCTATATTTGAAACTTTGATCGCATTGGATGGAGCAGGGTTGGCACCAAGGATAGTTGACAAGTGGGAGATAGCTCCTGATGGCCTCTCGTGGGTCTTTCATATCCATAAAGGTATAAAGTTCCATAATGGTGAAGACTTAACTGCTGATGACGTGAAATTCAGCATTGATCGGTTTGCTTCGCCGGAAGCTAATTACCGGGACGTGGGGGATGCAGTCGAGCGTGTGGAGGTAGTGGATAATTACACCGTGCGCGTTTACACCAAAGGCACACAGCCTTACCTTCCCTATCTTTTTACGTTCTACCTCCCCTATTCGGGTCCGGTGATGCCGAAGGATTATATTGCACGATATGGATGGGAATACTTCAATCTTCATCCAGTGGGTTCCGGCCCATGGCAGTTTGACCGTCGCGTTCCCGGAGATACGATTAAATACGAAGTCCTTGATGCCCACTGGCGGCAGGTGCCCGGCTTCAAGAAATTGACGCTGATAAACATACCGGAGCAAACTACAAGGTTAGCGCTGTTGAAGACGGGGGCAATAGACGTAACGGAGATAGGGATAGAGGAGGCCAAGGAACTGGAAAGCATCGGGTTCAGAACAGGTAACCTGTCTTCAGTCGCTGCGGTTTTTGCTTTATGGGGAGCCTATGACCCTCGAGCGGCTGGCATGCCTATTGCCAATATCAAAGTACGCCAGGCACTTTCTTTGGCTATTAATCGGGAGGAAATCAACAAGACTTTTTTCTACGGAATGGCACTACCTCTCGCGCCCGTGTACGTTAACCAAGGTTCCACGGATATTGATTACGCTGCCGCTGTGAAATATGCCACCACAATCTTTCGTTATGACCAGGAGGAGGCAAAACGGCTGCTTAAAGAGGCTGGCTATGCTGATGGTTTCAAGATCAAACTATTCTCTTATTCTCAAACTGATGCTCCCTACCTACCCAAGCTTAATGAGATTATACAGAGCTACTGGTTACGCATCGGGGTCAAAGCTGAGATAGTTCCGACAGACGGGGGGACATTTGATCCGCTACGTCGAGGTGGTCCTGGGCGCGGGCCTGCGGATTTAATTCTGGGGCAGGCAGCCGGACGTGCCATGTCAGATGCTCCCGTTATGCCATTCCGGCTGCGGACCGGCTTTGTACAAGGAGGCTCTATGCAAATGACTTTCCCTGGAATCCCTGAGCAAGAAAAGCTTATCCTAAGCGCTATCGTGGAGACGGATCCAGGGAAGAGGCGGGGAATAGTTGAGCAAGCGGTAAGAATGACTACTGAGACCTATACCCTTATACCAATCGCTGACGTTCCCGTCCTGGTTATCATGGGACCCGGGGTGGATATTAAGTGGAACGAACCGAGTTCTGACCTCCTTTACTACCTCGAGACTGCCAAACACAGGAAATAATGAGAGCAGTGCCGATGCTCCTGAGGCAGATGGCGTATGATTAAGTAAACTCTGGAGGTTTAACCATGGACAAGAATACCGAATATCTGGCGTCTTATGCCACCTCAATCAAATACGAGGACCTACCCCCGGAGGTAGTGCACAAGACAAAGGGCCTTCTTATCGACACCCTTGGTTGTGCCATTGGTGGCTATAGCAGCCCGCCAGCCAAGATTGCCCGCAAGATGGCAGCCGGGGTGTACCCGTGCGACCTGCCGGCAACTATCATCGGCAGTGGTCAGCAGTCCAGTCTGGAACTATCTACTTTCGCCAATGGCATCATGATTCGATACCTGGACTTCAATGATACGGGAGGCGCTCATCGCAGCGACAACTTTGCCCCTGTACTCACTTGTGCCGATGCCGTTCATGCCAGCGGCAAGGAAATCATCGTTGCCTCAGTCCTGGCCTATGAGGTCCAACGTCGGTTAGTCGACCAGATTAATCATATTAGAACCAAAGGTTTTGACCAGACTGTTGCTGGCATCATCTCCTGCGTGATGGGAGCATCAAAAATCCTCGGCCTATCTCAAGAACAAATGATACAAGCAATCAACCTGGCCATCACACCCAATATAGGGCTAAACCAAACTCGCTACGGAGAGGTGTCCATGTGGAAGGGCTGCGCGATGGCCAATGCCGCTCGGAATGCTGTCTTTGCTGCACTGCTGGCTCGGGAAGGGATGACTGGACCGAGTCCAGTTTTTGAAGGTCGTTACGGTTTGTTCATGGCGGTTACTGGCCCCTTCCATCTGGCTGAATTCGGTCGGTCTTTCACTATTTTGGAGTCCACTATTAAGCGCTACCCTTGTGGTTCGGCGGCCCAGACGGAGGTTGATCTTGCCATCAAGTTGCGTCCCAGGATATCCAGTGTCAATGAAATCGCCGAGGTAAATATTGAGACTCGGAGTGACTCTAAGAATATCATGGCCGGTGATGCCGAAAAATGGCATCCGACGACTCGTGAGACGGCCGACCATAGCATGCCCTACGGAGTCGCCTTAGGACTGATGTATGGTACAGTGGAAATAAGGCATTTCGATGATGAGTACCTGCACAAACCTGAGCTAATTGATTTAGTACAGAAAATAAAAGTGACCGATACCGAGGAGTGCACCAGGCAGGCGCCGGAGAATAATGCTGCCCGCGTGGAGATAGTCACCAAATCCGGTAAGAGATTCTCGGAATTCGCACTGCACTGCCATGGTCATTTTCTTGACCCCCTCACCAATATGGAAATCGAGCAGAAATTCAACTCCCTGACCAGAGAGTTACTGACACCTGCCCAGAGGAAAGAGCTGGTATCGCTGGTCTGGAACCTGGAAAAGCTCGATGATGCCAGTAAAATAATGCCATTACTGAAAATATGAGCCGTTCATAAGGCAGAAATAGGAGTACTAAAGCAAGTAAAGACACAAGACTGTCACATTGTAGACTGAACAATTGCTTACCATATAGGCCAGCATTGCACAATACATCTAAAAGTGTCACGCTTTTTCCTCTCGGTATTCTAACACACTAACAATACTGGCGTGAGGATGCGCCGGGGTCTGTCTTCTTCTTAGCTATTCTCAGCTAAGTATTGAGAGGTGAGAATATTCTCACTTGAATCGAAATACACAAGCTACAAACTACCATGCGTGTCTTACTCTCACCCCTTGTTGTAGCAAGTGTAGTAAGTGTAGCAAGCTACCTTAGTGAACTGCCCTGCGGCAAGACCATAGGGATGAATTGCCTAATCATCAAAGTCTCGGTTGCAAAAATTGTACCATCCCCGGTGGATACTATCCCATCCTTATGGCAAAACTGATGATACTACGCTAATTACGCTAGCAAGCCCCACCACATGCCTCCCCTGATACTCAGCCTCCAATACATGCCTCACGTCTAGCACGCTTGGTAACTCAGAACCGCTATTGACATTTCACGATAGTATGGTTTATTCTTTCTAATCAAATCTGATAGAAAGAGGAGGTCATCCAATGCAGGCATATTGTGTGAAGTGTCGTACCAAGAGGGAAATGAAGAGCGCCAAGAGTATCACCATGAAGAATGGTAAGCCGGCGACGCAGGGTATCTGCCCGGTGTGCGCGACGAAGATGTTCCGGATAGGGAAGAGCTAAGGCTGGTCTCGCAAGATATAACTATCCTTTCCGGGATTGGTTCCTTAGATTTTGCTTCATAGGTAGAGCTGTTTCCTTTTGAAGCGAGTCGAGGGAGGGTTTGTTGTGTCTTCTGAGGCGTTGTCATCCTCAACGTCGTGCCTCCTTAGAGGCTTTTCCCCGTAAAAAGAGTTAAGCTGTGGGAATGTTAAAGAGGAGCGTTCGCTCCTCTTTAACATTCCTCCTGTTTTGTTGTCAGGCAAAGGAGATTTCAGGGGTGAGGTGCATCAACAACCCCATCTAATCTCACGCTCATTGAAATAGGTAGTGTCTTTTCGCTATAATAAAGCTTGCTTAATGTCCACATTACCGTCGCATATGGTGGGTGTCGCCTAGCGGTCAAAGGCGCCAGGTTGTGGCCCTGGAGAACGAGGGTTCAAATCCCTCCACTCACCCATATTGTCTCTCGTTATCCTGAAATATCTTTCCCCTTACTCCCTCCAGCGGACGGCTACAGAGGCTACACGAGGAAGCGGCTAATGTCCTGTCTGGTCAATTACTGAAGCAATCATTGCTTCAGCACAGATTACTGCTTACGGATGACCTCACCCCCTTATTCCCCCTCTCCTAAAAGGAGAGGGGGAAATTAGAGAAAGAGGGGCTACGCCCCTCTTAGACACCCCGTAGTTTACCTCTCATTACGGGGAAGAGATTTAAGAGAGGGGGCATAGCCCCCTCTCTTTTACTTATCATGTGTCTCATAATAGTCTGTATCGTTCAATAACTGTCATTCCAGCGTAGGCTGGAATCCAGGACAGGGTGATATCTGGATTCTGGCGAAGGCCAGAACGACATCTTCTTTTTGAATGGCATCACCCATGTACTGAGTCCAGGCTATAATGAGACTCTTAGTAGCTCCCCCTTCCCATCGGGAAGAGGGTCAGGCCTGCCCGTCGAACAAGTTCTTTGGCAGACGGGGGGGATAGGTTACTAAACGGCCTCAATATATTGATTTGACAAAGACGCAGCATGGGGTATATCATGCTGGCGCTGAAAAACACAGTAAAGGAGGTGATTATTCTTTTACTCTCCGGTGATTCAAGCTAGAAGCTATAATTATTAAAAAGTCAGGAGGTGAACATGCCAGAACCTGTAGTGCTCTATGAGAAAAAAGACCGGGTTGCTATTATTACTTTCAACCGCCCTGAAAAGATGAATTGCTATAATGGCGAGGTGATGGCTTTAATCCGAAAATACTTCATTGATTTCAGGGATGATAACCATCTTCTGGTCGCCATTCTTACCGGGACCGGGCAAAAAGCTTTCTGCGCCGGAGCTGATATGAGAATGACCACTCCGAAAGAGGGTGAGGCACCATCGACTCCGATGAGTGGCCCACATTGGCACGTTGGTGATGTCAGGGTCTATAAACCTGTTATTGCGGCAATTAACGGCTATTGTCTGTCCGGGGGACTGATGCATGCCCTGTCGTGTGATATCAGGATTGCCGCTGAACACGCTGAATTCGGGATACAGCAGGTACGGTTTGGCATTAGCTCGGCAGCTTCCACTCAGAAAATGGCTCGTTGCATCGGGTTGTCCAACGCCACCTATCTTTCCCTTACCGGCATCAGGATATCGGCTCAGGAAGCCTTCCGCATGGGCATTATCCACAAAATTACTACTCTGAAAGATTTAATGCCGGCGGCGTTTGATATGGCTGAGCTGCTGATGCTGAACTCCCCCACCCATATACGGACCAGGAAAGAGCACCTGCTTAGAGGCCAGGAACTGCCTTATGACGAAGCCCGCAGCATGGGTGCCTTCCTTGAGGAACAGGTTCCGGATGTAGAGAAAGAGGAGTTGGTGAGAGCCTTTTTTGAGAAGAGGAAACCGGATATGAATAAGATACCTCATACCGAGATACGTTCTTTTGGAGGTTAGCCAGAAGGTAATCTTAAAGCCAGCGGGGATAGGCTTCGCCTTATCTTCGCTGGCTCGTTCGAAATTTTAACATGAATGTATGCTCCTGTAGCTCACTGGATATAGCATCGGTCTTTTTTGATGGCGGTCATGTTAAACAGCAGCTTTGCCGCTAAAATGTTGTTCTGGGTAGCGAGGAGAGGAGACTATGGCAACATATAAGCAAGACCACATCCACCTGACCAATCCAGACCCGGTAAAAATGGCTCAATTCTACGTCAACATCATGGGCGCCCGGATTACCGGGGAACGGGAGATTCCCGGCCGGAAAATAATCGAATTGGAGTTGGGAGGTATGCCTCTCCGGATATCCAATAGTACCGGAGCGGACGAGAACTGGAAAGGACTCCAGTTTGGCTTGCACCACCTGGGGCTCGTGGTGGACGACCTGGATAGCGCCGTCACCAAAATGAAGTCAGCCGGGGTCGAATTTGTTATCAAGCCCTATTCGCCCCGACCCGGGGTCAAGTCTATGTTTGCCCGAACGCCTGACGGTGTGCTTTTCGAGATTACGGAGAAAAAAGATGGCTAGCTTTGTCTTGCAAGTGTCCTGTCTAGCTAAGTATGTGGCTACTGCTACTGCATGAAAATAGGGGAACGCTCTGACTCACTGGCCAACTTCAGTCGAATGCCCATCCCTCTGACCCCCTTCCCGCTGGGAAGAGGGAATTAAGTAAAAGAGAAAGGGCGTAGTCCTCTCTCTTAAATCTCTTTGTCGTAATGAGAGGTAAGATGTGGGACGTCTAAGAGGGGCTTTACCCCTATTTCTCTATTTCCCCCTCTCCTAACTCTCCTGTTTAGCCTGAAGACAGCCAGAGAATTCTATTTTCACCAGTTTGACGCGCATACTATCTTTTCAAGAAACAGAACGTTATAATAGTTAAACTGTTATTGGAAATTCATCATGGGATGATAAGGGAAAAGCAAAAGTAATCACTATTTTGGGATAATGCCGGACAAGTAGAAAACGAGAATAGGAAGTGGAAACGATGAAACTACACAAAAACATCAAGCATCTCATTATTCTGTTGACTACTATATTGGGTGCGACGCTGATGCTGGCGTCGCAGTCGGCGTTTGCTGCCGGCGGCTTGCCTTCCCAACAGGCGGCAAATGAGCGCATGAGCAGTGGGGAGATAACGACACAAGTCCCTGATGGTCGGACTGTAAGCGATATCACCAATAATGGTGGTGCTGGTCCCATTGACCATTACTCGGTCAGCAGCATCAACTCTACTCAAATGGTAGGAGTTGTCTTCTCAGTTACCATCCAGGCGCAGGATGCCTCCAGTAATAATATCACCAGTGGTAGTGACGAGACGGTCAACATGACCTTCGGCAAGCCTGACGCCGGTGCTACACCACGCTCAATCAGCACCACCAACGGTACGGCCACGTTGGTGAACATGACGATGACGGTCGCACAGACCAGTGAGAACATCACCTTTACCGGAGTTAGCTCTAATAAGACGGGCACCTCCAACAGCTTTGATGTTAATGCCGGGGCAATTACCAAGCTCGCCTTTACCATCGGTGCTCAGACCTTAACTGCCGGGGCGGTTTCGAGCAACATGACCATCCAGACCCGGGATTTCTATAGTAACTCGTCTAATGTGAGTAGTAACACTATTGTTAATCTCACCTCGTCTTCGGCTAACGGCACCTTCTACAGTGATGCTGGCGGCACGGCTAATATTACCTCGTTGACTATCAGTTCCGGTTCTAACTCAGCCAGCTTCTACTACAAGGATACGGTAGCGGGCACGCCGACCATCACTGCTGCCGAGTCGCCTTCCCAGGGTTGGGCTGATGCTAACCAGCCGGAAACGGTTAATGCCGGGGCAATTACCAAGCTCGCCTTTACCACCAGTGTTCAGACCTTAACTGCCGGGGTGGTCTCAAGCAACATGACCATCCAGACCCGGGATTTCTATAGTAACTCGGCTAACGTGAGCAGTAACACTCCCATCAGTTTAACTTCTACCTCGGCTAACGGCACCTTCTACAGTGATGCTGGCGGCACGGCTAATATTACCTCGTTAACTATCAGTTCCGGCTCTAACTCAGCCAGCTTCTACTACAAGGATACGGTAGCGGGTACGCCGACCATCACTGCTGCCGAGTCGCCTTCCCAGGGTTGGACTGATGCTACGCAGTCGGAAACCGTTAACATCGGCCCCATCCATCACTACGCCGTATCCAGTATTACCTCTCCTCAGCGGGCAGGGGTCGCCTTCTCAGTCACCATTCAGGCGCAGGATGCCTCCAGTCAGAACATAACCAGTGGTAGCGATGCCAGTGAGAACGTCACCTTCAGCTTTGGGAAGGTTGATGCTGGTGCCACGCCACTCTTCGCTAATACTACCAGCGGTACGGCCACGGTGAGCATGACGCTGACGGTAGTCCAGGTGAGTGAGAACATCACTTTCACCGGGGTTACCTCTGGTAAGACCGGCACCTCCAACAGCTTTGATGTGAACACTGGCCCCATCCATCACTACTCAGTCAGCCCCAGCCCCATCTACTCACAAATAGCTGGTTCTACCTTTTCGGTTACCATTCAGGCTCAGGATGTCGGCAATAACAACATCACCAGTGGTAGTGATGAGGCAGTCACCATAACCCTTGGTCTGGTTGATACCAGTGCCACGCCAGGCTCCACTGTTACCACCAGTGGTACGGTAACGGTGAGCATGACGATGTGGCTAGTCCAGGACGGTCAGAGCATTATCTTCACCGGGGTTACCTCTGGTAAGACCGGTACTTCCAATGTTTTTAATGTGAATGCGGTGGTGCCAGTAACGCCGATAGGAGGATATACTCCGGTAGCGACCGTAGTCAGTAGTACGGGTTTATTTACCTCGTCGGTTACTGCTCAATCGAGTGATGCTAGAGTGACGCTCGTCATCCCGGTAAATACGGTTGGGCTGACCAGGGATGGCCTGGCGGTTAGTCAAATAGATATCGTCCAGTCGATAGCCCCGGCAGAGTTGCCGCCAGATTCGGGGGTTGTTGGTTATGTCTATGACTTTGGTCCGGAGGGAGCTACCTTCAATCCAGCAATAACCTTGACGATGAGCTATGACCCGGCGGCAATCCCATCGGGTGTTGCGGCAAATAAACTGATTATTGCTTACTATGATACAGCAACAGGCAAGTGGGTTAACCTGACCTCGACGGTTAATACGGCAATATACACCGTCTCGGCTCTAGTAAGCCACTTCACCGCATTTACCGTTTTGGCTTACACGCCACCGGCCGTCTTTACTCTTGGTAGTTTGACAGTGGCACCAGCCCAGGTTGATGTTGGTGTGAATGTAGACATTAGCGTGGTTGTGTCTAACACCGGGGGACTCTCCGGTACATATAGTGTTGCCCTGAAGATTAACAACGTCGTCCTTGATACCAGGGAAGTGACTCTGGCCGGCGGTACCAACCAGAAGGTAAGCTTCGGCGTATCTCGGAACGCACCTGGCACTTACACTGTGGATGTTGGCGGTCTGACTGGTAGCTTTCTGGTGAGGGCACCGGCGGTGCCACTCAAACCGGCAGCTTTCACGACTGGTTCCCTGACTATATCTCCGGCTGAGGCTAACATTGGTGAGACGGTAACCATTAGTGCCCTTGTGACCAATACTGGCGGACAGAGTGGTAGCTATACGGTCACATTGAAGATAAACAATATCCTGGTAACTACCCAGAGTGTAACCTTGCCTGGTGGTGCCAATCAAAAGGTTACCTTCACCACTACAACGCTAACTACTGCTGGCACTTACACGGTCGGTGTTGATAACCTGTCAGGTACCTTTAC
>JAENIS010000035.1 GCA_016844285.1 Dehalococcoidales bacterium
CTCCTATGGTGGTAGAATAATCTCAAATCACTAAGGGAGGTGCTCATGCTAAAACCTCGTTCGCCTCAAAACTCATTCTGTGGCAGCTACTTATATGACAGGATTGTCCCTCCAGACCATCTGCTCAGAAAGATTAACCAGGTAGTTGATTTCTCTTTCGTCAATGACCTGGTCAAAGACAGATACACCCCAAACTTCGTCAGACCGGCCAAATTCAAACCGCCTCCCCGCAATAATCGTTTGCCTAAACTGTTCTCCTCTGGTAACATATAACTATGAAAGTGGGTGCTTTTGAGGTTAATGAACCCTTGCCCGAGCTTAATGAGCCTCATGCTCTGGTCATGCTCCAGCCCTGGGTGGATGTGGGCAGCGTGGGGACACTGATGCTTTCCTGGCTGGAAAAGCACTTCGGCGCCGAGGATTTAGCCCATCTGGCCATACCAGGAGACTTCTTTGACTTCACTCGCTACCGGCCGACGGTCTATCTCAAGGAAGGCCAGCGCCAGATTGCGATACCCAACACTTACGTTACCTATGCCCGGCAAAATACTGGGCATGACTTTCTCTTTATCCATCTTCTCGAGCCTCATGGCCATGCTGAAACCTATGTTGATTCGGTATTGCAGCTCCTGGCACGGTTTAAGGTTAAGCGGTATTGTCTCCTTGGCAGCATGTACGATTTTGTACCTCATACCAGACCGTTACTCGTCACCGGTCGGGCAACCGGGGAAGGGGCTCAGCAGGAACTCAAGAAGATGGGAGTCGAATCCAGTGATTACCAGGGACCGACGACGATTACCTTCCTGGTGCAGCAGCGCGGCCTGGACATAGGGATGGAAACGATGAGCCTGCTCGTGCGACTACCGCAGTATACCCAGCTCGATGAGGACTACCTGGGTGCCTCCCGACTGATGGAGGTGCTTGGCTCAATTTACGGAGTTCCAGCAGACACAACCTACCTCCAGATGGCTGCGGAGCAGCTAAAGGAAATTAGCATTGCCATCGAAAAGAACCCGCAGCTCAAAGCTGTCCTCGAGCAACTGGAGACACGCTACGACGGGCAGACCAGAAAAAAGCAGGCAGAGCAAGCCCCCAAGCTATCACCTGATGTCGAGAGTTTTCTCTCCGAAATGGAAAAACGCTTCAGAGAGGGAAGACAAGGATAAGAGGCTTCCTGCTTATTTGCCTGCCCTGAGAGGATGCAACCGGGAAGGTGGGGTTAAGTAAAAGAGAGGGGGCATAGCCCCCTCTCTTAATTCTCTTCCCCATAATGAGAGGTAAACTGTGGGGTGTCTAAGAGGGGCTTCGCCCCTCTTTCTTTATTTCTTCCCCCTTCCTTTGGCAAAGGAAGGGGGTTAGGGGGATGGATTTCTCAGAAGATTAAAGAGGTGAGGTCATCCCTAAGTAGTAATATGCGCTGAAGCAGTCATTGGCTCAGTAATTAACCAGAGAGGACACTAGAGCCGTTTTCTCTTGTTAGCGATGTAGTCAACCAGCAGATACTCACCGAGGTTATCGGCGCTGGTAAAGAATACCCTGCCTTTATTGATACGGGCCACCTGAGTCACAAAACTACCCAGAAAACGACCGCTATCGAGCATAAAAGTATTAATCTGTATGCCCTTCTGAGTACAGTTTCTGACCTCTCTTAAGGTTAACTGGATAGTGCGCAGGGTGGGCGGATACTGGAAGAAAAGGTTGCCACCCTCGAAGTGAGCCGTCGGCTCCCCGTCTGTTATCATGATTATCTGCTTGTTGGTGCGTCTTTCTTTCATCAGCAATCTACGGGCGACATATAAGCCGTGCTGGATATTGGTGTAAGGGTCGAACTCGTCCCAGCTCATCAAAGTCAGGTCATCCTTTTTGACCAGCCGGGCATAGCTTGAAAAACCAACAATCTGGAGGCTATCTTTAGGATATTGGCTCCGGATGAGACCATCAAGAGCCATCGTCACCTGCTTGGCGGCCTGAAAGTTGCCACGCATCGGCATCGATAGGCTTAAGTCCAGCAATAACACTGTTGCCGACTGTGTCAATGCTTCCGACTTGTAGACCTCGAAATCATCAATGCTCAGGCGGATTGGTGGCGCTTCCGGCTGACGATACAGGGAATTCATAATCGTTTTCTGGAGGTGTACCTGAAAATCATCACCAAACTCGTACTTCTTGGTCTCCTCTATTCTCTCCCCGCCACTGCCTTTTAAATTGATGTTATGCTGACCGATGCGGTCTTTTCGGAGCTGAGCAAAGATATCCTCCAGGGCTTTCTGCCCGATTTTCCTCATCCCGCGTGGGGTTAGTTCGTATTTGCTATCCTTCCAGCGAATATAGCCGGCCTCTTCCAGCATCTTGCTGATATTACGCAGTTTATCGAATTCTTCGGCGGCTTCATCCCCCATCAGCTCCTTGAGTAGCTTGCTGTCCACGCTATCCACGGAATGGTTATACTGAGAGTCCTTAAGCTGTGTCTCCAGCTGGTCGATTCCCTGTAACATTTCCATCAGCTTCAGGGCTTCAGTGTATGAGATTGGTTCCTCACCGGAGAAGGGGTACTGTTTTTTTAGCTTATCGTTGGGGTGAAGAGCTTCAAGATTGGAGAGCAGTTTGGCTAGCTCGTAACGGGTGCCTTCATCCAGCATCGATTGTAGCAGGTTCTCCATTTCCTGCCTGTCTTTTAATGGCAGGCTCTCGAGTAGCGATTGTGCCTGAGCTATCTGATTTTGTAAATGCTCAATAAGCTCGCTGATATCCTGAGGTGACATAGCACCAAAAGAGTCGCCGAATTGCTCCCGGAACTTGTCGGAATCAGGTTGCTCGCCTTTGATGAGCTGTTCCAGCATCTGGTTCATCGCCTCAGCCCAATTTCTCAAGTTGGCCAGGCTGTTGGCATCCATGTCCTTTAGTTTCTGTATCAGGTCACGACCATAGGACTCCATGGCGTGCCCCTTCAACATCTCCATGAGTTCCTGGAAGCCAAGCCGGGCTTCATCGTCCATGAACTCATAACCGGCCAGTTCTTTGACCTGGCCACCAATGTCCCGTGGCAGCTCATCCAGCTTCTTCAGGTTCTGCTCGGCTCTATCTTCGATAGCCTTGAGCAGTTTCTGCTGCATTTCCGGGCTTACCTGACCGGTGCTTTCCCCGGCCTTTTGCCTGGCATCGTCCAGTCTCTGCTGGATTCCCTGCCGTTCTGCCTTGATGATGTTATCCAGTTTCTGACGGATTTGGTCCAGCATCGAGCTGAGCTGGTACTTCTCCAACTGGCTCTTCTTCTTTTGCCGCAGTCGCTGGAGCAAGTCCTGAATCCCCGGTAGCCGCCTCCCCTGGCTATCCCGGAGACCATTACGCTGCATCAATTGCAAGGCGTGAGACAGGTCTCCGTAAGACATGAGGCTCTGGCTAAGCTCATTCATAAGCTGGTCTGCGTCCAGCCCGGGCGAATCCTGGCTGCCATCCCACTGCGAATAACGGTATACTCTCATACTAGCGCCGATAAACTACTTTACCTTCGACTCTGGTTTTGTTTAGCTTCTTATTGAGATAAAGCCCTTCCAGGATAAACTCTACCACCGATGCCATCACTTCCGGCCTTTCTCCGGCATTCATTACTTTGGCAGCCTCAACCAGACCGCTCATCTCCTTGACATTATGCACGTATGCCTTGGCACTCATCACCTCGGAAACCTCAATACTCAAACCGCCACCGAATTGAGTAACGATTTCCTCAAGCCGGTCTAGCTGGTAGTAGCGGTTGAAGACATTGAGCACGGCCTTCCTGACCAGCTCATCAATCACCTTTTCTTCCCTGGTTTCTTCCAGGCCTTCCAGCTCGATTTTACCGCTGGTCGACGCTGAGATGTAAGGAAGGTCACTAATACGGGGCACCGCCAATTTTTCGCCCAGTGAAACCGCCCGCCTGATGGCATTGCTGAGCAGGGTCTCATAGTTGGCGATGGATACCCTGACACTCACCCCGGAGCGCTGGTTGATATCCGGGCTTTTTCTACCGAGATGGGTTACCTCCGCAATAATCTCCTTCATATATGCCGGCACGTAGCACTCAAGCTCGTCGTCGCCAAACTGCCGCCGTTCTCTTTCCATGATGGTAATTTCATTCTCAATCGTCGCCGGATAGTGGGTTCTGGCCAGAGCGCCAAACCTATCCTTGAGGGGAGTGATAATCCGGCCCCGGTTGGTGTAATCTTCCGGGTTGGCACTGGCGACAAGGAAGACATCAAGGGGCAGACGGACACGGTAGCCCCTGATTTGAACGTCCCTTTCCTCCATCAGGTTGAAAAGACCGACCTGTAACCTCTCGGCCAGGTCAGGTAGTTCATTGATGCAGAATATCCCCCGGTTGGTGCGGGGAATCAAGCCATAATGGATAGTAAGTTCGTCAGAGAGATATTTGCCTTCGGCGACCTTAATCGGGTCAATATCACCGATTAAGTCAGCGATAGTGATATCCGGTGTGGCCAGCTTCTCACCATACCTCTCTTTCCGTGGTAGCCAGTCAATGGCGGTGGCATCCCCTTCTTCGGCTACCTTATCGCAACACCGCTTACATATCGGGGTAAAGGGGTTATCATTGATTTCGCAGCCGTCGATGATGGGTATCTCTTCATCGAGCAGATTTATCAGCAACCGCATAATTCTGGATTTGGCCTGTCCCCGCTCACCAAGGAAGATAATATCCTGGCCGGAGATGATGGCGTTTTGAATCTGAGGAATGACCGTATCATCGTAGCCGATGATACCGGGGAAGATGGCCTTTCCCTCCCTTATCATGGCAATCAGGTTACGCCTCATCTCTTCCCTGACCGGTAGCGGCTGGTAGCCTGATGTCTTAAGCTCACCAATAGTTCTTATCTTCTTCCCTTTAGCCATCGCTTTCCTCAAACTTTCTCTGTTCCTTAGTTATTCTGGCGTGCCTTGTTGCGGGACAACCTGACTTACTATTTTAGCATAGGCGGGTAGGATTGACAAAAAAGTGGCTCGTTTATTAAGCCTCACCCCCTTAGTAGTCCCCCTCACCCTAGTAGGGTACTGAAAAAATCCCTCGTGTTTGTCTCCCCCTTTGAAAAAGAGCCTGTCCCGTGCTTGACACGGGAGGGACTAAAGGGGATTTCCAGACTCAAAATCCCTCTCAATCTCCCTTTCGTAAAGGGAGAGGAAATAACCAAACCTCGCTTTTCATTAACCTGCTAGGAAAGGTGATAGGTCCCAGAACGACCCCAATTCGCCGTATTGTCATTCCTATCAGGGGATGGTAAACTTCAAAGAAGATGAAAATACTGGTCACTAACGATGATGGTATCTTGGCCGATGGTCTATGGATACTGGCCAGAGAGCTGAATAAGGTCGCTCCGGTAGTGGTGATTGCTCCCGATAGAGAGCAAAGCGCCATCGGCACGGCGGTTACCCTGACTCATCCCTTAAGGGTGCAAAAAGTGCGGCCGCTGCTGCCGGGAGTAGAAGCCTACTCCGTGGAAGGCACCCCCGGCGACAGTGTTATCCTGGCTCTGGAAAAGCTGGCCAAAAACGAGATAGGCCTGGTTGTCTCCGGTATCAATCAGGGGCTGAACCTGGGGAATGATGTCCTTATCTCCGGCACGGTGGGGGCCGCTCTTCAGGGTTATCTCCGTGGACTGCCGGCCATCGCCATCTCAATCGCACCGAAGGACAGCTTGTACCTGGATGGCGCCGCCAGGGTAGCCGCGCTGTTAGCGAGCCGGATTGTGGCTAATGCCTTGCCGGAGCCTATCTTCCTCAATGTTAACCTGCCTGACCTGCCTCTGGCCGAAACCAAAGGCATCAGGCTCACCAGCTTGGCCAGCGAAAGCCACCTCGACACCGTTGAGGAAGGGCATGATGGCAAACGGCAGTACTACTGGCTGGTACGCCGGCGAATACCCGATAGGATACACCAGGAGATGACCGATATCTGGGCGGTGGAAAAGGGTCATATCTCCATTACGCCACTCCACATTTACGGCGACCACAATTGTGCCCCCGCCGTTACTGATAGCTTTTGCACCGATAGCTTCTGTGCTGACCTTTTTCAGGAGCTACAGAAAGACGCCCTCAAGAAAAAGGAGAGTTAAAGAGAGGCGGAGCCTCTCTTATATAACATACAGAAGGAGTAAACATATAAATGGCTCTGTTCATTACTTTTGAGGGGGGCGACGGCAGTGGCAAAAGTGTCCAGGCAAAGCTCCTTTACCGCAAGCTCTCCAAACTGGGTATCCCGGTATTACTGACCCACGAGCCTGGTGGTACGTTACTTGGCCAGAGACTGGCTCGCTGGTTGAAGTGGGCCAGAGATACGCATATTCCACCATTAACCGAACTGTTGCTGTTCAATGCTTGCCGCGCCCAATTAGTCATCGAGGTTGTCCGGACTGGTTTGCAAGAGGGGAAGGTTATTATCTCCGACCGCTATGCGGATTCGACGACGGCCTATCAAAGCTATGGGCGCGGACTGGATTTAGAGATGGTCAGAGCAGTTAATGAGGCAGCTACCCAAGGACTAAAACCAGGCTTGACCTTTTTGCTGGATATACCGGCGGAAGACGGGCTGGCCCGTAAAGAAAAACTGAGGCACGACCGTTTTGAGCAAGAGGCAATCAGTTTCCACCGCCGGGTGCGTGCAGGTTATCTTGAAATCGCCGCCGGTGAGCCGGAGCGCTGGCTGGTCATCGATGCCCGCCAGCCAAAGGCGAAGATAGCCAAAATCATCTGGCAGAAGGTAAGCAAGTTGCTCCAGATTTGAACTTACCTTTTCTCAGCGGTGTTCTGCCCAGTTCTGACCAGAATTATCTCAAAAGGACAGCTCACCGCTCCCGATGGACACAACACCTCACACTCGGTGCAATAATCGCAATCCTCCGGCCTCACTATTATTGACTTACCATCGACCAGAGTCACCGCATGGGTCGGGCACTTTTCAACACAGTCGCCACAGCCGGTACATTTCTCGGAATCTATCTCCGGTACCACCTTTTTCACCACACACCTCGCGAAACGATTAGCTCTAATAACATTTTTATCTTAGCCGCTATTTGGATTAGCGTATACGACTTTTGTCGGAAAGATAGCTCATTTCTTTTAATCTCCCGGCATCAATCACCAGGAGGCGGTGTCCCTCCATCTTGATTGCTCCCGCCTTTTCCAGGCTTTTCAACGCACGGCCTACTACGTCACGAACCGAACCGACCATTCCAGCCATTTCATCCTGAGTCAGACGCGGTACCGGTGAGGGACTACCTTCAACAGTGGCCAAATCGAGCAGCATCCTGGCCACCCGGCTAACGACACTATGAAAGGAAAGGTCTTCAACCATCTGGGTGAGACGACGCATCTGCGCCGATAATTGTTTGATAATGGCAACCGCCACCGGGCAATCAGCGACCAGAGAGAGCAGTATCTTTTTGGGGATGAGATAGACCACCGAAGGTTCGAGTGCCGCCGCACTGGCCGGATTAGAGCCACCATCGAAAACAGGGACATCGTTAAAGGTGTCGCCGGGCTTAGCGATGTGTAACACCTGCTCTCTCCCTTCCGGAGAGCTTTTGAAAATACGGATTTGCCCGGAGCTGACCAGGTATAGTCCGCGGCATGGCTCTTCCTCCAGGAAAATAATTTCCCCTTTGTCCAGGGAAAGCTCCTGGGTTTCCCTAGCGAGTTGCGCTACTGCCTGAGGATTCAAAGTAGCAAAATAGGGCAGTCTCTTTAAGAAATCGGCGGAAGCTAGCAAAGAATGCCTCCCCAGGGTAACCGGCTACTTTCCAAATCTTACCATATCTGAAAATCCACTGCACAGGTGCAGACTTCCCTTTGGCAAGTGTTTGGAAACCCCTCACCCTTTATCCCTCTCCCCTTGGTAAAGGGGAGAGGGAAGAGATTTTAGAGAGGGGCTTCGCCCCTCTGCTAGGCCCACTATTGCAATGGAGAGTGAGAGAGGCTTAGCCTCTCCCATATTATATCTCCCCCTCTACTTGAAAGGAGAGAGGATTAACGGGTGAGGTTAATAAAAAATCTCGGTGTATCAAACTATTGTGAGACCATTAATAAGAGAGGAGCTTTGCCCTTCTCTAAAACTCTCTTCCTCGTAAGGAGAGCCAAACTATAGGACATCTAAGAGGGGCATCAGCCCCTCTTCTTTCTCTCCCCCTCTCCTGAGGAGAGGGGGATTAAGGGGGTGAGGCTAATAACAATACTTGTTCTTTATCTCCTGGGAAAAGCCAGGATAAGTAGCACCGCTACTAGAGCAGTGATATTTTACGACAAAAGTCGTAGACGCTCTAACCAGGCAATGTTATGCTGGCATTGTCGATTACAGATGGAGGAAGTTAAAATGACATTAGATAAGTCCTGCCCAGGCTCTCGAACCATCCGTGAACCCCGACCTGAGAATATCACCTGCCCCAACTGCGGCACTGAGGTCGAAATATGGACCGATGAACTAAAGGCCGGCTGCCCCCATTGCGGTAATAAAGTATTGCGGGCACAGCAGGCTTCATGTATTGACTGGTGCCCTCATGCCAGGGAATGTGTCGGACCGGAGGTATACGAAAGGCTGAGACCGCAAGCCGCCGCGGATTTGGCCGGGGCCGGTTCTCCTCTGGATATTCTTGAGCGGGAGCATGTGCGTGCCCTGGAAAGCCTGGCTCTGCTGCGAGCGGCGAGCCTGTGCCTTAAACTGGGTGCTCTCAAGCCGGAGTCACCGGTGCGGGGCAAGGGCATCGACCACCTGGGCAAGGTGCTCGACTACCTCGATAAAGAGATAAGGCTACACTTCCAGCGGGAAGAGGAACTGCTCTTTCCCCTTCTGGAAAAGCATTTCGGCATGGGAAAAAGCCCAACACAGATACTACGAGGGGAGCATGGGGAGTTCTGGCACTGGTACGGTGAGCTGAAGAAGAACCTGGCTGAGCTACAAAAGGAGGGGAGTGACCCGTCTGAGGCTATTGTCAGCGAAGTGCAGCATAACAGTCTGGCGATAGAACACCTGCTACAGGAGCATATCCGGAGAGAAAATGAGTCTCTCTTGCCCCTATCGAAAAAACTCCTCGGCGAGGCGGAGATTGCCGAAATCTCGGACAAATGGCATTCAGTAAAATTAGAGTCGATTGTTTAAGAAAATCTTAACAAAAGCGAAAAGGAGGAAAAATGCGTGAACAAGTAGAAGCTGCTCTGGACAAGATAAGGCCAGCACTGGAGGCTGACGGTGGTAATGTCGAACTGGTAGACATCAAGGATGGTGTTGTTTCGGTCAGGCTGGTTGGTGCCTGCGGCGGTTGCCCCTACTCGACAATGACCCTGCAAAGGGGCGTCGCTGAGATTGTCAAAGCTGAGGTACCGGAAGTCAAAGAGGTAGTCGCCGTCGACTAGATGGCTGGTCGTTGAGGAAAGGAGGAAGTAAATGAACGGAACGAAGACAATTGCCGCCAAAGGATTGGAGCATGGTGAGAGGGAGGAGCTAATTTTCTCCAGTATTGAAGCCCTCAAAGATGGGGAAGCCTTGCAACTCGTCGTTGAGTTCAACCCGTTGCCCCTGGTCTACATGCTGAACGCCCAGAAGGAGTTCCAGGTTTCCTACGAGAAGGAAGGCCCCGACGAGTGGATACTGAATATTACCAAGACGGTCAGTGAAGCAGATAAGAAGGCTCAGTTCCGGGAACTGCTCCATGAGTTGGGCAAAGGCGAGGTTTCCAGTGAAACCAGGGAAAAAGCCAGGGGACTTCTCCAATCGGTTGATGCCAAAACCCTGGGTCTCCTCGAGCAGGAATTGATACGAGAAGGTATCTCTCACGATGAAATCAGGCATAGCCTGTGCGATATTCACCTGGGCGTGATGAAGGATAGCCTGGTCGCCAAGAGAATCGATGTCCCGGCGCCACACCCGGTGCATACCTTTATGGCGGAGCATACAGTTATTATGGATAACCTGAGAGAGCTAGGCACCCTCGTGGAAAAGCTGAAGGGGATTACCAGCTTCGAGGGCATGGGGACAGACCTGGGCAAACTGGAAGAGGTTGCCCATCTCCTCACTGAAGCCGAGAGCCATCACCAGAGAGAGGAAGAGGTGCTCTTCCCGAAACTGGAGCAACATGATATCGCGGAACCGCCGGCAATCATGAAGATGGAGCACGTGGAATTCCGTAAGAAGAAGAAGGAACTATATCAACTGGCACAGAATGCCAGAGACTATGATTTCAATGAGTTCAAAGAGAAGGTCACTGAAGCCGGCAAGTATCTGAGCCTGGAACTGGCCAGTCACATCTTCAAAGAGGACAACATCCTCTATCAGATGGCACTGCAAGTGTTAAGCCCGGCGGAATGGGAGGAAGTCAAGAAAGAGTGCGACCGGGTGGGCTACTGCTGTTTTACCCCTGAAGACCAGGTGAGGGAAAAAGAAGTAGTGGCTCTGGATTTGAGGCCGCTGCCGGCCTTTGAGAGGCACGACCGGATATTTGAGATGTGGGATGCCCTGGCGCCGGGGCAAACCCTGAGAATAACCAACGACCATGACCCCAAACCGTTGCATTATCAGTTTGAGGCAGAGTATAAGGGACTCTACGAGTGGGAATACGAGCAAAAGGGACCGAAAGACTGGGTGGTCAAGCTCAAGAAGATTTGAGCAACTTGACTTAGCGTATTAAACTCAAGGTATAATTAAGGAGGTATGAGAATAAGCTAGGTTAGCCCCTTGCCGAAAAGGAAGGTAATAAGATGACCACGGGTGGTTCGCCCGATAAAGGGAGTATAACCATCATCCTGCACAGTGGTGCCTATGATAGAGCATCATATGCCCTCTCTATTGCCCTGGTGGCACTGGCTTCCGGGCAGGAGGTGCACATATTACTTACCTTCGAAGGTCTGCGGCGGTTCACCAAAGAGCACCTGGGAGAAATTGGTGCGGAGACTCCCCCCGGCGTAATCACCGATATCAAACAGGGCATGGCTTCGGGTGTTATTCAGCCCCTGGAGAGCCAGCTCGCCGGTGCCAGGAAACTGGGGCTGAAACTCTATGCCTGTCCTAATGCCATGGCCGCACTTAATATCGCCCTTTATGACCTGCGGGAGGAAGTGGATAGCATTATGGGGCTGGCAGGCTTTCTGGAGCTAGCCCGTAGCGCGTCGATTAACTGGTATATCTAGAGAGTAACCTCACCCCCTTAACCCCCTCTCCTTACAGGAGAGGGGGATTAGAAAAAAGAGGGCGACGCCCTCTGAGACTCCCAATCCAGAAAGGGAGGGGGTCAGGAGGATGGATTTTATCACAGGGATTGAAAGGGGCGCTCGCCCCTTTTCCAAATCATCCCTCTCCCTTAAATAAAGGGAGAGGGATACAGGGTGAGGGATTTTAGTACCATTATATACCTGAGTTACTGAGTAGCCTGAGCAAACGATAAAAATCCGGGCAAGAAGAGCCTGCATCGGGAAGGAGAACAAAACATGGTAGAACCAAAAGACGTCAAAAGTATTGACCCAGCCACCCTTGAGATGATTGAAAAAGCGGCCCAGGATGGAGCCAGGACGGTCTTTCAGCGTGCGGAAACGACCAGAGCCTGCCCCATCGGCGAGGAAGGCATGTGTTGCAGTGTTTGTGCTATGGGGCCCTGCCGTGTCATGGCGCCGAGAGGCAAAACCGAGACCGCCGAGGAAAGACGAAGGCGGGTTGGTGTTTGTGGCGCGACCCCGGAGACCATCGCCGCCCGTAACTTCGTCCGCAAAATAGCCGTCGGCACCGCCTCTCATGGTGACCACGGACGCGTCATGGCCAAATTCTTTCTGGCCATCGCCCGGGGCGAAGCCCCCGGTTATGAAATCAAGGATGAACAGAAACTACTCCAATTGGCCTTAGACCTCGGGGTTAAGATTGGCGACCGCAGCAATAAGGAAATCGCGATTGATATCGGCGAACTACTGTTGAACGAGTTTGGCAAACAGGATGGGGAACTCCTCTTTCTCAAGCGGGCACCGCTCAAGCGGCAGCAACTCTGGCGGCAACTGGGGGTAGCCCCAAGTGGTATCGATATGGAAGTGGCCGAATCCTTACACCGCACCCATATGGGCACTGACCAGGACTACCAGAGCCTGCTCATGAACGGGGTAAAGGTGTCCTTAGCTGACGGCTGGGGCGGTAGCATGATTGCCTCTGAGATTCAGGATATTGTCTTTGGCACGCCGGTGCCAGTACTCAGCCAGATTAACCTTGGGGTACTGGAGGAAGACCAGGTAAACATTATCATTCATGGCCACGAGCCATATCTGGCTGAAATGATGGCGGTAGTGGCTAAAGACCCGGAGATGGTGGAATATGCCAAGGCAAAAGGAGCCAAAGGCATCAACCTGGCCGGAATGTGCTGCACCGCCAATGAAATGCTGATGCGCCACGGTGTACCCATCGCCGGCAATTTCCTGCAACAGGAGCTGGCAATAGTCACCGGGGCGGTCGAGGCGATGGTGGTTGATGTTCAGTGTATCATGCAGGGGCTGGTTGATACGGCCAACTGCTACCATACCAAGATTATCACTACCGACCGACGGGCCAAGATTCAGGGGGCTACCTTTATGGAGTTTGACGAGCATAACGGTTTTGCCTCGGCCAAGGCTATCATCAAAGCAGCGATTGACAACTTTGTTAACCGAACCAATAAGGTGCGTATTCCCCAGTATAAGACCGACCTCATTGCCGGCTTCAGCCATGAAACCATTAACTACCTGATGGGAGGCATGTTCCGCGCCTCCTACCGGCCGTTGAACGACAATATCATCAATGGCCGTATCCGCGGTGTGGCTGCAGTGGTTGGCTGCAATAACCCGCGCACCCCCCATGACGCCGGCAACCTGGCAATGGTCAGGGAACTCATTAAGAACGATGTGTTAGTCCTGCAAACCGGGTGCATGGCCATGGCCAGCGGCAAGGCAGGTTTACTGCTCCCCGAAGCCGCCCAATATGCCGGAGAGGGACTGCGCTCAGTCTGCGAGGCAGTTGGTATCCCACCGGTACTGCACATGGGAGCCTGCATCGATAACTCGCGTATCCTGATTGCAGCCACAGCCATGGTGAAGGATGGCGGGTTGGGCGATGACCTCAGCGACCTGCCCGTCGCCGGAGCAGCCCCGGAGTGGATGAGTGAGAAAGCACTGGCTATCGGCCAATATGTTGTCGCCTCGGGGATATTCACTGTATTCGGCGTCAATTGGCCCACCATCGGCAGCAAAGAGGTGACCGACTACCTTTTCAAAGATATGGAGGAGAAGTTTGGTGGCATGTGGGCCTTTGAACCTGACCCGATTAAAGCTGCTCATCTGATGATTGACCACATTGATAAGAAGCGCAAGGCCCTGGGTATTGACAAGGCAAGAGAAAGAGTCCTTTACGACATGTCGATGAGACGCGAGCTGGAATCAGCCTAGTATTCAGTAACGCTTGTAGTTGTGCTGCCGATATTGGTCGTTGCGAGACCATTCCGACTCAAGTCGGAAGGCGAAGCAATCTGGGTGGGGAGACTCTCCCGCGCCCCACCCAGATTACCGCGTCGTTTCGCTCCTCGCAAAGACAACGTGTGTTAACGCACCCGCTATGGATAACGCTCCAGTCAACTTCCCGAGCGAAAAACGCAGTGTTATACTCTACTAGTCGCGGAGGAATGAATGCCTGAAATCTTTAACCGGCTGGATAAGAAGAAAACCAGGGATATCAGGGTGCTGGACAGCTTCATCTCTATCTTCTGCCGTGAGAATCATCGCAATGAGGCTAAAACTCCCTTTCTTACCCAGGACGATAGGTTGCGACTAATCCTGAGCAACCATGGCCTGGTATTATGTCAACCTTGCCAGAGGCTACTCAGCCACGGTATCGCCAAAAGGCTGCTTTGCCCTTATGACCCCAAACCAATGTGCAAGAAGTGTCAAACCCATTGCTATGCCCCCGGTTATCGGGAGAAGATTCGGGAAGTGATGAAATTCTCCGGCATGTACCTTGTCAAGCGCGGCCGGCTGGACCTGATGATTCACTATCTCTTTTAGGTGGTGGCAAAATGGAGACTCTCAAGGCGGACGTCATCAGGGCAATGAAGGCCTACTTCGACAGGGATACCCGGAGGATTAATCATGCCCTTAAAGTGACCGAATATGCGGAGAAGCTAATGAAAGACGAGGGTGGAGATTATCCCGTTATCATTGGCGCCTCGGTGCTGCACGATATCGGCATTCACGAAGCGGAAAGAAAGTACGGTAGCACCAGTGGCCAGTATCAGGAAAAGGAAGGGCCGCCGATTGCCCGGCAGCTTTTAGCGGAACTGGGATTTCCACCACATCAAATTGAGGAAATCGGTGAGATTATCGGCCACCATCATAGTCCGGGGAAAATACACACGACGAACTTTAAAATCCTCTATGATGCCGATTGGCTGGTTAATCTTCAAGATGAGTATGACATTAAGGATAAGAACAAACTGAACCGTATTATTAATAATGTCTTTCTTACGGAAAGTGGCCGGACTCTGGCTCGAGAGGTATATCTGGCTGAGCCAAAATAGTCAGAAAGTGACTTTGGGCAAGACCTGACTCAGTGTCACTATCGTCTTAGCAGTGACACAATACGAGTAAATTAACCCCTTCTTAAATTGCCAGGAAACATTACGGCCCTTTACTTTTGCTGAATAGTATGCTAAGCTACAGATGCTTCTTGGTGGTTAGCGTGAGGTAGTATCACCCGTTCTCATCCTGAG
>JAENIS010000096.1 GCA_016844285.1 Dehalococcoidales bacterium
ATAAACCTCGGTCTGACAAAACCATGGCCAAATGATGGATTGCGTCCAGATGGTCAGGCATCCTGGCGAGGACCGTTCTGAAGAACCTTTCAGCCTGGTAGAGGTTACCCTCCTCGAAAGACTCACATCCGGCACGGAAGTCGTCCATTACCTCACTATACGCATCCGGATAGACAAACTCCCACTCGCCTGGGGCCACTAGGGATAGCTTAAGCATGGACTGTTTCTCTTTCACATTTAACCGACGCGGCAGAGTCGGCAAGACGGTTCCTTAAGGTAGCATACTTGCGGAGCTTCCTTCAACCACTGTCAGGTAACTAATTATGAGAATAATCAGGCTTTTGGCTTTCTTGTGGGCATGGGCCGTTTGAAAATCCACCAATCTTCCCTGGGTTCGGTCATACTAAGAATGCTTACCAACTCCCAGCCATCTTCTCCGCGCTTATTCAGACGTTCCTGAAGTTCTTCGGGTGTCAGCCTTCCTCCAAAAGTATATAGCCCGCGGTCTATTTGATATTCCCATACTGTCATGCTTTGTCACCTCCCCACTCTAAGGTCAATCAAAGCAGCATGCAAATTTTTCCTAGACGGCACAATAGAAAAATGGGACAAGATCAATTTCATTACTTTGCTAGAATATAGAATAGCCGTAATATCCCTGTCTTGCAAGCCACATTCCGCCCAATTAGTATATGGACTAACCAGCGGAGATGGCTCCGGCTACAATAGAAAGGGGCAGTTGCGAACACCAAATCTAAAGTAGAAGGAGCCATCACAAGTGGAGAATAGCGTAGCCCGGAAACTAAAGCAAGTACCCCAAGGATACCTGGTCATGGGAATTGACCCGCACAAGAAGAGGCACGCCGCGGTGGCCATCACTCAGGATTTCACCATCAAGACTAAGTTCAAGTTCGACAATACCAGAGAAGGCCTCGAAGCGATGTTGAGCCGAGGCAAGTCGGAGATGGTGAAATCATGCTGCCCGGGTGTGATCTTCGCCATCGAGACGGGGGGCCACTATTGGCGAAACGTGGCCTACTTCCTCAGTGAGCGAGACATTCCGTATCGCTTCATCAACCAGTTCACCTTGAAACGCAGGAGAGAAGGAAAGGACCTCAATCGCAGGAAGAATGACTACCGAGACTGCGAGGTGGCGGCGCAGCTCTTATGCACCGGGGAGTTCACCGAGAGCAGGATACCGCAGGGGGTCTATGCTGAGCTGCGTGCCGCACACAATGCCTACCGCCGGCTGGTCAAGGAAAGGACCAGGATAACGAACCTGGTGAAAGGGCTCCTGGACGCACTTTTCCCTGAGTTCACCCAGGTCTTCAAAGACCCCTGTGCACTGACAGCCTTGAGTGTGCTCTCCACCTGTCCTATCCCGGGTGAGATTGCCGGGATGACCGACGAGGAGTTCGTAGCTGCCATCGAAGCAAGACACCAGGGCCGTCTCATGCGAAAGAAACTAAGGGCGCTTCATTGCCTGGCGAGGACGTCAATTGGAATCAGTGCAGGCGCTCGGTCGGTGGCGTCCGAGATTTCGTTCCTGGTAGAGAAACTCGAACTCATCAGGCGGCACATTCGCAGCATCGAGGGAACGCTATTCAGTCTGGTGGATGAAACGGAGGAGGGTAAGTATCTGCTTTCGGTCAGAGGCCTCAACTATATTTCCGTAGCTGGCTTGCTGGCAGAGCTCGGCTGTTTCACGTCATATCGGAGCGCGAAACAGATGATAAAGATGGCCGGCAGCAATCCCACAGAATCGGAGTCGGCGGGAAAGCGAAGCAGCCATACCCCCATGAGCAGGAAAGGACGCCCGGTGCTACGCTACTGTGCTTGGACTGCGGTCATTCCTATGCTGCGACTTAACCCGGACTTCCGTGCCTGGGCCAAGCAGAGGCGCGAGCGGCCGGCCCATGCCAACCCGCTGAACGGAAGGGAGGTTGTTGGAGCGGCACTCAACAGGCTGCTGCGTCTGGCATTTGCCCTGGTCAAGAAGCACAGCTTCTACCAGGCGCCGGAGCTGGCGACAGTGGCTTGCTAAGAGGTTGTCACGATACATCAGGTGGGCAGGGAGACGCCGATCGCCCTTTTGGGAGCTCAATAGAGCAAACCCGCGTGCACAACATGGTGCCCCTGCCCTCCTGGCCAAACCCGAATTAGGTATGATGGGACCTTCTACTCAGAAGTGAGCCCGTATCTAACCGCTAAATTGGGAGCCAGGTAAAAAGAGGGGCTGGGATCTGCCCACCCGATGTGAAGGGAGTAGAAGAAGACGCCGGGGCCATTGACCTAAAAGGATATAGTATGTTGTGTCCTATTTACGATGACGATTCACAAAAGAATGGACTATAATAGAAGTGCCCGGAAAAAGAGCAGTGACGTACCCCCCCCCAGCAAGCTGAGGGGTATCCAGCGGAGTTTCTTATGACCCTTAAAGTGTCGCTTGTTTCCCAGACTTGATTGTCCCACTTCCGCTGACTACATACCTCTCGAACTCTTCGGATCGCTTTTCGTTTATAATACGACAGAGCACGAATGAAGTGTGCTACAAACCACGAGAGGCGGGGTGAAAATATGAAGAGATTTTGGTTTGGAAGACTGGGTTTTGTCTTATCCTTTGTCCTGGCAGCAAGTCTGCTGTTAAGTCTCAACTCTGGTTGTTCCGCTGCGCCTAGCCCTGCCTCGGGTTCGACTCCTGCCGCGACCCCCGCGCCCTCTCCCCCTCCAATTACAGCTCCGGAGCCCAGCCCTGCCCCGATTGCAGCTTCGGTGACCCCGCGAAACATAATCCTTATCGGCTGGGACGGCGCCCAGAGAAACCACGTTAAGGAAAGTATGAAGCGAGGGGAGCTACCTAACCTCCAGAAGCTGAGCTCTGAGGGGACCCTGGTGGCTATCGATATTCTCAGGGCGACGGACACCAAGGCTGGCTGGACCCAAATTCTTACGGGCTACGAGCCGGAGATGACCGGCGTCTTCAGCAACGGCCGCTACGGGCCAATATCGAAAGGTTACACCGTCTTTGAGCGCCTGGAGCAGTTCTTTGGCCGCGAGAATTTCGTTACGGTAGCCGTGGTCGGCAAAAAGGGGAACGTGGACGCGGACCCACCGCGGCGCAAACCCCTTAAGGAAGGGGAAAGGCCAGAGGGCACGGTCGTAGTCGAATGGGGTGTGAGGTACGACCTCGTCCCGGCCAAGCCTTACTATTACACAAAAGAGGGGATGGATGTGTTTATCAACGGTCTGGTAAAGGATGAGGGAGTGGGCGCGAAGGCCGTTGAGCTTCTTGAGCAATACAAAGACAAGCCCTTCTTCTTCTTTGTTCATTTTGCCGAGGTGGACCAAAAGGGCCACGGATTTGGTGAAAACTCCAAGGAGTATAATGATGCGCTCATATCCGCCGACACCTGGACCGGCCGGATTATGGAAAAGCTAAAGGAGCTGGGCATCTATGACAAGACGCTGCTATATGTCACCGCTGACCACGGGTTCGACGAGGGCATGACGAGCCATAACGACGCCCCTTACGTCTTTCTGGCTACCAATGATTCCAAGGTGTTGCGCCGTGGGGAACGCGCCGATATCGCCCCGACCATCCTGAAGAGGTTCGGCCTGGACCTGGATAAGATTACGCCGCCCCTTGACGGGCATACCCTGACGGAGCCATACAAGCCGCCTCTATGGTAGTCGAGCACATGCAGCCATGGGGAAGATGATAGAGGCTTCCAGTATCAGGACAGACGTCACTGGACATGGCTGACCATTCGCGAAATGCGCCCGGAGCTCTTCACCTTGTGGGAATCCCCTACCAATATAGATCCCGAGAAACCCAAGGTGGCCACGGAGTTCGCCAAAGACGTCTTCGGAGCGCGGTAATCGGGTAAGCCAGTAGAGACCGCCGTCGATGGCAGGCTCTATTTCTTCATAGCATTACCAGAATACTTCGCCAGGATCTGCATGACCTCGTCAAAGCTCATCACGCAGCCGATAAAGTCGTCAATGTTGGCAAGGCTGGCATTCTGGGCTTCTTCTGTACGTGAATAGGTGCAGTCCCTTAACACGATGGTTACAATATCTCTGCACCTGGCGTCTCTTGCCAGCCACTCAACGCCCCAGTTCGTGCTGCCGCCCACCGCAATCAGGATCCAAACGCCTTTGACCCGAAGCAGGGCTTCCAGATGAGTCCCGTAAAACGCGCTGGAGCGGACCTTCGTCACCACGTAGTCGGCAGGCCGGGGCTTTAGTTCATCAATGATTTCCGCTCCCGGCGTGCCCTTGACGCAGACATCGGGCCCCTGCCGCCGGAGATATGGAGCCCGCTCGGAGGGATAGCCGATAGCCGGATTGTTCTCAACTCGCGTATAGATTACAGGTATGGGGAGCGAATGAGCAACACCAATAAGCGCCCTTACGCGCCTCACCACCTCTCTCATTTCAGGTTTTGCGGTGACGGACTCTCTAATAAAATCATTCTGCATGTCATGCACCACCAGGGCGGTATTGCCGGGCCCCACAGGTGGCAAAGGTGCACCTCTTACCATATTTAAAACCTCCTATGGTCGCCCGCTGCCGATGCCAGCTTAGATCTCTATTTCACGGCTAGCGGGAATTCCCACACTCTCCCAGTCCTGCTTTAGGTTGCGGCAAGCTGCGACGAGCTTTTCCACGAAAGCCTCTGCTTCGGCTTTAGTAGGAAAATCTCTGGTGCAGGGGTAAGGCGGGCCAGGAGTGTACTCCAGGCTCCTCACTACAGGTTCATCGCCCTCGATACGCAGAAGAACATACGGTTCATCCGGTAGTGTCTCTACGGAGAATATTCCCATAATCTTATAGCCTGTCGCACCACCCGCCACCATTTTGAACTGCGTCTTGACTTTCACTTCCTCTTCCCCCCTTTGAGCCGCAAAGTCGCCTTTTCGTCCAAGCGCCCGTTATCCCGGGTTGACCCCATTATATACCGTGCTCCTGCAAGTGCAACTAATCACAAGGCAAGAGTCAGGATGGCTTAACAAAACATATAAATGTTACCCGACGCAAAGCTCACAGGAAGAAGAGTTAGAGGATGCAGGCACGGTCTCCCCTGGAAACGGCTGACACGCTCGGGGCCAAGATGGAGGAACCGGTAAGGGGGTTTCTATGGGTGTTACGCGGTTATATGGGATGGGCGGTTTGTATGGGATCGATCATGCCTGGTCCCATATGATC
>JAENIS010000097.1 GCA_016844285.1 Dehalococcoidales bacterium
GGGCGAGATTGTGAAGGGACCCATCTACGTAGACTGGGCAATCACCAGCCTCTGCAATTTGAACTGCCGGCATTGTGTGGGTATGGAAGGAGGAGAGCTCTCCCACGCTCAAGCAGTGAAGGTGGCCCGGGATATTATTGAGCTGGCACCAAGGTGGGTGATACTCGAAGGAGGAGAGCCTTTGTTACGTGGCGACCTGCCCGAAATCGGCACCATGTTCCGAGAGGCCGGGATTGATGTCTTTATCATCACCAACGGCAACGCTTTCAACGAAGCCCGGCTAAAGGAGCTGGCTGCTTTCTCACCCAAGATTCTCTTCAGTATCGATGGCGCCAGCGCTGATGTTTACGAATACACCGGCGCCAGCTTTGATGTTGCCCGGGAGTGGATGGCGAGGTGCGCTGGAGAGGGAATGTTCCGCGGTTTAACCACTGTCCTCTCCAGACTGAATCTGGGACAGGTCAAAGACCTTATTCAGTTGACTGAAAGCCTCGGTGGAGAGAGCATCATTTTTTTGCCGTTGAAACCGTTCGGCACCGATGAGGCTTCCGTGAAATACTACCAGCAGTATGCCCTGACTCCATCGGAGCAGGCTGCCGCTGCCCGGAAAATATATGGCTGCGGGAGTAGACTGGATATTTTCTATGATGAGCCTTTCCTGTGGAACCTTTCTGCACGGTGTTCCTTTGCCCTCAGTAAGACGGAGAATGGGATTACGATACCGGAAGTGACGGGATGTGCCGCCAAACATTCACTCTATATTCAGACAAGCGGTAGTGTCCGTCCCTGCATGTTTTGTGCTGAGGAACTCACCTTTGGCAATGCCGTCAGGGAGTCTCTTGGTGACATCTGGCGGACAATGCAGTCCAGCGACGTATTGACGAATTGGGCTAACCAGAGGGTGAGGAAAGGGGCCTGTGGGGAATGTCCGCAGTTTGATTCCTGCCGTGGCTGTCTCGCCCGGACGACAAGGCTGCTGGGGGATAGATTGCAATCAGACCCTGATTGCCCTTTGGCTGTAAAACTAGCTGCCTAGTCGCTTTCAAGATGTGGCTCAAGGTGGCCAGCTAAAGGGTTCTGTTTGCATTTGGTTGATTCTACTGTCATTACGAGTCCTTCCTGTCTAGGAAGGACGACGAAGCAATCTCAAAGATTTATACGGATTGCTTCGCCCCGATTTCATCGGGGCGAAGCAAAGACAGTTCCAGATGCGCGTATCGGACGCTCATCGCTTAGACAGCGACTACCTCTTTCACTTCCGGGATTTCCTGCTTCAGAAGCTGTTCGATGCCCATCTTCAGTGTCATCGTCGACATCGGGCAGTCGCCGCAAGCCCCGACCAACCTCACTTTGACCGTGCCATCAGTGACATCAACCAGCTCTACATTGCCACCATCACGCATTAAAGCCGGGCGTATCTTCTCCAGTACGGCTTCGACTGTTTCTCGCTCTTTCATGGTAACCTCCTCTGCAATTTCGTCACTAACCAAAGCTTATCATTACCAGGCTAATCCGTCAAGTTGACCATGCTGATGTCATTCGTCAGAGACCGCATTTTCAATCAGCTCCAGTCGTAATAGCCGCCTTTTTTGGTCAAACTCCACGGCGACCACATCAATTCGCCAGGATGACGGTAGACTGTCATGAGTTTGCTGGTAACGAAGGGCAGCCGTCTTTAGCTTGCGTTTCTTGGCCGGAGTGATTGATTCTTCCGGACTGCCGAAACCACGGCCGGTTTTGGTTCTGACCTCCACAAAAACCAGGGAATCATTGTGCCTGGCGATAATATCGATTTCACCTTCGGGGCAGCGATAGTTGTTTTCCAGGATATGATAGCCCCGCTTTGTTAGAAAATCACGTGCCAGTTTTTCACCAAGAATGCCCGTATCCCTGCGTCTCATTGCTCGTTCTGTCATGATGATAACCTCACTCTCTTAAACCCCCTCTCCGTTACCGAGTCTTGTATCAAATGTCATTCTGAGGAGCGAAGCGACGAAGAATCTGGGCGTGGGGTCGGCAGTGAGCCGATAGCCCCCACCACCCCGAGACCCTTCGCTACGCTCAGGGTGACATGGAGGAAATCACTTTTGATACAAAGCCCTTACTAAAGGAGGAATGTCAGTAGGACAGGTTGCTTAAAGACAGGTTGATGACGTCCTTGACTGGCTGAAAGGAGCGACGATGGATAGGAGATGGACCGAGCTGGCGCAGGCAAGTGAGGTGCTTTTCGGTACCGTAACCTTTATGCTGAGCTAGCAGATAACCGGGATAAGCTTTATCAAGCTCGGCCATGAGATGGTCACGTGTCACTTTGGCAATGATGGAGGCACAGGCGATCGAAAAGCAAAGGCTATCACCGTCAGTCACCCCCTTTTGGGGCAATCTAACCTCAGGAAGATGCAGATAGTCGATAAGCAGAGCCTCAGCCGGCGGGGAAAGCCTTTCTATCGCCATCTTCATCGCCAGCCTTGTCGCTGGAACGATACCCACGGCATCGATGACATCAGCAGAGACAGAGCCGACCCCGATAGCGACGGCGGTTTCTCGAATACTGTGAAAGAGGAGTTCACGCCTCTCCGGGGTTAACTGCTTGCTATCTCTTACCAGGCTTAGCCAGGGGACATCCATACCATCAGGGAGAATAACGGCCGCCGCCATCACCGGGCCGGCCAGAGCACCACGCCCCACCTCGTCAATACCAGCGATGTCGTGGTAGCCCTGTACCCCAAACAGCTTTTCCTCGGTAAAGGATGGTCTCTGGAGGCTACTCTTTAGCCTTTCGTGGCTCACGTATTTGCCCACCCTCGATAGTAATCTGGTCTAACGGTAATTCCAGATTCGCCTTGCTCTCATCGATCTCAACCAGCACTGTCCCCTTCAACGGATTGCTCCCCACTACCTTCGCTATGCCCGAGGCAGTGGATACCCGCTGACCTTGCTTGGGGAACTTCTCCTTCATCAGGCGATATTGCTCATTTTCATAGACCAGGCAGCACATTAAGCGGCCACAAACACCGGAAATTTTCAGCGGATTCAGTGGCAAACCCTGCTCCTTGGCCATTTTGATGGAAACCGGAACAAAATCGTCCATGAAAGTGGCACAACACAGCAAGCGACCACACCGGCCACAACCACCGATAAGCTTGGCTTCATCCCTCGGCCCCAATTGCCTCAGCTCAACCTTCACCTTCAACAGGCCTGACAGCTCACGAACCAACTCACGAAAGTCAACCCTCTCGGCAGCGCTGAAATAGATGGTAAGACGATTGCCATCAAGAGTATATTCCGCTGATAGCGTCTTCATCGGTAGATGCAGCCGGGCAATCAACTTGCTGCATTCGGCCATTGCTTCCCGCTCTTTGGTCTCAATTTCCTGGGCACGCTTAATATCTTCCGGCTCTGCCTTGCGCAGGACTGGCTTTAACGGTTTGTCAACCTCATTGACCAGTACCTGTTTGGGGGCGATGACCACTTTACCCAACTCCGGGCCGCGGGTTGTCTCGACGACAACAGCATCATTAAAGTTCAGTTCAAGACCAGCCGGGTCAAAGTAATATACTTTACCGGCTTCTTTGAATCGCACACCGACAATCTCAGCCATGCTTTACCTCGAAGTGGACACATTTTTTGATTCCGGTAAACCGAGCATCAAAGCCTCAAGCACCAAACGCGGACTGGCATTCTGCCTGAGCTGTTCCCCCGCCGTCCGAATACCGCCAATAAAAGCCCTTATCTGGTGGAGGCTGTAATCCTTTGCCATCTCAACCAACCTGCCTGACCGGTCAACGTTGGTCACGGCCTCAGTTAATCCGGCCTTAACCAGCAACAGGTCCCGCCACCAATCAAGCCACAAATCCAGTCGCTCTTGAACCAGCGCCCGATTCTGACTAAACTGAGCGGCCAACCGGTCAGCGTAGACAAAACGCTTTTCAAAATCGGCATTAACCATATCAAGCAGCTCGTCACGACGCTCAGTATGCTGCTTGAGCAACACATCATCACCAGCGGCCAGCACCGCCCACCCAAGACCACCATGAGAAAGCCGCGCCAGCAGCCTGGCTCGTTCTGGTTCAACTCCCCAGCGACTACTGAGAGTTGCCTCTATCTCGGTAATAGCCAGGGGCAAGAGCTCCACTCGCTGGCAGCGAGAGACTACGGTCGCTGGTAGCAGCCGCTCATTAGCCGTCAATAGTATGAAGACCACTCTGCCTACCGGCTCTTCCAGCGTCTTGAGCAAGCAATTAGCCGCTTCGGTGGATAGTAACTCCGCCCCATCAATGATAAATATCTTATACCTGCCGGCAAAGGAGGGTAAACTGGCAGAATGCTGGAGCTGCCTCACCTGGTCGATACTGATTTCTGCCCGTGCCCTGGCCTCAGGCTCGGCGTCACGGCTCAAACTGATAACCTGGACATCGGGGTGCCTGGCAGAGAGTATCTGCTGGCAGGAAGTACATTCACCACAGGGAACCTCCGCCCTTTCGCAGTTCAGTGCCTGGGCCAGATTCAGTGCCAGTGTCATCTTGCCGACATGAGCCGGCCCGACAAAGAGATAGGCATGAGCCAGGGAACCCTTCTCCAGACTACGTTGGAAGAAGGACACGGCCCTGGTTTGCCCGATGACCTGCCACATGCTCAGCTTCTCTGACTTCTTTAGCACCAGGGCTTATTGGCTCCGTGCAGGCTGCACCGCTCCCGCTCACAATCGGCACAGTCGCTCACTCGCACTTCCCTGGGCAGTCTGGCTCCCTTGACCCCCTCGATATAGTTAATGGCTTTAGTTACCTGCCCCTCATCCCCGGTGACAATCATGGTTATCGCCCCTTCGGCACCACCAAGACCCCCGGCACTGATGGGGATAGCGGTCGCCCCGGTAAGAAGCTCGATAGCTCTTGGCTCGGTTACCACCAGCCCTTCACAGGGCAACAGGGCACAGGGCGAACCCATCGAGTAATCCAGGGAGTTTCTAAAAGCGGCTGCCTCGGACGCCTTTTTAATGGGTACCGGAATCAGCTTTTCCAGACCAACGGGAAAGACCATCTTAAATCCCTGGCGCTTAGCCCGGGATGTCACCATACCGATGGTGCCCCCTTCCACCTTGTTGCCGATAAGCACCCCCACCATATTATTGGGGTCAATGGCATTTACCCCTTTGATGTAAACATCCTCCGGCCCCATCCGGTCGAGGAGTGGGCCAAGGGGAAGGCCAGTCTTTAGCTTTCCCTTCTCAATTACCCAGGTGAAGGAGAAACCAGCTAGACCAGGTAGGCTAGGCCCGGCCCCACCCATCTGGCGATGCCCCATCGATGACTCCAGGGAAACACAGGCCGCCTTGGGGGCGACCAAGCCAGAGACCCAGACTTCGGTCTCGGG
>JAENIS010000098.1:0-7163 GCA_016844285.1 Dehalococcoidales bacterium
AAATTATCATCAGGAGGGAAAAATGACAACAAAAATCGGTATCAACGGCTTTGGGCGTGTCGGCAGACTGGCTTTCAAGGCAGCTAACCAGCGCTACGCCGGCAAATTGGAAGTAGTGGCGATTAATGACCTCGCTGACGCCAAAAGCAACGCTCACCTGCTCAAATGGGACAGCACCTATGGCCCTTACCCTGGCAAAGTAGAAGCCACCAAGGATGCCATTATTGTTGACGGTAAAGAGATTAAGGTAGTTTCGGAGCGCGACCCGGCGAACATCAAGTGGCAGCAATATGGTGTGGACATCGTCATCGAATCCACCGGCCTCTTCACCGATGCCGCCAAAGCCGCCGCCCACCTCAAGGGTGGGGCAAAGAAGGTAATCATCTCCGCCCCGGCCCGTAATGAAGATATCACCATTGTCCTCGGTGTCAATGAAGCCAAGTATCTACCCGCTAAACACAACATTATCTCCAATGCCTCCTGCACCACCAACTGTGTCGCCCCTCTGGCGAAAGTATTACACCAGAGTTTCGGCATCACCAGGGCGCTAATGACCACGGTTCACGCTTACACCAACGACCAGAGGATTCTGGATACCTTCCATAGCGACTTGCGCCGGGCACGTAGCGCCGCGATGAACATTATCCCCACCACTACCGGCGCCGCCCGAGCCGTCGCCCTGGTCATTCCTGAACTCCAAGGCCGGATTCACGGCATCGCCTTACGGGTGCCAGTACCCACCGTCTCTGTTGTCGACCTGGTGGCTGACCTGGCTAAAAACGTCACGGTGGAACAGGTAAACCAGGCTTTTAAGACCGCCGCCGATGGCTCGCTGAAGGGCATTATGGAATATTGCCAGGAAGAACTGGTCAGCATGGACTTCAAAGGCAATCCTGCCAGTTGTATCATTGATGCAATGAGCACTCTGGTCATCGCCGACAATATGGTCAAGGTGATGGCATGGTATGATAATGAGTGGGGCTATAGCTGCCGTCTGGCTGACCTGACTGCTTATGTTGTTGATAAAGGCTTTTAGCCATATCAGGCACTATCCCGATTACGACGAGCGTGTAACACGACTTCGCCATAGGACTCAAGCATTCCAAAATCCAAGATTATCTAGCAACCCATCCCCCTCTCCCTCTCCTCTTTATAAGGAGAGAGGGATACAGGGTGAGGGGTTGATAAACAACCTCATACGCCTGCTTGACGGCAAGCAGCCATACGCAGTTTTCCCCCAGAGAAACATCTCACACCCAACCAAGAGTGAGTCGCGCCAATAATGGACGAAGGAGGTAAGATGAACTATATCGTCCTGGTCAAACAGGTGCCCGACATCAAAAATATCCCTAAAGAGGCCTGGGATTGGGAGCGGGGCACACTCAGAAGAGGCTTGCTGGATAACGTCTGCAATGAGCTTGATAAGCAGGCGTTGGCCTTCGCTCTCGGCATGAGAGAGAAGCAGCCGGGTAATATGGTCAGTCTGACTATGGGACCACCCTTTGCCGAAGAAGTGTTGCGTTACGCCTTATCCGTTGGTGCTGACACCGGTGTCCTGCTTACTGACCGTAAACTTGGCGGTGCCGATACCCCGGCGACGGCCTACCCCCTGGCGGAGGCCATCCGAAAAATTGAAAAGGAGCTTTTCGGCGGCGACCGTAACTATGTCGTTGTCTGCGGCATGCAGTCCATTGATGGTGATACCGCTCAAGTCCCACCCCAGGTTGCCGAAGAGCTGGGCATTGTCCACATCGCCTATGCCACTTCCTTTAAGTTCAATAACGGTCACCTTCATCTGCAACGAATTACCCGCAGAGGCACGGAAACAGTCAGCCCCCTTAGCTACCCTTGCATGGTAACCGTCACCCAGTGGACACAACCACCGAATACTTCTTTCAGCCGGACCAGATGGGCATACTCACAAAAAATATACCAGTGGAGTGCCAGCGATATCAATGCCAACGAATCCCGTATCGGCTTAAGCGGCTCGAAGACAAACGTGGTGCGAATCTTCTCACCGAGAGAAGCCAACCAGAGAAATTGTATTTTGGAAAAGGATGTGGCCAAACTGGCCAGGATGCTTAAAGAAGCCTATGTCAACAAATCAGGGGGCACTGAGAAAAAGGAGCAAAAGGCCCAATACCATTTACCCGAAGGTAAAAAGCCCGATTATAAAGGAGAGGTCTGGGTCTACGCCGAACAGGAAGACGGCGAGATAAACCCGGCTTCTTTTGAGCTGCTGGGCAAAGCCACGGAGTTGGCCGGTCTGCTCAATGAAAAGGTGGGCGCCGTCCTCGTCGGCAAAGGCGTCAAAAAGCTGGCCCGTGAACTGCTCGCCTACGGAGCGGACCGGGTCTATCTTGCCGAACATGAGCTACTGGCAAGATTCCTGCCCCTCCCCTACTCTCGAACCATCACCGAGCTTATCACCAAATATAAACCGCAGATGATGCTCTTCAGCGCCACCCCCATCGGCCGGGAGCTAGGACCACGGGTTGCCTATCGCGTCGGTTCAGGACTGACGGCTGATTGCACCGGGCTGGATATTGTTGACCTGAAGAGAGGTGACAAGGAACATACCGCCATCTTGATGCAAACACGACCCGCCTTAGGTGGCAACATTATGGCCAGCATCGTCACGCAAAACTCAATGGTGCAAATGTCCACCACCCGGCCCGGCGTCGTGCAAGCTCTGCCCCCCAACTACAAACGACCAGGCGAAGTCATTGAGCATACTCCCAATATCAGCGAATCTGACTTGGGCGCCAGCATCGTTTCCGCCGAATTGATACCGCTTACCTCTGAGATTGGAGAGGCAGTAGTGATTGTTTGTGGCGGCGTCGGCTGCAAAACGAAAGAAGGCTTTGACCGGTACATCTATCCACTGGCGGATAGCCTGAGCAAATTTTTGGGGGAGAAAGCGATGGTGGGTGCTTCCCGGTTGGCCGTCGAGGCCGGATGCATTAACCGCAGCCATCAGATTGGTCAGACTGGTCAAACCGTCAAACCAAGACTCTATCTCGGCGTGGCAGTCTCAGGAGCAGTGCAGCACCTCACCGGAATGCAAAACTCGGATATTATCGTAGCCATCAACAAAGACCCCGGTGCCCGTATCTTCAAAATGGCTGATTTCGGCATCATCGGCAATCTGGAAGAGGTTGTCCCGGAACTTATCAAAGCGCTGAATGCAAAAGGAGTATAACTTTGATACTAAATAAAGTAGATGTCCTCTTTGTTGGTGCCGGTCCGGCGAGCCTGGCTGGAGCCATCAAGCTCAAGCAACTCCTCAAGCAAAAGGGCAGAAACGAGTCCGTCGTTGTCATCGAAAAAGCGGATAAGCTCGGCCAGCATAATCTCTCCGGGGCCGTCTTTGAAGCCGATGTCCTGGATGAGCTGATTCCCGACTGGAGGGAGAAGAAGGATGCCTTCGTCACCAAAATGCTGGCCAACCGTGTCGAAAAGGACGAGATAGTTTTTCTTTTCGGCAAAGAAAGGGCGATAAAACTCCCCGAAGCAATCATACCATCATACATGCATCACAAGGGGAACTACACGATTTCCATCAGTGCGCTGACCAACTGGCTGGCAGGCATCGCCCGCGGACTGGGTGTTGAGATTTATACCGGCTTTGCCGCCAAAGAGATTGTGACCGAGGGTAATTCGCTGAAAGGGGTGAAGCTCGGTGACAAGGGACTCGATAAAGAAGGCAGGCAGCAACCAAACTATGTCCCGGGAGAAGTAATTGAGGCTAAAGTGACTGTTTTTGGCGAGGGTTCCCTGGGTCAGCTATCTGAAGAACTGGTCAAAAGATTCGAACTCGGCCGGGGGCGCAACCCACAAGTCCATTCTCTCGGTGTCAAGGAGATTATCAAGCTACCGGAGAAGAATAATTTTGGGCTTAACCGGGTCATCCATACCCTCGGTTTCCCCAACAAGCGCCTGACGCCTGATATTTTCGGCGGCGGTACCATCTACAGTATGGGGGAAAACACGGTCGCCGTGGCTCTCGTCCTGGCTCTGGACTGGCGCTATTGCGACCTCAATCCCCAAAAAGAGCTTCAGCTCTTTAAGTCCCATCGTCTTATCAAAGGACTGCTTGAAGGAGGTGAGGTCAGCGCCTATGGCGCCAAAACCCTCCCCGAAGGCGGCTACTATTCTGTACCGCAACTGGCCACTAATGGGGCTATCATCATTGGCGATGCCGCCGGTCTGACCAGCGTCCGAAAACTCAAAGGACTGCACTATGCCATCAAATCGGGAATGGTCGCCGCCGAAGCGATTCTCAAGGCTATCGAAGAACAGGATTTCTCCCGGCGTAGTCTCAAAACATATGAAGATATGCTGGAACAAACCTTTGTTATCCGGGAGATGCGCCAGGGTAAAAACTACCGCCAGGTTTTCAGCAAAGCCGGCAGAGCAGGAGTATATCTCGGTGCCCCGGCATCCTTTATCCAGCAGTGGCTACCCGTAAGATTGGGCACCAAACCAGATTACTCAAGCATGACCGGAGACAAGCTCGCCAGACCGACTGCCGGCGGTATTGACCGGTTGAGCGCCGTCAGCCTCTCCGGTACTATCCATCGGGAGGATGAGCCTTCCCACATTACCATCCTTGACCCCAGAGAATGCATTGTCTGTGACCAACAGTTTGACTGCCACCCCTGTGACTTTTTCTGCCCGGGAGAGGTTTACCGTACTGAAGAAGGTAAGCTAATGTTAAGCCCCTCCAACTGCCTGCACTGCCAAACCTGCCGGGTAAAATGCCCGCGCCAGGTGATAAAATGGGAAGTGCCCGAGGGCGGTGATGGGCCAAGATATAAAGTAATGTAGCTCTGGTAGTCTACTAAAAGAAAGCCGCGAATCACGACACCCTAAAATAAGGTTGTTTCACAACCTATCCCCTGCCTTTAATAAGATAAGGGGGAATATGGTTAAGAGCGGGGCTTCGCCCCGCTCTTTTACTTACCAAGTGTCTCATAATAGTCTGTATACGTTCAATAACCGTCATTCCAGCCTACGCTGGAATCCAGGAGCAGGGTGGTATCTGGATTCTGGCCTTCGCCAGAATGACATCTTCTATTTGAATAGCATCACTCATGCCCCATTAGGGCATCAGCAATGGTGCCAGTTCCCTGATGTCTTTGGTTTTTTCTATATCTTGCACTGCGTCCTGCAGCGCCGCAACACGGCTTTTGTTTAATACCTTACCCGCCAGGATTCGGTACTTACGGAGTACCTCATCATTACTCATTGGTTTTCGCTCACTCCCCTTAGCTGTGTCAGTCCGTTCTCTAAAGGTTCTCCCGTCTGTGGTCATTATCTCAGCAATAACCGCATGGCGCAATTCTGGTCCCAGCCTATCCAGCTCGGGGGAAGGAATAACTTCTACTTTGCGACTGAATTCGATTACCCTGGGGTCGTTGACTTTTTCTTCAGTGAACTGGTCAATGAAGATATCATGTTCCAGAGCCGTGATTGCCACGACATACTGCGTGTTCATTTGAGCAGCAGTGACCCCTTCCGGCTTGTATTCCCAGCTGGTGTGCTGATAGGTGGCAGTGGTGGCATGGATGGTTATTTTGCTAATCATATCTGCCGTAAGGCTATTTTTCTCCATTATGGACTTTACTGCTTCGTGTGAGGTGTGGGTACTCCCGCCAGCGGCATAGGGTTTAAATCCAACCCGCGCCGCCTCAAACTTTTCTCCCAGCCCCACGGTCAGTTTTTCCATGTCACTGGCGTCAGACATCGTACTGAGGTATCCTCCATACTCCGCTTCCAGAATATTGGTGATACCGGTGAGTCCTCTCTGGGCTAATAGCGCCCCGTAGACCCCGCTCTGGGCAGACCTGCCGGCATGCATCCGTTTCACCATCGCCGAGTATTGTGCTGCCATTAAACCGGCGGCCTGAGTTCCGGCAATACCCAGGGCATGAGTCATCTTATCCGGGTCCAGCCTGATTATTCTCCCGGCCGCAGCACCAGCACCAAAGGTGCCATTGGTTGCCGCAGGGTGGAAACCTTTTTGCAGATGGGAGGTGCCGACACTCATCCCCACGCGGATGGCAACCTCATATCCCGCCACCACTGCAGTCAGGAATTCCTTACCATTACAGCCACCAATAGATTCTGCCAGGGCTAAAGCCGGAGGAACTGCTATCGAACCGGGATGGACGATAGCGGTCTTGTGCAGGTCATCAAGCTCAAAGGAGTGTATCGCCGTTCCGTTGGCCAGGGCGGCGTTAGGTGCCGCTATCTTGAGGTGATGCCCCAGAACAGTGGATTCCGGTTTCCCGCCCATGTCTCTGGCAAAATCGGCGACTATTTTTGCCCAGGGGAGTGTGGAACCAAAAAGTCCGCAGCCAAGAGTGTCCAGCAGGCATAGCTTGATATGCTCAATAGTTGGTGGGGGAATCTTCTCGTAGGTCAACTCAGATACAAAACGGGCTAATTCTCGGGTAGGTTCCTTATTCATCTTATCTTGACTCCTTTTCGTCTGCCTCGGATGGTAATCCGAGCAGCTTTGCCGGATTTTCGTGGGACATCTTCTTGACATCTTCTGCACTGATACCGAGAGCCAGCAGGGAACCGATAAACATCCGCATCAGCTCGGGTGGAGGCGCATTCCAGGCACAAATAGCATCAGTCGTAATAATGACGTGCTCTGGGCCAACTGCTTTGATTGACTCGGCGATAGCGCTTAGCTCCAGCCTCCCGTGCAAAGGCATCGTCGTGATATAGCAATGCTCGATATAGCCACCCATTTTGACAATCTCTTTCTGCTGCTCAATCGACGCGTCCACTTGCCTGTTGAGAGCATGAGTTAACACCAGCTTGATACCGGCTCTCTCTGCCGCCCCGGCTAAAGCGAGGCTTTCTTCGATAGACAGGTGACCGGTGGCAAGGACCATATCATACTTCTTAATCATCGCCATTATCTGATGAACTACAGGCAGCAGACGACCATCCTCATCGAGAACGGTCACCCCGGCTTCCGGTGAGGGCACAATCTGGTCAATGGTTGACATGATTCCTTTCATTCTTGCCATGAACACGCCACTTTTGCGGAGACCGTTTTTCGCGCTCCAGGTCGGCATCCAGACGACCTTAGCCCCCAGTTCCCCCGCCAGTTCTACCGCGAAAGGGCTTAAGCCCCCCAGATT
>JAENIS010000098.1:7206-7748 GCA_016844285.1 Dehalococcoidales bacterium
CCCGCATTTGAAGACTGAATTCCGGCCAGCAATGGGCATGAAGGTCAATCGCTCCACGCAGCAGCTCATCTTCGATATTCATCTCTCCCCCCTCTTAATGGTCAATAAATAAGTCGACAAAGCGGTGAGATATCTTCAAGCTCCTCAAGCTTAGCCACCACATCAACTATCTGTGCTATATTCTTCTTTGACAGCAATAGAGAGGCTAAAGCACTGAACTTAGCTCTGTGCTCCTCATCAGTCATCGGGTTTTCCAGCGAGCCTTTAGCATAGTCCACCTGAGCTTCATAAGCAGTACCATCCATCATGACGATTTTCATCGCGCAGGATACACCACGAGGTAGAGAGGCATCACTGGTAATCCTGACCTTTTGGGAAAGTACGATAACTTGAGCCGTCTTCAGCTTTTCCTCAGCGTATTGCTCAGGTAATGCCTTACCTTCGATAAGGGCAATCGCTACTGAATAGGGTAGACTCATCTGAGCCTCATGGTAGCTGCGGGGCGCGCTGGTGGTATGATAATTAGCCCAATCGGGGTGCCG
>JAENIS010000099.1 GCA_016844285.1 Dehalococcoidales bacterium
CTCCTTTAAGGAGAGGGGGATTAAGGGGGTGAGGTTAACCAAGGCTAGAATCTTGCCACACTTGACTATACCGAACAGTTACGCTACCATAGCGACTAATCCAGTGGTAAAGGATTACAAAATCAAAAAGAAGGAGGACAAGCATGGACTACAAGACAGTGATTTACGAGAAAATTGACAGAGTGGCTAAGATTACGATGAATCGCCCCGAGTACCGAAATGCTGAGAGCATACAAATGTCCAAAGATATACAAGCAGCTTTCAAACAAGGAGAGGCGGACGAAGATGTACGCGTAATCGTCCTGGCTGGTGCCGGTAAAGACTTCTCCGCAGGTCACGATTTGGGAACCCCGGAAGCGCGGGCGGAAAGAGAGCAGGCGCCATCAAATCCCCAGCATACTATTGAGGACCAGTTCGTTCGAGAGGCATGGCGATGGCTGGATGGCCCGCTATACATTCGTGACATACCGAAGCCAACTATTGCCATGGTGCAAGGTCACTGCATCATGGGTGGATTCATTCTGGCCACAATGTGTGACCTCATCGTCGCCTCTGAAGATGCTAGTTTCGTAGATATGGGACAAAGATTCGGGACACCGGCGGTGGAGTATTTCAGCCATCCCTGGGAGCTGGGCGTCAGAAAAGCCAAGGAGTTTCTCTTCACGGCTGAACCCATTACGGCACAAGAGGCCTGGCGGCTGGGAATGGTTAACAGAGTTGTGCCGCGGGAGAACCTGGAGGAAGAGACGATGAATCTCGCCAACAAAATCGCTCTAGCTCATCCCTTTGCCCTGAGGATAGCCAAGATGTCATGTAATGCTACCCAGGATATGCAGGGGTATCGAAACTCTATGCTCAACCCCTTTGTGCTGCACCAGCTAGGGCACGCTTACGGTAGAGAAAATCCTGACTATCTGCCAACGGGGCGTGTCCAAAGGGGTAAGATGTCCGTCAAGGAGTGGATTGAAGCGCGGGATAAACCTTACCGCGACGAGAAGAAGAAAAAGAAGTAAGACTAACTCATCTTATTTTAAGAAGCAGACGAGTATCTTCTATGGTTTCTCTTTCGCGGCTGGCTCATCGAGGGCGTGCCTGAGACCGGTAATAAAATGGCTAACCGAGTCTAGATTGTTCTCTGCCTCCATAAGCTGAATGAGACGGCTGCCGACAATAACACCGTCGGCGCTATTGCTTACCTGTCTTGCCTGTTCCGGAGTGGCGATACCGAAGCCAACACAGAGGGGCTGGGTAGCAACCTTCCTCACTCTGGCCACAAAGGCGGCCAAATCTGAGGGCAGGTTAGTCCTGGCTCCAGTTACCCCGGTCACTGAAACCAGATAGATAAACCCGCGCGACCGCTCCGCTACCAGCCTGAGACGCTCTTCGGTACTGGTCGGCGCCAGCAGGTAGATGAGGTCGAGTCCCTGCCTCCGGGTGATATTCTCAAGCTCCGAGCCTTCTTCCGGGGGCAGGTCGGGAATAATTAAACCGTCAATACCGCAACGAGTACAGGCCTGGGCGAACTCGTCAAGGCCGTAGCTGAAGACCGGGTTGAAATAGGTCATAAACACCAGCGGTATCTCTACCTTCTTCCGTAGTTGCTCAGCGACTTCAAGACAAATCTGTGGGGTCACGCCATTCTGCAAGGCATGAAAGCTGGCCTGCTGGATGGTGACGCCGTCAGCCAGGGGGTCGGAGAAGGGGATGCCAAGCTCGATAATATCACAACCATGGCTAGCCAGTAGAGGAACTACCGCTAAAGTGGCTTCGATACTGGGGTAACCGACGGTAACATAAGGCATCAGGGCTTTGTGCCCCGGCTGGCGGAAGACGGAAGCGATACGGCTCAAAGTTGCACTCCCAGCGCCTGAGCGACAATACCCATATCTTTATCACCACGTCCGGAGACGTTAACCACGATAATTTGCTCCCCGGCTAAAGAGCCGGCCAGCTTAGCCGCATAGAACAGGGCATGGGCTGATTCCAAGGCCGGGGTGATGCCTTCGCTACGACAGAGTAGCTGAAAACCCTCCAGGGCTTCATCGTCAGTCACGGCGACATAGCTCGCCCGTTGGGTATCCTTGAGGTAGCTGTGCTCGGGGCCAACACCGGGGTAATCCAATCCGGCCGAAATGCTATGGGTTTCTTTGATTTGCCCGTAGCTATCCTGGAGGACATAGGACTTGGCCCCGTGGAGTATTCCCGGCCTGCCCGCAGCCAGCGAAGCAGCATGTTCGCCGGTGTTAAGCCCCCTTCCGGCAGCCTCGACCCCGATAAGACTAACCTCCCTATCATTCAAGAAGGGATAGAAAATGCCGATGGCATTGCTACCGCCACCAACGCAGGCAACGATATAATCAGGTAGGCGGTCGGCTTGAGCCAGTATCTGCTCTCTCGTCTCCTGGCCGATGACGGATTGGAAATCCCGTACCATCATGGGATAGGGGTGAGGACCGACCGCCGAACCGAGAAGGTAGTAGGTGTCTCTGGCATTGGTCACCCAGTCCCTTATCGCCTCGTTGACCGCGTCCTTCAGTGTCCGGCTACCACTGGCAACCGACCTTACCTCAGCCCCCATCAGCTTCATCCGAAAGACATTGAGCGACTGTCGGTGAACATCTTCCTCGCCCATATAGATAATGCACTCTAACCCGAACATGGCACAGACGGCAGCGGTCGCCACCCCGTGTTGCCCTGCCCCTGTCTCAGCGATAATTCGCTGCTTACCCATTCTGCGGGCAAGCAGGCCCTGCCCCAGAGCGTTGTTAATCTTGTGGGCACCGGTATGAGCCAGGTCTTCCCGCTTCAGGAATATCCGGGCGCCAGCACAGCGCTCGGTTAGCCTTTTCGCCAGGTAGAGTGGCGTCGGTCTCCCGGAATAATCACGGGATAGTCGATTGAACTCATCCCAGAAAGTGGCATCAGCCTTCGCCTCACTATAGGCTGCCACCAGCTCGTCCAGGACAGGCATGAGGGTCTCCGGAACGAATCGCCCACCATAGTCGCCAAAATAGCCTCGATTATCCGGTAGCAATCACTACCTCCTTCCGTCTAAAACCGGTGCCTCGTCGGCTTGCCTGACTGTTTCAATAAAAGCCCGGATTTTGGCCATGTCCTTTTGGCCATTGCTCTCAACGCCCGTAGAAACATCAACCCCCCAGGGTCGAACCTCTTTGACCAGTTGACCTACATTGCCCGGAGTCAGTCCGCCGGCAACTATCACGGGAAAGCGAGCGGACGCTTCTCCGGCCAGTTGCCAGTCAAAAACTTGCCCAGTGCCGCCATATTTATCGCTGGATGACGAGTCAAGCAGGAAAACGCACTCTTTCTTTACCAGCAAACGGTGTCCCTTCTCTATTTCAGCCATGATGTCTCCGGCCGTTTTCCCGGAGACATGGATGACCTTGATGACCGGCTTTTCAATATCCTGGCAGTAGCCCCAGGTCTCATCGCCGCTAAGCTGCACCCAATCCAGGTGACACTGGTTGGCGATATCGTTCACCTCGTCAGCTTTCAGATTGACAAAAACCCCGACCACCGCCGGGCGATTTTTCAGACGGTGGAGTGCCTCGACTAGCTCTAACGCTTGTGCCGGAGAGACCTGTCGCCGGCTGGGGGCAAAAACCATCCCCAGAAAGTCAGCCCCAGCTTCAACCGCCACCAGAGTCGGCTCTATCTCAGATAAGCCACAGATTTTGATTTTGGTCACAGTAGCTCTCTCATCTTGACCGCAATGTCCGGAGCCGACATTAGGGCTTCGCCAATGAGAACGGCATCGACCTGCCATTCCCTCAGCCTAGCGATGTCGCGGCGGTCTTTGATTCCGCTTTCACTGACGACAATTCTATCCGCCGGGATAAGAGGCCGGAGGCGACTGGTCGTGGCAATATCCACGTTAAAGCTGCTCAGTTCCCGGTTGTTGATACCGATAATCCTGGCTTCGCTGTTCAGCGCTATCTCCAGTTCAGCCTCATTATGCACCTCTACCAGACAGCTCATACCCAGCTCATGAGTCAGCTCCATTAGCTCCGCCAGCTTCTCGGCGGTCAGAATGGCGACGATGAGCAAAAGACTATCCGCCCCGTAAGCCCTGGCTTCATAGACCTGGTAAGGGTCAAAGATGAAATCCTTGCGGAGGAGGGGTAATCTCTTTCCCAGAGCCTCCCTGATGGCGCCAAGGTAGCTCAGATTACCCTGGAAGTACCGGGTCTCGGTTAACACTGAAATCGCCGCAGCGCCATTGGTGGCATAGATTCTGGCGATGGCCACCGGGTCAAAATCAGCGCGGATAACGCCGCGTGATGGTGATGCCTTTTTCACTTCGGCGATGAGCCTGATGCCGTCGCCCCTCAGCACTGAAGCCATGTCCAGAACCGGGGGTTGTGCCTCGGCTATCTTTTTCAGCTCGGTCAATAGGAAGTTCTGCTTTCTATCTTCGAGTTCCAGCTTGCTAGCGGCGACAATCTGGTCGAGAATCATTTTACACCCTCTGGCTAACCGCGATAAATTGCTCCAGTTTGGACAGGGCACGACCATTATCCAACGCCTCTCTGGCCAGGTCTATCCCCTTTTGTAACGAGGCGACTCTATCCCCGGCCATCAAGGCGGCAGCAGTATTCATCAGCACCACGTCCCGCCGGGGGCCATGCTCACCAGCTAAGACACTACGCAGCAGCATTGCATTTTCCGCAGCCGTACCACCTTTCAAGCTATCCGGGCTGGTTCGGGAGAAACCAAAGTCCTCCGGGGCAATGGCATAGCTTCTGATGCTCCCATTATTCAGCTCGCAGACCTGGGTTTTGCTGGTGAGGGTGATTTCGTCCAGGCCATCGTCACCGTGGACGACCAGGGCATGTTGCGACCCCAGGCTTTTCAGCACCGAGGTCATTTTTTCCAGCAGTGTGCCATCGGCAACACCGAGTACCTGCGCCTTAGCCCCGGCCGGATTGGTCAGCGGGCCGAGGATGTTAAAGACAGTGCGGATGCCAATCTCACGCCGCGGCGCACCGGCATACTTCATTGCCGGGTGAAAGGCGGGGGCGAACATGAAACCGATGCCGACCTCCTCCAGG
>JAENIS010000100.1 GCA_016844285.1 Dehalococcoidales bacterium
GCCATTTGCAATCGCTTACTGGTGACTATACAATATAGCTGCAATCCACGGTAATCTTCTGGTGAGATGTATTATGTGCAAAATCAGGCGCATTCTTTTGGTACTGGTGGTACTGGGTCTACTGACCGCTACCCTGGTCGCTATCGGGGTGCGGGCAGCGACCCCCACCATTGATGTGCTCCATATCAAGGGCACCATCAACCCTGTCCTCGTTGATTATGTCAAACGCGGTATTGAGCAGGCTGAAGCAAATGACGCCGTGGCCTGTATTATCCAGCTCGATACGCCCGGTGGCCTGGACACAGCCATGCGCGATATTATCAAGGACATCATTGATGCCCGGGTGCCAGTAGTGGTCTATGTCTCTCCTTCGGGAGCAAGGGCGGCTTCGGCCGGGGTCTTTATTAGCATGGCAGCTCATGTGGCTGCCATGGCACCGAGCACTGCCATCGGTGCTGCCCACCCGGTATCAGTCGGTGCCGGGGGTGAGGCGACAATGTCGAAAACGATGGAAGAGAAGGTAGTCAATGACGCTGCGGCCTATATCAGGAGTCTCGCCCAGGCTCACGGACGTAATATGGAATGGGCGGAAAAAGCAGTCAGAGAAAGCGTTTCCGCCGACGCACAGCAGGCTCTGAAGCTCAATATCATTGACCTGATTGCCCCTGACCTTAACGACCTCATCACCCAGCTTGACGGTCGGCAGGTAGCCATGCTTGATGGCCGGTCAGTCACGCTACACACTAAAGACGCGACGATAAATCATAATCTGATGACTACAATCGAAAGCTTCCTCTACGCCATCAGTGACCCGAATATCGCCTACCTGCTGTTAAGCCTGGCGATGATTGGCATCGCCGCCGAACTGTATAATCCCGGCCTGATTTTCCCTGGCGTCATTGGTGGCATTGCCCTGTTGCTGGCTTTCTACTCGCTGGGGGTGTTACCGGTAAACTATGCCGGGATTCTCCTGATTGTTCTGGCATTCGCTCTCTTCACTGCCGAGTTGTTTACTCACAGCTTCGGCATGCTCACTGCCGGAGGCATCACTTCGCTGGTGCTTGGCTCGCTAATTCTATTTAAGGGGGGTCCCGTGTTTCAGGTAAATCCCGGGTTAATTGCTACCACCACCATCATCATTACTGCTTTCTTTGTCTTCGTGGTTAGCCGGGTCATTGCGGCTCACCGCCGTCAGGCAACTACCGGCAAGGAAGAGCTAATCGGCAAGACGGCTACCGTCAGGGTCGCCCTGAATCCGGAGGGAATGGTGCTCTTTAAGGGCGAACTCTGGACAGCCGTATCAGAGACAGGTCCTGTGGAACCAGGAGAGGAGGTGACGATTACCAGGGTCGATGGCTTAAAACTATACGTCAACAAAAAATAGTAATCGTAAAGGAGGTAGACGAATGAATACACCCATTCTTATCGGTATCATTGTGCTATTGGTGCTCATGATTGTTCCCATGGCCGTCAAGATTGTCCAGGAGTACGAGCGAGGGGTCATTTTCCGCCTGGGACGACTGATTGGAGCCAAGGGCCCCGGTTTCTTTGTCATCATCCCCTTTGTCGACCGCATGGTGAAGATTGACCTCAGGGTAGTGACCATGGATGTGCCACCACAGGACGTCATTACCAAGGATAATGTCACCATCAAGGTAAACGCAGTGGTCTACTTCAGGGTGGTTGACCCGCAAGCGGCCGTAGTCAAGGTCCTGGATTACTTCCGTGCCACCTCACTCATCGCACAGACGACGCTACGCAACGTCCTTGGGCAATCTGAGCTTGATGAGCTTCTGGCACAAAGGGAGATGCTCAATCAGAAGCTACAAAAGATAATTGACGAGCAGACTGAACCCTGGGGGATAAAGGTGAGTATCGTCGAGATTAAGGACGTTGAGCTTCCGGAAACGATGAGGCGGTCGATGGCCGCTCAGGCTGAGGCGGAAAGAGAGCGACGGGCCAAAATCATCCATGCCGACGGTGAGTTTCAGGCTTCAGAGAAGTTAGATCAAGCTGGGGCGATTATTGGGCGTAACCCAACCACCCTACAGCTTCGCTACCTGCAAACACTGGTTGAGATAGCCGCAGAAAAGAATAGTACCATCATCTTCCCCATCCCGATAGACTTTCTCAAAGCATTTTCCCGCTTGGCTGGGGATACAAACCCCAAAGAAAAGACCGACAAATAGCCCTAGAGCAAAAGAGGCTTGTTACGGAATGGGTGATTGAAGGGGAAATCCCCTTCAATCACCGCATTAGTCACGCAGGGTGACATCTCCAGCGATAATCCTGGTCAGGCTGCCATCCGGGAGACGGAGCAGAAGGCTGCCATCCCCGGCGACTGATTCGGCAAAACCTTCACAGGCCATTTCGCCCGTCTTGACGCGCACTCTCTTCCCCAGCGTTATCAGACTATCCCGCCACTCTTCGTACGGTGGCTTTCCCTGCAATAGGGCCAGGTATCGGCTTTCTATCTCAACGAGCAGGTGCCGTATCAGGCTCAAGCGCGAAACATCCCGGCCCGCTTCGTCGGCCAGACTGGTGGCAATAGAGCGAATCTCGGGAAAGTCAGCCAGACTGAGGTTAACATTTATCCCGATACCAATGATGGTGTAGTGCACCACGTTGCTACGGACATCGCTCTCAATCAGAATCCCACAGACCTTGCGACCATTGATGAGAACATCGTTGGGCCACTTAATCTGCGCTTTCAAACCGGTGACGGACTCGATACTATGCACCACCGCCAGGGAAGCCAGCATAATCAGGTAAGGCAGGTGGGCAATGCCGGGATAGAGAATGATAGAGAAGGCGATGTTGCCTCCGGGTGATATCCAGACGCGTTTCAACCGTCCCCTGGCGGCAGTTTGCTCATCGGCAATAACAATGGTGCCTTCGGCGGCTTTTTTTTGCGCCTCCTGCCTGGCGATGTCCATGGTTGAAGTCAGACGGGGGTAGTAAAGAACTCTTTGCCCGGCAAAGCGAGTGGCTAAGCCCTCCGTAATCTCCGCAGCGGATAAATTATCGGCTACCATATCTCGATAACCTGCTCGCAAGGATTAGTCCTGATGCCATAACACTTAAATATAGCATAAATAATAGACTGCTACCGCAGCCAGATATCCAGACACATGGCCAGGAAGAGCAAACCCATATAGGGAAAAGCAGAGACCTTGTACAGTCGCCAGGCATCACGAGAGTTGCTCGAAATCGCCAGCCGCAAACTGGCATAAACCATCAGCAGACTCAGCAGACTGGCCGCGAGCAGGTAGAACAGGGTGAAGCCTGCCACAAAATAAAGAGCGATGGCCACAGCCCCCAGCGCCAGGCTGAAGAGAAGCAGCACCTTGATAGCTTCACCCACCTGCCGACTCATCGGGAAGTAGGTCAGCCCGGCGCCGATATAGTCCTCTCGATTGGCAATCATCACACTCCAGACATGGAGCGGTAGCCAGAGACCAATGAGACCACACAGCCATAGAATCTCCCAGCTAAAGGTCGGTTTAATGGCCAGCCATCCCATCAGTACTGGAGTACAACCAGCCAGCAAACCCTGGGGAAAGACACAGGTTACCCTCTTCCGCCAGGCGACGGCGGCCACAGTGCCGACTACTCCCGACAAAAAAGAGAGGGGGTGTAGCTGCCAGGCAAGGGCTAATCCGATAATAACCAGGCCGATAGTTAACGGTAGCACCTTTTCCGGTGGATTAATGCGCTTTGCTGCTAAAGCTCGATACCGGGTACGCTGCATACGGGCATCAATACCACGGTCCAGATAATTGGTCAGGCCGTTAACACCGGCGCTGGCGAACAAAATCGCTATCAAAGCCAAAAGAAGCTTGTCCAGAGGTGGATGCCCATCACCGGCGATGATAGCTGCGGCAATACCGGTAAAAGTGAGCAGAATGCTTTCGCCCGGCTTAAGTACCTCGATATAATCCCTAAGCACCTTGTCTTTCATCCAGATAAGATTGCAGAATGAGGGCCGCCGCCACGGCATCATCCCTGAGTTTCGTTTTTGTCCTTTTGGGGTGTGCTTCCTGGAGCAGACGCCGGGCCGATACCGTCGTCAAACGCTCATCCCTGAACTCGACCGGGACTGCGGTATGACGGCGTAACACCGCCACGAACGCGGCTACCTTTTCCGCCTGCGGGCCAATACTGCCATTCAGCGAGCGGGGCAGGCCGGCGATAATCTGGCCAACCTGATGCTGATTAACAATGGTGACAATCGCCTCGATGTCCCGTTGCTCATCCTGGCACTCAATAATAGTAAGGGGACTGGCCAGAATACCCCCCGGGTCGCTCAGCGCCACCCCGATTCGCCTATCACCAATATCAAGTCCCAGACTGCGCATGATAAACACCTTGTATTTTTATCAGGAGCTTGTTTATTAACCTCACCCCCTTTGTCCCTCTCTCCATTACTGGAGAGGGGGTAGAGTCTCAAGAGAGGGGCTTCGCCCCTCTCTTACTTTCCCCCCTTCCCTTGACAAGGGAAGGGGGCAGGGGGATAGGTTACTCAGTAATCACTAAATTAGCTTTTTCACCAGCCGCAAGGCTTCATCCAGCTTATCTTTATCTTTGCCGCCGGCCTGTGCCAGAGTTGCCTTGCCTCCACCACCCCCCCCGGTTACCTTAGCGACCTCCCGGACTATCTTAGCCGCATCGTAGCCCCTGCTAACCAGGTCCGGAGTGACCCCAACTATGAAAATTGGCTTATCCTCATAAACTGAACCCAGGACGATAATCCCGCTCTTCAAATTGTCTCTAAGCCAGTCGGTCACGGCACGCAGTATCTCCATTCGGTGGGACGGGAGCTCAGCACTCACCACCTTTACTCCGTTAATGTTCTCGGCGCGAGCTGCTAGTGAGCTAACATAGCTGTGAGCTAACTCCATTTCCAAAGCCTCGCTCCGCTTATGCTCGTTCTTTAGCTCAATCGACAGGCTTTGTGCCTTGTCCAGAAGATTATCCGGTTCGGCATCGAGATACTGGGCAATCCTGGCTAAATCCGCTAGACGCTGGGTAATATATTGCTCCGCTCCCCTGCCTGTGACCGCCTCAATACG
>JAENIS010000036.1 GCA_016844285.1 Dehalococcoidales bacterium
GGAGGTATGCAGATGACGCCAAAGAGATTGTCTCAGACAGAGCCTCAAATCCTGGAAATGCCACCAGCAAAGATGGCGGTGGTTCGAGGCAAAGGTGCGCCGGACAAGGTCTTTCCTGAGCTGATGCCAGCCCTCTACGGTTCCGTCTACACCCTCAGGTTTGCCCTCAAGAAACAGGGACTGCCTGTTTTCAAGGTAAGCGGACTCCGTGCCCGATACCCTGATGCCCACCTCGTGCCGAAGGAGCAATGGACTCACATTATTGGCCTGCCTGTCCCAGACGGCACCACTGCCCTGCCACAGAAATTGGCTGGTATCGAAGTCAGGCTGGAGACCTGGGATTACGGCACCGTGGCTCAGGTTCTTCACCTGGGAGCTTATGACCAGGAAAGTGCCACCATTCTACGCCTGCATCAGTTTATTGCCGATAGTGGCTATGAAATCGCTGGCATGCACGAAGAAGAATATCTAACCCGCCCTGACGCTAAAGTCCCCAAGACCTTCATCAGGTATCCAGTCAGGAAAAAGTAATCTAGCCAGGGGTGAGCATTCTCGCCGCCGCCTGGGCCAGGTTCATCATCGTGCCGGGGATGATACCGAGAAGCAGGACGCCGAGACAGGCAAGAGCCAGCGCTAAGCGGAGGGCTCCCGAAGATGGCATCTTCTCCGTGGAGGCAGGCTCGCCAAACCACATTACCTTGACTACCCGCAGATAGTAGTAGGCGGAGATAACGCTATTTACCACGGCAATAATCACCAGCCACAATAAGCCAGACTGCATGGCCCCACTGAAGATGTAGAATTTAGCCATAAAACCGGCGGCGGGTGGCATGCCAATCAGAGAAATAAGGCATAGCGTCAGGGCTAAAGCCAGCAGCGGGGCTCGTTTGCTTACCCCGGAATAGTCCTGGATGAGGTCGCTATCAAGCTTGTTGGAGATAGCGATAATGGCAATAAAGGCACCCAGGTTAGCCACCGTATAGCTGGCCAGGAAGAAGAGAACACCACTCTGCCCCATGGCAGCCGCTGCCGGAGCAACTCCCGCTGTTGCCAGTCCCACCATGAGATAGCCAGCCTGAGCAATGCTGGAATAACCCAGCATACGCTTGATGTTGGTCTGGGGCAGGGCAGTGACATTACCCAGGGTCATGCCAATCGCCGCCAGCACCGCCAGGACGAAGCCCCAATTGAGGCTCAGCCATACCGGGAGGCCGAAAGCGGAGGCGAAAACCCGCAGGATGATGGCAAAGCCGGCGGCCTTACTGCCTACGGAAAGATAGGCGGTTATGGGCGTTGGTGCTCCCTCATAGACACTAGGCACCCACATATGGAAGGGTACTGCTGCTATCTTGAAACCGAAGCCAGCGATGAGCAGTACCATGCTCAAAGCCAGTGCCGGATTGGACAAAATGGTTGGCAGAGACATCTCCCGGATAGCCCGGGCAATCTCACCCAACTGTGTCGTGCCGGTAATGCCAAAAAGCAGTGCCATCCCGTAGAGAAGCAGCGCCGAAGCTATCGCTCCAAGCAGAAGGTATTTCAATGACGCCTCGCTTGATTTGGCGTCCTTCAGAAAACCAACCAGAACGTAAAGGGAGATGCTGGCCAGCTCTAAAGCAAGGTAAATGGAAATTAGCTCGGTAGTGGCCGCCATCAGCATCATCCCCAGGGTAGAGAGAAGCACCAGGGCATAATATTCACCCTGAAAACGCCTGAATTTGAACACATAATCCGTCGAGGCCAGGATGACCAATGCAGCAGTGACCAGGAAAAGGAGCTTGAAGAAGAGGGCGAATTTATCTACCACCAGCATGTTGTTGAAGAGGGCACGGGAACCACCTCCCCACATCGCTATGGTGAAGACAGCCGCCACCACCAGACCAACCAGGCTGACGATAGCCAGCAGCCCCTTCCGCCTGATAAAGAGGTCAAGCAGGATGACGGCAATCGCAAAGACAAGCAAGCTCAATTCTGGTATGAACAGTTCAAGATGCAAAACCAACTCCTTTGACATTAGCCACCCCGGCTATGTCGAGAAGCCTTTTGGTATCGTCGTGTAGCTCCTCCCATATTTCGGGGATACGCTCCTTCTCCACCCATATCGCTTCACCGATATCACTCCCCGGTTCGAGCTTACCCCCGCTCACCTTGGCCAGATAATCAATGTAGATAACATGCAGAGAGACGCTGCCATTCGACCGGACAATCCGGTCAAAAGCGGGCAAAGGTGTCACCAGGTCGATTTCAAGCTGCGTCTCTTCCATTACCTCTCTTTTAATGCCTGCCTCTATCGTTTCGTCGTGTTCCAGTTTGCCGCCGGGGCAAATCCACTTACCCTGCCAGAATCCACCTCTCGCCGCCAGATGCTTTACCAGAAGTATCCGGCCAGCCTTGTCCTCAATTACCGCTCCGACGCCAATCATTATCTGCGGCTCTTTCATTAAGCTTAATACTACTTACCAATCAGGCTCGTTATCGGCGAAACGCCGAGCTTAATTATATCGGTTAGAATAGCAGGATAGATGCCCACCAGCATGATTAAAGCGACAAAGGCGAACAGGTATACCCGTTCCCGAATATCAGCATCCTCCACTCCATTGTATTGCTCCAGTACCGGTCCATAAAATACCCGTTGTAGCAGCCACAGAATATAGCCGGCGGCAATGACTACCCCCAGCACCGCCACGATAGTGAATGCCTGGATACCAGCGACGGTGGTGCTGGTGAAACTGCCGACAAAAACGAGAAACTCGGCGGCGAAACCACTGGTCATTGGTAGTCCCAGACCACCCAACCCGGCAATGGAGAAGACCACGGCAATAATCGGAATCTGCCGCGCCAGACCGCCCAGCTTTCTGAGGTCGCGCTCATCCCCGTTGTGCTTGGTTAGCTCACCCACGTTGTGCATGGTTAAACCAGCCGTGGCAAAGAGAAGACCGGTAATAAGACCGTGGCTGACCATCTGCAGGACAGCACCAGTGAGACTCACCTGCCCCAGGGCAAAGATGCCAAGTAGCACGTAGCCCATATGGCTGACACTACTATAAGCAATCATCCTCTTCATGTCGGTCTGCCTTAGCGTCACGGCGGCTCCGTAGAGCACGCTAATCGCTGCCAGTATCACCAGCAGGGGGGCATAGTCCCTGGCCACCTGCGGGAAGATACTCACCGTACGAATCATGCCGTAGCCGCCCATCTTAATGAGCGCTCCGGCCAGCATGACGCTACCGGCGGTGGGGGCATCGGTATGAGCATCGGGTAACCAGGTGTGCAGCGGGACGACGGGTAGCTTGACGGCGAAGCCGATGAGCAGCAAGAAGAAGAGGGCGACGGCAGGCATCACCGACTGCACTATCGCCAGCCCTTTCTGAGATAGCTCTACCATATTCAGGCTGCCGGTAGTGAAATAGATGCTGAGGATACCTGCCAGCATCAGGGCACTACCGGAGAGGGTATAGACCACGTACTTTATCGCCGAGTATTCTTTTCGTCCCGACCCCCAGATAGAAATCAGGAAATACATCGGGATGACCTCTATCTCCCAGAAGATGAAGAAGAGCAATAAATCAAGGGAAGCGAACACCCCGAGGATGCTCATCTCCAGCAGTAGCAGCCAGGCAAAATGCTCACGAACCCGGAGGTGCTCCTTCCATGAGATGAGCACCACCGTGAAACCAAGAAAGGCCGTCAGCACGACCAGTGGCAGGCTCAGCCCATCAACACCGAGATGATAGTGAGCGTTGATAGCGGCAATCCACGGCAGGTTTTCTTCAAACTGGAACACCCCCACCGCCGAGAGCGACCGGTCGAAGCGAACAAAGGCGAGCAGAGAGACTAATAACGGGATAAAGGTGGAGATAGCGGCGATGTACTTAATCAGCCGTGGACGGCTCGCCGAGACGAGGGCAATGATAATCGCCCCGATGAGCGGTAGAAAGATTATTGCTGACAAATACGGAAAACTCATATCACCTTACCCAAAGATAAACAAAATAACGATAATCGCCAGAAGTCCCAGGCCCATGGCCAGCCCGTAGAGTTGTAGCTGTCCGGTCTGTGCCTGCCGCAGTACTTTACCACCGGCCATTGTCCCGCGGGCTAACCCGTTGACGGCTCCATCCACGCCGTATTTATCAAACTTTTCGACGCCGACAAAAAGCCCGCCGATTAATGCTTTTTTCACCAGGATATTCTCGTAAAGCTCGTCAAAGAAGTACTTATGGTAGAGAAGGGTATACAGCGGCCGGAAGGCGGCACCAATGCGCTCGGCAGATAGCCACTTAGCACTGTACATGGCGTAGGCAACAAACATGCCCATACCGGCGACAGCCAGAGCAAACAAGGGCAGAGGATGGGTCAGAATGCCAAAAAATCCTTCGGCAAAACCCTTGGTCTCACCGTGTCCCATCAAGGCACTGAACTGCCCACCAACATTCCACAAGCCGGAGACAACTGCCAGGATAGAAAGAACAACCATCGGGGCTACCATCACCACTGGAGACTCATGGAGGTGGTGGTGACCGTGGCCATGACTTCCGGCACTGCTGCCACGGTAGTCACCACCGAAGGTCAGGAAAAGCACCCGAAAGATATAAAAGGCGGTCATAAATACCGTTATCATCGCCAGGACAAACAAAACCGGTTGCTTCTCCAGAGCACTAGCCAGAACCTCATCCTTGCTCCAGAAACCGGAAAGTGGCCAGATACCAGCCAGGCTCAGGGCGGCGACCAGGAAGGTGGCAAAAGTCCAGGGCATTACCTTGCGTAGACCACCCATCTGGCGCATATCAAAAGTGCCGGTGGTGTGATTGACACTGCCGGCGCCGAGAAAAAGCAACGCCTTGAAGAAGGCATGATTAAACAGGTGAAAGATGCCGATAGCCACCCCGCCGGTGGCCAGTCCCAACATCATGTAGCCAAGCTGGCTGATGGTCGAGTAGGCGATGACGCGCTTGATGTCGGTCATTACCAGCCCGATGGAAGCGGCAAAGATAGCGGTAATGCCACCGATGACCGCGACCGTGGTCAGCGCTGCCGCCGAATGCTCAAAAAGAGGCAGGGTGCGGGCAACCAGAAAGACACCGGCGGCAACCATAGTGGCGGCATGGATGAGGGCACTCACCGGTGTGGGACCCTCCATGGCATCGGGCAGCCAGACGTGGAGCGGGAACTGAGCCGATTTACCCATCGCCCCAGAGAAGATGCCAATCGCTGCCCAGGTAAGGGTTGCGCCTGCCAGTGCCCCGCTTATCGCCAGCCCGTGAAGCTCGCTAATATCGAAGGTGCCTGTTTTGGCGAAGAGCAACAGAATCGCGGCCAGGAAGCCGAAATCGCCAAGGCGGGTAACGATAAAAGCCTTTTTGGCAGCATTGGCGGCTGAGGGACGATGAAACCAGAAACCAATCAGCAGATAGGAACATAGCCCGACCATCTCCCAGAAGACGAACATAAATAGCAGGCTATCCGCCATGACGAGCCCGAGCATTGAGGCCGTAAAGAGCGACATCCAGGCATAATAGCGGTGATAACCACGGTCGCCGGGCTTGGCGTCAGGGACTTCATGCTGCATATAGCCCAGCGAGTAAATCTGCACCATCAGGCTGACGGTGGTCACCACTACCAGCATGACTGCGGTCAAGGCGTCAACCATCAATCCCAGATGGATGTTCAGCTCGTTCCCAATAACCAGCCAGCTAATATCAGGTACCGGTATGGTATGCTCCGGTGCGGCGATGACGGTTTTCAGCACCCCTAGAGACAGCGCCAGGGCGCTGGCAATAGCGGCAATGGCAATAAAACCGGCAATCCTGGACGCCGGTTTGACGAAGGGGCTGACGAATAGAGAAATAATCAGGAAAGAGAAAAGCGGCAATAGAAAAATGAGCCAGATTAGTTGATATGGCATCACAGTTTCCTTAATACCTCTTGGATAACATGCTCTTTATCTTTGGGCACCAGGATACGGTAGGCGGCCAGCTCCTGCCCCATCGGCTCGCCACCGGCAGGCAGGATATGGGTCGGTATCCCTTCACCCTCGAAGAGCTCCTTCCACATCTCGGCAATCATCAAGTTTTTCGCCCGTTTAACTTCTGTCCACATGCTATGTTTGTTCTACCTCACCCCTTAATCCCCTCTCCTTCAAAGGAGAGGGGAAAGTGGTTGTTAAGAGGGACTTCGTCCCTCTTTGACTATCCGTTTAGTATTATTTGAGGTTTTGCCTCTCCTAAGCTCTCCTTTAGTCCTCCTCAGGAATAGGTTACCACTTCATCAAGTCAATCTTGGTGCTTTCAATAGTTTCACGACTGCGGTAGATGGCGATGATGATGGCCAGGCCAACGGCCGCTTCAGCGGCAGCGACGGCCATGACAAAAATAACGAAGACCTGCCCCGTCAATAACGTTGGCACGATATACCGCGAGAAAGCAACCAGGGCAATATTTACCGCGTTAAGCATGATTTCAATGCACATCAGGATAACTACGGCATTCCGTTTCGCCAGAGCCCCATACAGGCCAATAGAAAAGAGGATGGCTGACAGCATAAGGTAATGTTCTAAACCGATTGACATTCCTTACCTCTCCCTCACCAGCACGATGGCACCTAGAATCGCCGCCAGCAGCAGGGCAGCGGCAATCTCTACGGGCAGAATAAAGCCGCCCTCACCGAGAAGCTTGTCGGCCAGGCTGGCAGTAGTCGGCGCTAACGGCGGCGAGGCCGAAACCGACCACGGGGTGTTGACCACGGTAAAAACCAGTACACCGAAGAAGACAATGGCGACAATAAAAGCCGGCAGGCGCAACCGGTTGGCCGGGCTACCCTGTGGTATTTCCTTCGTCATCATGATTGCCATAATAATTAGCACCGATATGCCGCCAACATAGATAAGAATCTGAACTGCCGCCAGAAAGTCGGCACTGAGGGTGACATAGATACCAGCGATAGTCAGGAAACAAAAGACCAGGGCAAGAACGGCACGGAAAACATTGCGCAGCAGGACTACCGCCAGGGCAGCAAGCACGCCAACGACAGCTAATAGCCAGAAAGCGATATCTAAGCCCATTACTTTTCCTCGGGAATCCTATCCTCGGTAATCCTATCGATGAGCAAGGTCTGCCGGGGTAGCCCGGCGGCCAGTTCGGGATAGAAGTAACCGCTGGTATGCTTTCCCCCTGATTCCAGCATCATATCTTCCTTGCTTTGTACCAGCTCATGACGCCGGTACTTCGCTCGCTCATAATCATAGCCCATAAAGAGGGCAGCGAAGGGGCAAGCCTCAACGCATAAGCCGCACTGAATACAATAGCCGGTATCTACCTGGTATTTCTCGACAGCGTATCGATTGTTCACCGGGTTAACTGCGGTAACGATGTCAATCGCCCCGATGGGGCAGGCTTTGGCGCAGGTAGCACAGCCCGTGCACTTTTCCCGGCTCCAGACAAGCTCGTTGCCCCGAATCCGGCGCGACGTATTCAGCCTCTGCTCAGGATATTGCACCGTTATCGGACGGCGAAACAGGTAACTGAAGGTTACCGTCAGGCCCTTAGCAATACCCAACCCGTAACGTTCAAACTTCAACTTTACCCCATCCTAGCTTAAAGAATCTTGACCATAATAGTACCAGCACTATCATGATGGCAATGTTGACAAATATCAATAGCCAGGGTAAAACCCCGGGCCAGATAAGTACCTCGATAGCAGTAATAATCAAATTCAACAAAGCTAGCGGCAAGAGGAATTTCCAGGCCAGTGCCATGAGCTGGTCGATTCTAACCCGGGGCACCGTAGCCCGTATCCAGATGATGACAAAGAAGACGGCAAAAATCTTCACCAGAAACCACAGCCACGGTGGTAAGAACGGCCCCCGCCAACCACCGAGGAAGAGGGTGGTCACGATGGCGGCTACCGCCAGGGCTTCGGCATATTCGACGAGATAGAAGAGGGCAAACTTCATGCCCGAGTATTCCACATGGAAGCCAGCGGTAAGCTCCGAATCTGCTTCCAGAAGGTCAAAGGGCGCACGGTTAATCTCAGCGCAGGCACCGATAAAGAAGAGGAGAAAGCCAAGCGGCTGCAACAAGATGAAGGGGATGTCCTGAGCCACGACAATCTGGTTCAGGGATAGGGAACCGGCCAGCAGCACCACGCCCGCTGTTGCCAGCACTACCGGAATCTCGTAGCTCACCACCGAGGCCACATCACGCATGGCGCTGAGCAAACTATATTTATTGCTCGAACCCCAGCCGGCCATGAATATCCCCAGTGTTGAGACTGAACTAATCGCGACGACATAGAGGATACCAACGTTCAGGTCAGCCAGCAGTGCCCCGTTCTGGAAGGGGATGACAGCAAACATCATCATTACCGGGGTAAAGGCAACTACCGGTGCCAGCCAGTGGACAATCTTATCGGCATCAAAGGGGACAATATCTTCTTTGAGCAGCACTTTGACGGCATCGGCGACCGGCTGCAGCAGTCCGAAGGGGCCAACCCGGTTGGGTCCCAGACGTGCCTGCATTCGTGCCAGAGCCCTTCGTTCCAACCAGATAAAGCCCATGACCAGACCCAACACACAGGCGATAATGATAACGGTAAACACCAGCCAGTGCCACCAGAACCCACCCGGCCAGTCCGGCGGCAGGGCTTTCCAGCTAGACTCTAACTGAAGCACCGGATTTAATATCGCCACCTATCTATCGACCTCACCCATGCAAATATCAATACTGCCGAAGATTATTATCGCATCGGCTATCTTCCAGCCGACAATCATATCACGTAGTGCCGTCAGGTTAATCAGGCTAGGTGCCCGGATATGGCAGCGGTAGGGAGCGATCGAATTATCCGATACCAGATAGAAGCCAAGCTCCCCCTTGGGTGCCTCGATACGGGCATAAGCCTCTCCCACCGGCGGGCGAATCAGTTGGGACACCTTACTCCGGGTCGGACCTGATGGTATCTGCTCTATGGCTTGCTTGAGGATACGCACGCTCTGCCGTATCTCCTGGACTCTCACCCGGTAGCGGTCGTAGCAGTCACCAGCCGTCCCGGTAGGAATATCAAATTGAAAACGGTCATAAATGGCATACGGGTCGGCCTTACGTATATCCCAGTTGACACCGCTGGCCCTCAATACCGGGCCGCCGGCCGAACTATTGATTGCCATCTCCCTGGTTAGGATACCGACACCTTTGCTCCGGGCGAGCAGTATCTCATTCTCGGCCAGCAGCCGGTCGTACTCATCAACATGGCCAGGCATCTGGTCAACGAACTTGGCTAGCGCCGGTAGAAACTCCTCCGGCACATCCTGGCTCAAGCCACCCACCCGCATGTAGTTATAGGTCAGCCGCTGCCCGGACGCCATCTCAAACAAGTCGAGGATTTTCTCTCTTTCCCGCAGCATATAGAGGATGGGAGTCATGAAGGCGCCGCAATCATTCAAAAAAGCACCAACGGCGACCAAGTGGCTGGCAATACGCTGGAGCTCAGCAATAATGACCCGCAGGTAGTGGGCGCGTTCCGGCACGGAAATGCCGGCCAGCTTTTCTACGGCGAGGCAATAAGAGAGGTTATTGCTCATTGCTGCCAGGTAGTCAAGACGGTCGGTTAGTGGGATAACGCCGGTATAGGTTCGTTCCTCAGCCAGCTTTTCCACCCCGCGGTGCAGATAGCCGAAAACACACTCAATATCGGTAATAACTTCCCCGTCCAGGAGTGCCTTCAGCCGGCACACGCCGTGGGTGCTGGGATGAGCCGGCCCGATATTAAGAACAAAGGGTTCCGTTTTCAGTGTCATGCCAGATAATCCTTACGTAATGGGTACCCCTCAAATCCCTCCCAGAGGAAGATGGGCTTCAAATTCGGGTGTCCCTCAAATCTAATACCCATGAGGTCATTTATCTCACGCTCCTGGAAGTCAGCTCCCTGATACAGGCTGACCAGGGAAGGGACGGCGAGGTTTTCCCGACCATGGCAACGGGTCTTCACCACCAGGCTATGGTTATGCTTGATGGAGGTGAGCTGATAAACCAGCTCGAAGTAGTCGTAATAATCAACGGCGGTAATATGGTTGAGGTAATCAAGCTCGAACCCGGGTGCCGTTTTAAGGTAGGAGACCAGTTCTGCCAGGGTCTGGCTCTTCACCAGGAGGCCGGTTTCGCTTGACTCGAGAATACTACCGGGGAATTTTGTCTCCAGTTTCGCCGCGATGTCTTTACCAGAAAGGGTCAATGTCATTTTCTGCCTACCCTTCCAGGCTGCTTCTCTTCGCAATCTTTTTTTGCAGCATTTTAATACCATAGAGCAAGGCCTCCGGCCGCGGTGGGCAGCCGGGTACATAGACATCAACCGGAATGATGCGGTTATAGCCCGGGACGACACTGTAGGACGAAGCAAAAATACCACCACTGATGCCACAGGCTCCCATGGCGATGACCCACTTGGGCTCGGCCATCTGCTCATAGATTCGTTTTATCTGGGGTGCCATCTTCCAGGTCAGGGTTCCGGCCGTAATCATCAGGTCAGCCTGCCGGGGTGAAGCGCGGATGATTTCCATGCCAAAACGGGAGATATCAAAGCGGGAGGCGGCGGTAGCAACGAACTCGAAGGCACAACAGGCAGGGAAGGAAAGTACCGGCCACAATGACATGCTCCGTGCCCAGTCGAGCACGGCATCTACTGTGGTCATCAGAGTATTACGTTCGATTTCCTCAACCAGCCACTTATCCGGGTCAGGGATAGTCTGCTGGCTCAATTTCCTCAGTGTCTCAATAGCCGCCCCTTCCGCCTGCTCCCAGTCTTTATCAGAATAGACATAGCCCCGGTTTATATCTACTTCCATTCCAGAACGTCCTTCCTCCAGGCATAGATGTAGCCGACGATAACGATAGCGATTAGAACCAGTACCCCGATGAGTCCGGAATAGCCCAGTTTCCTGAGATTAACTGCCCAGGGATACAGGAAAACAACCAGAACGTCAAGAATCAGAAAGATGAGGGCGTAGAAGTAGTAGCGGAAATTAAACTGAACCCATGTCTTGCCGATGGTCACCATACCACATTCAAAGATGGAACTCTTCACGGCGCTGGGTCTATGGGGGATAACCCTGAGGAATCGGAGAATAATAGGTAGGACAAGGGTAGTAACCGTAAAAAGAATGGCAACGACCAGAAATAACCCGATATAGCCATAATCTGCCAGCAAGTCTTATCCTCCCTGGCTTACACAGCAACGGTTGAGAGTATAGCACAGCTTTTTCTAAAAAACAATAGGGTGTTTTTAGATTATTTTGCCAGTGCTGATGTACCATGATGTTATCTATGATATCGTCGTTCCATATTTAAACAAGAACACTAAACAAGAAAACTATTGTCAACTGTGGTTTCGTAGTGTATACTATATGGAAAATTTAATTTTGGCTGGGAGGTGGACCTCGTGGAACAAGTCAGTTTTCCCAAGTGTCAGAAGTGTAAAACCGGAGACCTGGTGCCATTGTCCGATTTCGGTAGCCAAGGGGCGAGCATTCCTTACAAGGCGTGGGTTTGCACCAATCCTGAGTGTGGCTTCAACCTGAAAATCAGGAATGGTGACGTCTATCTCGATGAGCCAATTATGAGCGGAGCATTGCATAACAATCGCGTGCGCCAGGGTGGCTAGAGTCTCATCCTGAATTTATTAGTTGCCGATGGTGAGAGTGCTGCCTCAGTTAGCCTGGTGGTGGGGAGGGGCGCTCGATCTTTTGTTCCCGCGTTGGTGTGTCGGCTGTGGCCGGGAGGGGGATTTTATCTGCCACTCCTGTCGCCAGTTGCTACCACGAGTGATGCCGCCACTCTGTCCTCTTTGCGGCCAGCCTCAAGCCAGCGGTAGGCTCTGTCCGGGCTGTGTTAGCTGGCAAGCCCAGGTAGACGGTATCCGCTCCCCGTTCCGTTTTGATGGTGTCATCCGCCAGGCCGTCTACCAGCTAAAGTACCGTAACCTTAGAGCCATCGCCGCCCCACTGGCCCGGCTGGTTAATGATTATCTGAATACCTATCCTGTATCCGGTGAGGTGCTGGTGCCGATACCGCTGCACCCGAAGCGATTGCGTGAGCGTGGCTATAACCAGTCCTACCTGCTGGCCAGAGAATTGGGTAAGCTGGCTAACCTGCCCGTGGTGGCGGATTGCCTCGTCCGCAGGCGGTATGCCCTCCCGCAAGCCAGAACATCGGCGGTGGCGGAGCGGCGTATAAATGTGGCTGATGCTTTTACCTGCCTTGATGACCGGCTGCGTCATAAGCAGGTGATACTGATTGATGATGTGACGACCTCGGGGGCAACTCTCGATGCTGGTGCGGCTGCCCTGAAAGCCGCCGGGGCGACTTCGGTCTGGGGGCTGGCCCTGGCCAGAGAAATATAAGGGACTATTTAGTAACCTATCCCCTGACCCCTTCCCTTAATAAGGGAAGGGGATAAAGAGTGAGGGGTTGCCAAATAACTTTATTTAAGGAGAATTGATGTGACCAAAGTTATCGGTCTGACTGGCGGTATCGGTAGTGGCAAGAGCACCGTGGCGCAATATCTTGGTGAAATGGGAGCGGTGCTCATCGATGCTGACAAGGTGGGGCATGAAGCCTTCAAGCCCGGTACTCCAGCATGGAAGGATGTGGTGGCTACCTTCGGACGGGAGATTCTTACTCCCGGAGGTGAGATTGACCGCAAAGAACTAGGCAAGATAGTCTTCAGCGACCCTCAGGCTTTGTCACGTTTGAACGGGATAATGCACCCCCGGATATATGAAATGGCAAAAGCCCGCATTGAAGAATACCGCCGGCAGGGAGTAGGTGTGGTCGTGCTCGAGGCAGCCATCCTGATTGAAGCCGGCTGGGATACACTGGTAGACCAGGTCTGGGTGGCAGTAGCGGACGAACTGGCCGTCATGGCGCGTCTCCAGAAGCAGCGCCAGCTTAACGAGGCTCAAACCCAGGCGCGCATCCGCGCTCAGCTATCTAATGATGAGCGCATCAAGCATGCCGATGTCGTCATCAATAATGATGGCGAGCCTGACGAGCTGAAGGCAAAAGTGAAACAACTCTGGGATAAGCTGCACCAGTAACCCTATCCCCTTTATCCCCGATACTGTCCGGACCTGTCATTGCGAGACCATTCCGGCGAAGTCGGAAGGCGAAGCAATCTGGGTGGTGCTCGGGAGATTCTCCCAACCCAGATTGCCACGGGCTTCGCCCTCGCAATGACAACGAGACCTTTTCGGGCAGCCTCAGGAAAACTGTTTTCTAAGAGGGGCGAAGCCCCTCTTAAGACTCTCAACCGTCCTATTATTTCTTCTTTTCCTCTACCGTCGGCTTCTTTTCCTGCCCCTTCTTGGGCTTCTTCACATTCTTTCTGCCTTTGCTTCCCATTACTTAAACCTCCTTATTTCTTACTACTCTATTCGAGGTGAATGTCGTAGTAGTTATCGCCCTTCCAAATTATGGAGTATTCTTTAGGACAAGGGTCAACATTATCACCGTAGACTGCGATTCCGATTCTCTTAACGTTTGATGAGAGGGTGTCGGTTCTAAGTCCCCATGGTTGTTGGAAGCCCATGAACAAGCGAGGCGGGGGCCGAGAGGCAGGATTTGTCTCAGGCTTTGTCAGTAGCACATCCAAAAACTCAGACCTACTTTGCTGCAAATCAATTAGGGTGAAAAACTCCGGCCCTGTCGTCCAAGGAGTCCCAACCCAATGTAATTGAACTGGTTCATGGTCTTCGACAGGTTTTCCTTCGCCGTCGCTAAATTGCACAAGTCTGCCCATACACCTCTTTGCCACCGACTTGCCAGAATTGGTTACTTTGACACGCAGCCAGTAGATTTGTCCTTGGTTAGGCGGGTCCTTTCTACAGAAAGGTTCTTTGTTATCGAACTCAATTGTGAATTTCGGTCTTTCCCTCAAAGGCTTAACAACCGACATATAGAAGGTCATTACGGCTAGAGACGTTGTACCTATCGCAGAAAACCACAGCGGAGATACATTCACAGTCTCCTTCGTATTCGCAGTTGCGTTTCCTAGACTGATATTCCCTAAAGCTAACTGCCACAAGAAGGCATATACCGCTAGAGCTATTACTGACATTATGAACCAGACCATAGCCCAAGCTGCCCCTGGCTTCTTAAGCCTAACCATTATAGAAGTACCTATGGATAAGAAACACAGAGTTAATGCAAGTGCTACTGCAGACCCCGCTATCAAAAATGATTGCGTTGTCATGGAACCCTCCCTTTCTTCCCCATCGGCAGTTTAAAGAGGGGCTTCGCCCCTCTTTTCCCAAATGACGATACCAAGCAGGATTTTCCACCAGACCAGATTAACATAGCCGATAGTAAATAGCCAGCCGATAAACCAGAGAACACCACCGGCCGCACCGCCTGCTGCACCGCCACACTTGAATTTTCTTTCCTCTGTCATTTTAGCCTCCTTCCTGATTCCTTAATTCCGTTCCTCAGACCGGGGGTTGAAGAGGGCGTTAGCCCTCCTTTTATTGTACTCCTTGTCATTGCGAGCGAAGCGAAGCAATCCGAAAATCTTAGTCTTACGGATTGCTTCGTCGCTACGCTCCTCGCAATGACATGATGCAGAAGTCTTCTAAACCCACCTTGTCCTCTTACTGAAGCTCTTGCCAGAAACAGGGCTGGGCATCTTTTCTTCTATCAGGGAAGACTCAACCAGTTGCCAGAAGTTTTGTCTATCGGCCTCTCTGACTACCGCCTGCTCGTGGGCTTCGGATAGCGCTACCGGGTAGCCCTTCCCCCGCCGGCACTGGTCTAAAACCAGGGTATGAGCCAGACCAAGGAGGCTCTCATTTTTAGCCACCCACTGCGGAATTTCCACCCGGGCAATCTCATCGTCC
>JAENIS010000037.1 GCA_016844285.1 Dehalococcoidales bacterium
CCCATCACACCGTAAGCCCCGTTTGCCGCTGTCGGTATCGCTCCTTCCACAATAAGCACAAAACCACCACGGTCATTGTTGGCCGTCTTTTGCAGTGCTTGTATGGCCAGGTCACCAGCACTTGCCATTATAGTAGCATGATAGCGAAGGTTCAGGGTCTTACCGGGGATAACTTCATCGACGAGGAGGTTCTTGATAGTAGGGCTTACACTGTTGAGAGCGGAGACGGAACAACCTGTACAGGTAGAACATTGTAACCACACGACCGGATACTTTTGTGTCATATCCATCCTTTCACGCGGCTGTCAGGCAACCCTTCTAGATTGACTACGCAACTATAAATTGTTAACCCAAGGAGTTATTCTAACATATACAGGCTATTTTTGCAATAGGTTATAGTGCACATTTTGAAGGAAAGTGGGACATATCAGGTACTATTCGGCTTTGGTTGGTGTTGTCTTTGCGAGCCTCGATTAAATTGGGGCGAAGCAATCCGTCTGAATCTTTGAGATTGCTTTGTCGCTACGCTCCACAATGACAGCGGAATCAGCAAAATGCAAACAGAACCACATTTTGGTTCTTCTCAGTCTTAGTTGTTTTGCCATATATCATTTCTCTCCGTTATAATCCTGTTGAATAACTTGGGAGGTATATTTATGGCAGTTGGACTTACATTTAGGGAATTACTTAATGTCTTTGCTAGTTCTTTATCCAAACGCCAACAAGAGGCAGCAGTCGAACAGATGACGGCTGGGATAGGATTGAATCCTACTACCAAAAGTGACTTGGAAAGGATTTGTAAACAATATAATATTACAGAGGAACAAGCTCTCGCATATTCAATCTTTGTTATGTCCATTATGGATACTATAGTGCGTAATAATGAAGCAATAGCCAAGACTATCATCCCTACTAAGTAGATTGGGAGCGCCTCTTGTCTTTATCTGGAAATAGGACATTTAGCAATTTGTGAAAAGACACCTTGTCTTTTCTGGACATTCCCCCTTTGATTGTTCCGTCTTTGTTTATGTATTTCTTTATCACACTAGGGGACTCTGTATTTTTAACCATTTCCAAACCTCCCTGAAGATTATAATGAGCCAAGTGACTTAAGCCAATCCCTTTTCAACCATGCTCCTAACAACGAAGACTGAGTAAAAGGCGCATTTTGGCTTCATTGTTACTATCTGGTATAACTGATATAATAGGTAACACTTTCATAAACCGACGGTCAAGAGTTCGACCATCTTCGCTGACTTCACTGCGTATAGCTAAAACTAAAGTGAACATCCTAATACATAGGAAGGAAAGGCATGCTGGATTCTGTGATGGCTGCATATGACACTACGAGTAGTTTTGAGATAAAGGTTTCAGACACGGAGTACCGCCGGGCTGAAGGACAGATATGGTTGGCTCGTATCTATCAGCCCTGCGGTAAGGGTCCCTTTCCTGCCATCCTGGATGTACACGGTGGCGTCTGGAGTCAGGGAGATAGAACTACCAACGCTTATCTTGACCAGCAGCTTGCCGCTAGCGGTCTGGTAGTCGTTGCTATCGACTTCCGTCTTGCTCCCCAATATCACTATCCCGCCCAGGTGGCAGACATTAACTTTGCTACCCGGTGGCTTAAAGCCCACGCCCAACAGTTTAACGCCGACCCCCACTGTGTGGGAACTCTGGGCACCTCTAGCGGTGGACATACGGCAGTGCTCAGCGCAATGCGGCCATACGACGCTCGCTACAAAGCTCTCCCCCTTCCCGAAGCTCCTGATATGGATGCCACGGTTGTCTGGGTGATGGCGCTCTGGCCTGTGCTTGACCCATACGCCCGCTATCTCTACGCCCAGGAGACAGGACGGGAGGAACTGGTTATCAGAACCAGGGATTACTTTGTGACGGAAGAAACTATGCAGGAGGGTAATCCGCAACTGATACTGGAGCGGAGAGAGAAAGTACAGCTTCCTCCGGTTCTGCTTATCCAGGGCACTGCTGACAAAAATATCCCCTTGTCTATCCCGGAGAAGTTCGCCAATTCTTATCTGATATCCGGAGGAGAGCTTGCTCTGGAACTCTTTCCGGGTATGCCCCACGGATTTGCTAATCAGCCGGGTCCGGAGACTGAGCGTGCTCTGGAAATTATGAAGGGATGGATAGCCCGCCAAGTGGCAACTCAAAAGACGAAGGGGTGAAGGTCTTTCTTTCGAGAGAAGAACAGGCAATACCAAATACATCCCCAGACACTTTAGCATGACTTTTGAGGAAATGCCCCGCCCCTCGGACAGGCTTCTACGAGCAGTATTGTAGAAAATCATGGTTTCAATCATAATCAAGTAGCGAGAATAATTAGCGAGGAGGAAGATACCTTGGAATTAGATGAACTGGCCAAACTGATTAAAACCCGAAGTTCCATACGTCACTGGCAAGACAAAGACGTGCCCGAAGAGCTATTGATTAAGGCTATCGAGCTGGCTACCTGGGCACCAAACGGAGGCAACCAGCAAAACTGGCGTTTCTATCTCATTGAAAATCGGAACACTATCCGAGCGATTGCTGATGCAGTTCAGGCTGCCGCTGATAAAATCGTCTCCTGGCCTGAAGCCAACCAGTTCGGAGATACGACTAAAGGGCTACGAGAGAGAGCCAGTTTCTTCCGCACTGCGCCGGCAGCCATCGCTGTTGCCGCCGCCCAATACCAATCTCCGGTGGACAAGATTCTAGCCGCCCGTGAAATAATTGACCCGGCAGCCAGGGAGATGCGGCAGTGGCGCTTGACCTCCAATACACGTATTCAATCAATCGCCTCAGCCGTTGCCTATTTGCTATTGATTCTGCACCAGATGGGTTTGGGTGCGGTGTGGATGGTAGGCCCAACGCAGTCCAAAGGTGCGATTGAAAAGATTCTTAAGGTTCCGCCTGAGCTTGATTTCGTCGCTTTCATACCGGTTGGCTATCCGGATGAAGCCCCCGTCTCCAGGAAACGGAGACCTGTTATGGAAGTCTGTGAAGTTATCAAATAGCGGATGCTAATCTTCTCTAGTATCCTATCTGGTTAATTAGCCAATGGCTGCTTCAGTACACATTACCATTTATGGACGACCTCACCCCCTTAAATCCCCCTCTCCTCTTAGGAGAGGGGGAAATATAGAAAGAGGGGCTTCGCCCCTCTTAAACGCCCCGCAGTTTACCTTTCATTACGGGGAAGAGATTTAAGAGAGGGGGCGTATAGCCCCCTCTCTTTTACTTAACTCCCCCTTCCCATCGGGAAGGGGGGCAGGGGGATGGACATCCGAGTGAAGCTTGCCAGTGAGTCAGAGCATTCCCCTATTTTCATGCAGTAGCAATCGCCATCTATTTAGCTGACGTGACATTTCTAAACAATGGAATGGCCTGCTTGGTTCTATTCGGTATTGGTTGGTCTGTCATTGCGAGGACCATAGCGACGTGGCAATCTGGGCAGGCGAAGCCCTTCACCCAGATTGCTTCGCCTCCGCCTGCGGCGGATGGTCTCGCAATGATGTTCCCGGAGACACATGCTCAAGTCTGTACCAGCGTATGATGTTTTGGACTTGTGAGCAAGAGAATGAGAGCTGTCATCCCGGCTAACGCCTCCATTGCAGCAATAAACCAGAATAGCACTCCGTAGCCCCAAGAGGCAATTAGAAAACCTACGATCACCGGTGAGATGCCACCGAATAAGGCATTGTTGCCCCACAGCAACCCGATCATACTGCCTTCGAGTCTCCTTCCTGCGGCGATGTCTAAAGCTCCTGCCTGTACCAGTGGATTCACGGCAAACAGGAATGCCCCCATAAGACCCACCAGAATGGTGAGCCCGGTGCCACTACCCACTACCGCCATTAACACGGCGATAGTGGTCTTGGCTATCAATATCATGAAGATGACTCGCATCCGTCCTATCCTATCAGACAGAATACCAAAAACCGGACCTGAAGCAATGCCGACTCCCGAAAGTAGTCCCAGGTGCATGCCTATCCCGAGGCTTCCCATGTTCTGGGTCTGCTGCAAATAGAGAGGTAACCAGAGCATCAAGCTCCCCTGACCGAGCCCGGCAATACCGGATACCAGCAACAGGAGTATCAATTCCTTGCCCCGCAGGACATCCTTGAGTGCACCGAACTGGTCTCCAAGCGTACGAGGCTTGGAGGTCTGGCTCGTCAACTGCTGCCAGCCGTGAGCCTTACGCAAAACTACCCATAGCAGGAAGGCCATCGCCACCGCCACCGGTAAAGCACCAAACAAGATTTTCTGCCAGACCAGTACCAGTAGCAGAGCGCCCACTATCAGCGGACCCAGGACATCGCCTGCGTTCCCGATGGAACGGTGTAACGACAGTATGAAACCTCGTCTTTCCGCATACCGCTGGGAAAGCAAACCTAGAGCCGCAGGATGCCACATTGAGCCGGCGGCGCCCGCAAGGCTGATGGCCAGCAGAATCAGAAGGTAGGTAGGGGATAGCGCTACCAGAAAATAACCTAATCCCATTAATATTAGACTGAGGTAAAGTACCAGAATCCGCCGGTGCTGTAGTCGGTCTATTAGAAACCCACCAATCATGGACGCGCCGCCGCCGCTGACCTGACGAACCGTACCGATAAACCCGGCGGCGATAGGAGTGAGCCCTAATGCAGTGTAAATTACCGGCAGGATAACATAGAACCCTTGTCCGTACAGATGCTGGAGGCTGTGACTAACAATAATCCCGCCGGTGGCAATATGGTCACCAGAATTTCTCCGCACTACAGCGTCTTTTTTACCAGGTACTTCAACATTCATCCTATTCACTTCCTTCAAATCACAAGATAGCCGTTTCTGCTTGCCTATTAGCACCATCCCTTTAATGTTGCCAATTCTAGCACCGAGTCTGCTTTGTTACAAGGCATCCTGTTTTAAAGCGCGCTAATTATTTCCACAATTTTTGATTGTACCCCTTCTTACATCCGGACTTCTACCAGTTTAGTTTTCTCCCTCCCGCCATTGCTTCAAATAAATGGCTCAATAGCTTCACTGACCTCATACTTGCCTTGTAGTCAGAGCAAACAACAAAATAACCGTGCAATGGTTCTGTTTGCATCTGGTTAATTCTGCGGTCATTGCGAGCAACTTAGCGACGAAACAATCTCAAAGATATTTATACGGATTGCTTCGCCCCGATTTCATCGAGGCTCGCAAAGACGACACCAAACAAAACCGAATCGTACCCGTGCCATAGCAGATTGACAAATCAGGTTTAATAATGTTAACGTAAATACGCTGCTGTATCTTTAACAAAACAACCAGAGCAGCATGGTTGGGGATGAGCATTATTCATTGACCTGCGCTTTCTCTGCCTGGTAAAAACAATAGAGCTTTTTGTATCATTTTATATTAATGATACAAACTCTTGGGAATAAAAAACTAAGGAGGGATAGATGCAAGTACCAAAGCAAGCGAAGACACTGATTATGTTGGGATTGGTTGTCATCTTGTCTCTGGCTGGGTGTGCCAAGGAGGTACCAACGCCGGGACCAGCACCGGTACCAACGCCAGGACCAGCGCCAGCACCGGCACCTGCCCCAACACCAACACCAACACCTGCTCCTGCCCCGACCGGGCCTTACGGGGAGCTAAGGGTAGCACTGGCTACCTTTGGCAATGAGCTGTTTGAGCCGGTAAGAGATGGTCTCTCCAATTTGGGGCCACCGATACTGGAGACCCTGGTGGCGCTTGATGGGTCGCAGCTGAAACCACGGGTAGCCGATAAGTGGGAGATGGCCCCTGATAACCTCTCGTGGGTTTTTTATATCCATAAAGGGATAAAGTTCCATAATGGCGAAGATTTGAATGCGGCTGATGTCAAGTTCACCTTGGAGCGGCAAATCTCGGCGGATGCTCGTTACCGGGATTTGCCCGAAGCTGTCGAGCGTATCGAGATGGTGGATGATTACACGGTGCGCATTGTCACCAAAGGCCCACAGCCTTACCTCCCCTATCTGCTGGGTTTTTACAGCCCACGTCAGGGTTGGATAATGCCCAAGGATTATCGCGAGCAATACGGTGTCGACTATTTTAACCTTCACCCGGTGGGCTCCGGCCCCTTTAAGTTTGTCCGTCGCGTTCCCGGAGACATGGTCGAGTACGAAGCGGTTAGTAATCACTGGCGGCAGGTGCCTGGCTTTAAGAAGCTGACACAGATAAAAGTGCCGGAAGAAAATACCAGGATAGCCATGTTGAAGACGGGGGCAATAGATGTAACTGACGTCGGTATTGAGGGTGCCCAGGAGCTGCAAAGCATCGGCTTCAGGGTAGTTACCCTGGTCGGGAGCAATGCCTATGTTGCTTTATACGGCGCCTATGACCCCCGGGGGGCTAACATGCCTGTGGCCAACATTAAGGTTCGCCAGGCACTTTGTTTAGCCATCAACCGGGATGAAATTAACAAGAACTTTTTCTACGGCCTGGCCAAACCAGCCTCACCACCATGGGTCTGGGAGGGCTCATCGGATATTGATTACCAGGCGATGATGGAGTATTCCGCCAAAATCCACCGCTATGACCTGGAGGAGGCCAAGAGGCTACTTAAAGAAGCGGGCTATCCTAACGGTTTTAGTTTTAAAATGTTTTCCTGGGCGGCAAGTGATGCTCCCTATTTACCCAAGCTCGCTGAGATTCTACAGGCCTACTGGGGACAGATAGGTGTCAAAGCGGAGATTGTCCCCACCGATTCGGGGACATTTCAACCGATGCGCCGGGGTGGCCCTCCGCCTGAGCGCGCGCCGGTGGATGCTCTTGTCGGGCAGGCATCCCCGGGTTCTGCCTCAAATGAGTTCAATCTCCAGGCACGGCTCCGCCTTGGTTTTGTCAAAGGTGGGTCTGCCCAGCTAACTTACCCGGGAATCCCTGAGCTGGAAAAGATTATCCTGGGCGCCGCTGGCGAGATGAATCCAGCGAAGAGGAAGGAAATGCTGGAGCAAGCGACCAGAATGGCCACAGAGACCTATACCTTCCTATCAATCGCTAATGTTCCTTACCTGGCGGTCATGGGACCAGCAATAGATATGAAATGGAACAAACCGAGTGATTCCATCCCGGTGTATGTCGAGACGGCCACACACCGGAAATGAACAACAAAAGCAGTGAACTTACGGACACAAAATCCGTAAGCGGTAGGAGGGGATAAACCCACTCCGAACCAGAAAAGGTCGGCAAAGTGAGCCAGGGAGTTCCAGTAATCTATCGTAGGGTGATGTCAATGTGTGCAGAAACTAGAAGACGCGAGGTAGAGGATGGCAATGATTGACCAGGCTTTGACTGGATTAAAAGTCCTGGATTTGACTCACTATATTGCCGGCCCCTTCTGTACCAAGCTACTGGCCGATTATGGTGCCGATGTCATTAAAATCGAAAGGCCGGGGAAGGGTGATGGTGCACGGCATGTCGGGCCCTTCCCCGGCGATATTCCCGACCCTGAAAAAAGCGGCCTGTTCTTATATCTGAATACGAATAAACGCAGCATTAGCCTGAACCTGAAAACACAGACAGGTGTGGATATTCTAAAAAAACTGGTGAAGCAAGCTGATGTCCTGGTGGAGAGCTTTAGCCCCGGGGTAATGACTGGACTGGGATTAGACTACCAGACATTGAAGCAGATAAAACCCCAGCTTGTAATGACTTCTCTCTCCAATTTTGGTCAATCGGGGCCTTATCGAGACTGGAAAGCCAGTGAAATCACCCTCTATGCTTTATCGGGACAAATGTACAAACTGGGAGACAAGGCGCGCGAGCCGTTAAAGCACGCCCTCAATGTCACTCAATACTATGCCGGTAAGATTACCAGCCTGGTCACTCTGGCTGCCGCAATGAGAGCAGGGGACAAAAGCCTTGGGGAATATATTGACGCCTCAATATTCGAAATACTGGTCTGCGACATCGACAATGCTATTGTCGACTATGATTATGCCGGGGAAAAAGGCACCAGAAAAATTAGCAAGGACCGCCCTTTTCCTCCCCACGGTGGGTTCCACGCCAAAGATGGCTATGTTGCTTTTCAAGGTGCGGAGCGCTGGATGCCACGTCTCTTTGCCATGATAGGTAAGCCGGAATTGAAGGATGACCCGCGATTCTCTAAGCCAGCGAATCGGAAAAAGCATGAGGCTGAGCTAAATGAATTGCTTTTTTCATGGCTGCTTAACCATACCAAGCAGGAAATCTTTGAGGCGGGAGGTAATGCCCGGCATCCGGTGGCACCGGTATTCAATACTGAAGACTTAGTCAACGACCTTCATTACAAGGAGCGCGGGACGTTTATTGAGATTGAGCACCCGGCAGCAGGCAGGCTGACCTACCCCGGAGCCCCGTTCAAAATGTCAGAGGCGGGATTTGCCATCAGAAGGCCGGCACCACTTTTAGGAGAGCATAATGAGGAAATTTACGGTGGGCTGCTGGGGTATTCCGCAAAAGACCTTGCCATACTGAGAAACTGCGGCGTAATCTGAGGTTTTGGGGAGATAGTATCGATGCAGAGAGGTTTTCTCCTATCTGATGTCAGAGTGGTTGAGATTGGTGAAGGACGGGTAGGTCCTGGCGCCGGGCTGTTACTGGCTGACCTTGGGGCTGAGGTCATCAAGGTAGAATCGATTACCAGGGTGGACCATACCAGAGTCTCAACATTGTCTGCGTCTGTACCTAGCAGCAAGCCCTGGGAATGTAGCCCCGGTTTCATGATTCGTAACCATGGTAAACTCGGCATAACCCTTGATTTGGCGAAACCTAAAGGGCGAGAGGCGTTCAGGCGCTTAATCAAGGTTAGCGACATATTTTTCTCGAATGAGGCAGTAGGCGTCGCCGAGAAACTGGGTATTACCTATGAAGACCTGGTTAAGGTGAATCCCCAAATTGTTTACCTGGCCTCTACCGGCTTTGGCCGCGCCGGTGCTTATGCCAAGCACGTCGCCATGGGCGGTAGTATTGATGCCGCCGCCGGCCTCTTCGGGTTGCGCGACTATGGTGACGGGGATGGCCGGTCGGTCACTCCCAATACCCATTGCGATTCTATCGCCGCTGCCACCAACGCCTTTGCCATTATCGTCGGTCTTTATTATCGGAAAAAGACGGGGCGGGGGACATTTATTGATGCCTCTATGGTTGAGCCAAGTATCTCACACATTGGCGAGGCAATCATGGACTACTCAATGAACCGGCGGATAGGGCACTCGCTGGGTAACCGGGATATTGCCAGAAGCCCGCAAGGCTGCTACCGGTGTCAGGGAGAAGATGAATGGGTCACTCTGTCAGTATCGTCTGACGAAGAATGGCAGCGATTAACCGCGGTGATGGGTAACCCGCAATTAGCCCAGGATGAACGATTCGTTGGCGTCCTGGAAAGACTGAGAAATCAGGACGAACTGGATAAGCTAATCGGAGCCTGGACTATTCAACATGGCAAGTTCGAGGTTACGCGTCTACTGCAACAGGCGGGTATCGCCGCCGGTGCGGTATCAAATAATGCTGATATTTATAGCGACCCCCACGTCAAAGAGCGCGGTTTGCTGGAAGTGATTGAGCATCCTGAAGCCGGGTCACATACTTATGCCGGCCGACTCTGGAAACTGGCTGAGACCGAAGTGCCAAAACGCACCCACGCCCCAACTCTGGGAGAGCATAACGACTATGTTCTGAGACAAATTGCGGGGTTAACCCCGGAAGAGATGTCAGAACTGGAACGGGAAGGCATTATCGGCACAACCCCGCTTGTCCCACCCCAACGCTAAGCCGTGGGATTAGTCTAAACTGGTTGCAGGTAGCACTTGCGATATTAGACAAAAGTGATTGGTGTGCTACCACCTATTTAATTTAAGGGAGGGATGGCTAGAATGTCCACGGCATACATGAGATACCTGGAGACTGCGATTGCCAAATATCAACGGCGCATTAAGAGTATCAAGGACAATCCGGACCCGACTAAACTGAAATCTAATCTGATGCTCTACGAAATGGAGCTTGAGGACGCCATCGGGCAGTTGGAAGACCACAAAGCCGGGAAACCTTTTGCCTATGGTGGGTATCCCAGGTATCTGCTGCGGTCGATGGGATTCAGTCATGGCGGAGGGCACGGAGCCGCTGACCGGACGGCGCAGGGGGAGGGGAGTACCCGCTACCTGGATAGTTTAAGGAATGGTGGCTGGCCGGAGTTAGCCTGTGACCGCACCGTGGTCGCCATCCTGCTGGTCACCTCCGGAGATTTTCCCAAGCCCAGTTTCGTCTCCATCTGCAACGAAAGCTGTGAATTTGCCAGTCATAATGGGCAAGCATTGGCACAGTTGTTCCACGCTCCATACTTCGTGGTGGACGTCGGTAACGAAGCCAATGATGAGAACCTGAGGTATGTCACCGACCAGCTAGGTGAGATGGTCGAGTATATCCAGGCGAAGGTGCCCGGTGTGAAGTACGACGAGGACAGGCTACTGGAGCTACAGCACTACGACCGCGAGGGGAGTAAGATTCTCAAGGAGATCTATGAGTTCCGCAAGCGCCGCCCCAGTCCGGTAAACCCCAGGGACGCTCAGCGTGAACAAGGGCCGAGAGCGGCACACGGGGAACGGGGACTGGCGTACATGAAAGCCCAACGGGACGAGCTTTTCGAACGTGTTGAGAAAGGCGAAGGGGTGATGCCGGAGGAGAAGGTGAGGTTATTATGGACTACCGTCGGCATCAACTACGATGAAAGCATCTACAAGTGGCTGGAGGAACAGGGCGTTGCCATTTACTATATTACCGGTAACCATGCTCGTACCCTGGGGCTCACGGTCGGATTTTATGGTGACCCATGGCACGGACGCAAGCTAACACCGCTGGAGGAAGAAGCCCGGTGTCTCTTCTACAATTCCTGGAACGGACGGGGCCAGAGATTGATTGATGATTTTACGTATATCGCTAAGGACCAGGGGGTGGATGGAACGGTATACGTAATGCAGCCAGGATGTATCTCCGTACTCGGTGCGCGCAAGCTCGTTGCCGATGCCATGGAAGCAGCCGGAATACCAACCTTGAGTATGGAGATTCGGGGTATCTTCAAAGAAGGTTACAGCCAGAAGGACGTTAAGGCAAAACTGGCTGACTTCATCGAGATATGTTTGGCCAGAAAGCAAGCCAAAGCTGTAGTAGCTTAGAGATGATGCCCCGGGGTCTCAAGCGGTTGCCCACTTAGCCGTGAGGAAAATCAGAACGGTAGTATCCGCTTTCCATAAACCGTGTTAGTCATCTGGGCCGTGGCCACATACCAGCAAAAGACGGCAAAGAAGAGAGCCAGCCAGCCGGCTATCATCAACGGAACCTGGGGAGACCCGAGAACACCCATCATCCCCAGACCCAGAATGGTTAGCGCAATCCCAATCTCCATAATGCCCCAAAACATAATCCAGGAAACCCGGCATAGGGACGGCAGAAGCAGAAAAAGGATGATGCCGGCACTCAAGAACCACCAACCATCAATTGCCAGAATGCCCGGCATCCACATCGACCTGATAAAGGATAGTCCCCCACCCAATCCCAGCAAACCACCAAAAACCACTCCGATGGTGCCAAATAGTGCTTCGCCACGACGAAGCTCAACGATTCCGAGTGCCAGCAGGGCGATAGCACAAGCCAAAATCCAGAAGCCCAGGAGTGGGGCAGATTCGGGACCCACCCGGCCGGTCGCAAAAGCGAAGATTCCCAGGTGTATAGCACCGACCAGATATAAACTCGCCGCTCCTGCAGATGCCCATTCTGGTGGGGAATTGTGACTCTTACCCTGTGCCATTTTCTATCCTCCTCGAAGACTGTACCTCAAACAGGCAAAAGCTCCCGCTTTAAAGGGGAAGACCAACGAACCGGAATATGTTTCGTCCTCCCGAAAGCATCCGCCTGCCGATTGCAGGATAGCAAATTGAAACCCACTCGGTCAAATCGCTCTCTAAATAGGTTCTATGTCCACCTGGTTGTTTCTTACTGTCATTGCGAGACCATCCGCCGCAGGCGGAGGCGAAGCAATCCGGGTGGGGACATTCAACCGCCCAGATTGCTTCGCAGCTACTCGCAATGACCTTCAGCCCCGTCCTATGATAAGCTAAATCGTAAAGTGTTGTATAATTATAGATAAGAATCCCACTCTGGAGATTCAATGTCTGGAGGTATCAGAAAATGGCTACGATAGTATACACAACCCCTACCTGACCGTACTGCCATATGGTGAAAGAGTTTCTTTCACAACGAAATATCAGCTTCGAGGAGCGCGACGTTTCTCAAAACCAATCTTATGCTCAGGAGCTGATGAGAAGTACCGGGCAGATGGGAGTTCCGGTGACGATTATCAACGGACAGACCGTGGTTGGTTTTGACCGTGGGCGACTTGAGCAGATAATAACTCAAAGCCAGACAAGCCAGCGGCCTTCATTCGGGGCTTCGATTGCAGATGCAAGCAGGATAACAGCTAAGCAGGGCTTGGGAACAACACTCGGCGCTTATGTCGGGAAGGTCAGACCAGGGGCGGTTGCCGAGAGAATCGGGCTTGCCGCAGGAGATATTGTTATCGAACTAAACATGAAGCACATCGCCAATGCCAGCGACCTGGAGCATGCCCTATCCAGCCTGAACAATGGCAGTCGTTTTTCGCTGGTCTTCCTCAGGGGCAACAAAACCATGACTACCGAAGGGATATTCTAGTGTCACGTCAGGTAAATAAGAGGCTATTGCTACTTCATAAAAATAGGGGGAGTTACTAGCTGTCTCATAATAGTCTGTATACGTTCAATAACCGTCATTCCAGCGCAGGCTGGAATCCAGGTGAGGGTGGTATCTGGATTCTGGCCTTCGCCAGAATGACACGTTTCTATTTGAATAGCATCACCCATGTCCTGAGTCCATTCTATAATGAGACTATTAGTAACTAAAAGAGAGGGGGGTAGCCCCCTCTCTTAAATCTCTTCCCCTTCTCCATAAAATCGAGTGTATGAACAGTCCCGCTTCCTCATTCATGATTGATGAGGCTAAAGGGTGCAACCCACCCGGTAGCCTTCGCGGGTTGCCTCTCTGACTCGCCGTGGCTCGACAGAGTCACCTATCAGGTATATCTCACGAACTTTGCCTCTCAACTCCCCGTAAAGCTCAGCCTTAGCTAACAACCCCCTGGCCAATACTACTTTATCTCCTTCAATATTGACCACATCCTGTCCCCGGTGAATGGCAGTAACACCGCTATCAGTGATTCCAATCACATTCCGGCCGGTTAATACTTCAACGCCGTTATCGGTAACTTTAGCTCTAAGTATCCTCCCTATCCCCGCCGGTAAATCGCTGGCGATGGCGTTAGAGCGAGCGATAATGGTTACCTGTTTCCCCTGCTGGGCAAGATGCAAGGCTACCTCACAACCAACGGCACCACCTCCGACCACAATCGTCTTCTTGCCGGGTTTAGCTTTACCCAGCAATATGTCAATACCCGTGGTGACAATAGACTTGTCAATGCCGGGAATATCGGGATAGTAAACCGTGGAACCGGTGGCGACAATTACCGCATCCGGCTTGGCATCAATCACGGTCTTTGCGGTGACTTCCTTGCCAAGCTCTATCTTAACACCAAGCTTTTGGATTTGCCTTATCAGCCAGTCTTTATAGTTCCCAAGGTCTTCTTTGAAGCTTGGTACCGAAGCCGCGATGAGAAGCCCACCCAGCTTTTTGTTTTTCTCATACAGGGTTACATCATGGCCTCTCAAGGCTGAGACTCTAGCTGCCTCCATACCGGCAGCGCCGCCGCCAATGACGACTACTTTTTTGCGCTTTAACGGCGGCACCATGACATAGCTTTCAATACCACATTCCGCATTAACGGTACACCTTGTGCCCCGTCCTAGGTGCCCGTGGGTCTCCTGACACCTTACACACGGGCGGATGTCTTCCGGCTCGCCCCTGCCAAGTTTATTGGGTAGTTCCGGGTCAGCCACCAAGCTCCTGCCCATCGCAATAAAATCGACTTTCCCCTGCTGCAGGGCTTCCTCTCCCATTTCAGGCGTGAGAGCACCAGCAACAATGACCGGCACGCTAACAATCTTTTTGAATTGCTCGGCACGGCTGACCATCTGACCACGAGGCTCATACATTGATGCCGCATCGGTGATGACGCGGGGATTAAGCCTGGACTCATGGGTGTTCGCTGATACATCCAGGCCGCTTAGTCCGGCAGCTTCCATCATCCTGGCAACTTTTTTAGAATCGTCTATTGTCAAACCACCCTCGGCAAAGTCTTCGGCGTTTAATCGCACCAGGATGGGATAATCGTTACCGACTAATTCCCGTATTCTCGCAATGGTTTCTAGAAGAAAAGCCGCTCGGCCGTTAATATCACCACCATATTTGTCTGTTCTTCGGTTGATATTAGGAGATAAGAACTGGCTGACAAGATAACCATGGGATGCATGTATCTCTACCGCGTCAAACCCGGCTTGTTTGGCTCTTCTCGCTGCCTGAGCATAAGCCTCTATCAACTCGAGGATTTCATCAAGAGTTAGCTCTCTCGGCAGTCCTCCTGTGGCCAGGCAGGGTACAGCCGAAGGTGCTACTATCGGCATACCGGTATATGCCGTTCTGGCCTGTCTCCCGGCATGGTTTAGCTGTATGGCTATCTTGCTTCCCCACCCTTTTACCGCTTCAGCCAGGTCACCCAGCCCACGGGTGCATTTATCGTCATATATCCCAAGCTCCTGAGGGTTGTGTTTGCCGGATGGATGCACCAGGGTGGACTCAACGATGACCAGTCCAGCTCCACCTCTTGCCCGAGCCGCATAATAATCTATAATCTGCCTGGTAACGATGCCTTCGGGGCTGGCATAATCTGTGTGCATCGGTGCCATGACAATTCTGTTTCTAATCTCCATCGTACCGATTGTTCCCGGACTCAGTAACTTTTCAAACTTCTTTGCCACTTTTTCACTCCTTAATATAATCCTTTTAATGCAGGACTGGTCAGCTCCAGGCATTCTGGTTCACTCACCATATTATTTCTTGTGCTTGGCAATCTCGGCAGCTTCGCTGGACGCAAAACAGGGCGTCGGGAAAGCGATATCAACACGAGGTCCCAGAGCATACATATCCGGGACGATACCCAGCATGAGAGTGACATAGCTATCGCTAGCTATTTTTATCGCCTGGTCAAGTAACCCCTTCCTCTTGATGGGGTCCATCTCGGTCATCGCACTGTCAATCAGTTTGTCTAACTCAGGCATTGCCCTGCCCACCATGGCGAAAGAGCCTCCACTATGGAGTCCGTAGGTCAGGTCTGTGGGCGTATTGGGTGTGGCGACCTTTGCCCTGGTACTTGCCTGCCCGATTAGCTCGGGCGTCCTTAATGTGTTGCGAACCCTGGTGTGTGTCCCCGCATCTATCGGCACTATTTCAGTTTTGACCCCAATCTTTGCCCAGTAAGCCTGGACGACCTCAGCAAGCCTGGGGGCTACCCCTGACTCCGCAGAAGTCCATTCCTGTATGGTAAAGCCCTGGGGATAGCCGGCTTCGGTAAGCAGTCTCTTCGCCTCCACCGGGTCATAGCGGTAAGTCTTGGCACAATAGTCGCGCCAATAAGCGATATCAATATCCATTGACATGTCACTAAGGAAAGGAGGCATCGTCGGGGTAGTCTTCCCAAAATAGAGAGTCTTCTGGATTTCATCTCGATTGATGGCTAAGGAGAGTGCCTGACGCACCCGGATATCAGCAATCGGGTATTTAGCACCCTCAGGCTGGTAAGCACCATGCAAATTAACCATTGGCCCACGGCCACCTACGGGATATGTCCTGAAGCCGGCACGTTCTAGGTCGACAGCGGCCTCTACCCCGATGTCAATCATATCCGCTTCCCCCGTCTTCAAAAGTGCCACCCGGGTGTTTTCCTCCGGTACTTTGACCATCGTCAGCTTCCTGAAATCAGGAACCTGTCGCCAGTGCTTATCCAGCGCCTGGTATTCAATCATATCCCCTGGAACATAGCGGACAAACTTAAACGGGCCGCTCCCAATCGGCTGACGCTCGAAGTACTCAACACCACGTTGGTCGATGTAATCCTTCGGCATCACCACCGGCATGGCGATAGGGGAGACATATGGCAGGAAAGGCCGCGTGCCATTAGTGTAGACACGCACCGTATAATCATCAACTATCTCAATACGCTGGACTGCCCTTGCGATATCCTGGAAATTAGCATCCTTTGAGGCGTACCGCTCAAAGGTGAGCTTGATGTCATCCGCTTTCAGGTCCTCGCCATTGTGGAATTTAATCCCCTTACGAATGTAGAAAGTCCACGATAGACCATCGGTAGCTATCTCCCACTTCTCGGCTATTCCAGGCTCCAGCCCTTTGGCACCTTGACTGACCAGGCGGTCAAAGATAGGGGGTAAGAAGACCATGGAACTACCACCGCCCGCTTTCATGGGGTCAAGTCTTTCGGTCGAAAAGCCGGAGATGACAAACCTTAATTCCCCGTAGGGCCCGGTGGGTGTGGGTGTGGGTATGGGTGTCGGCGTTGGTGTCGGCACCGGCGTTGGTACTGGCGCAGGAGCAGGTGCCGGTGCCGGCGTTGGTGCTGCCTCGGCACATCCCACCAGCAATAAGGCAGAAATCAATGCTAATGCCACCAGTGAATTGATTTGCGTTGGTACTCTCATCTCCGTCCTCCTTAGCTTTTTATGTCCAGTAGCTTAAGTCACCAATGCGCAAAGATAGTTTAACTAATATTCTTGCTGGCACCTTCTGGAAAGTAGCGGAGTAATGAATAATGCATACATCAGACTGTGCTTGTCTGGTTGTTTCGCCTGGGGGAATCATCAACGCATCCATCCTAACATTTCAAGCCTTATGTGTCAATACCCTGTACTAGTTCCCGTATTTGGTTCTATTTGCATCTGGTTGATTCCGCTCTCATTACGGTGAGCCGAAGCCCTGAGCATAGCGAAGGGGAAGCGAAGCAATCTCGGAATGTGTCGGGCAGAGATTGCCACGGGGTCTAACGACCCTTCGCAATGACAACTATTTCACTACACCAACCAAAACCGAATAGTACCGTGCAGGGATTTCTATTTTGTTACCAAAATAGCGGTTAGTCAGTCTCACCCTTAAGAGAGTTGGCGCTCTTTCACTTCTGCTACCACGTTATTCTTTCTAAGGAGAGCATTACCGATGCCGTATTGTTTATTCAGCCTCAGAGGGACACAGCAGCATGAACAGCAGTTGCAAATCGCATAGAAGTCCTGGCGACATTTAATAATCGTGTGAATAAGTCCATTTTCATGACACTGGCTCAGAATCTCTTTAGCCTGTCCTTTAGTTATCTCCTCGTAGTCATGAGGTCTTTCTTCAACAAATATATTGCGGCCTACACTGAGCATGATTTCAGCATTGATCGGGTTTCCGCAATGTTTGAATACAGTACGGCAGGTGCAAGGACCCAAAGCGAGCCAATCGGCACTGTCTACTATTTCCTTTGCCTCTTGTAGAGTGAGCAGATAAGCCCCGCTCACCTTCTTACCATAAAAATTAGCTGGCCTGGAATATATAATACCTGAGGAACAATTCGCGATATCTACTGTATAGCCTTAGGGAATGATGCATCGATACCTCCCTGTATATCTCATTATACACACTTGACGTATGCTAAGGCAGGTGCTAGTATTCTGCCTAGACAACCTGTCTCAAAGACACTGCCTGTAAGGAGGAATGCAATGCGTCTGGAAGGGAAAACTGCCATTATCGTGGGCGCCGGCCAGAGTCCGGGCGAAGGCATGGGCAATGGCCGTGCGACGGTGCTGAGATTCGCGCAGGAGGGAGCCAGGATTATGGCCATTGACCGTAACCTGGCCTCGGCTGAGGAGACGGCACTGATGGTCAAGAAGGAGGGGGGTGAATGCTTCGCCTTCGAAGCTGATGTCACCAAGGAAGCCACACTTGCCGCAGCGATCGCTACGGCGCAGCAGCGCTGGGGTCGCATTGACATTCTTCACTACAATGTTGGGGTCAGCATCGCCGGTGGCGATGCACAATTACTCGACTTTACCGAGGAAGCTTTCGACCGCATCAGCATCATCAACCTGCGGGGTGCTATCATGGCTTGCAAGCATGTCATCCCGATTATGCGACAGCAGCGCTCCGGGGTCATCATCACAATTTCATCCCTGGCCGCACTGGAGAAATACCCATACGTTGCCTACAAGGCGACCAAGGCAGCCCTGATTGCATTCACCAAGCAGGTAGCCATCCAGAACGCAGAGTATGGCATCCGTGCCAATGTCATCCTGCCCGGTCTGATGAACACCCCGATGGCGGTCGAACCGCGCGTCCGCGTGAGTGGCAAGCCCCGCGCCCAGGTTGTCGCAGAGCGAGATATCCACGTGCCGCTGCGCCACAAGATGGGTACTGCCTGGGACGTCGCCAATGCTGCCCTTTTCCTCGCCTCCGACGAAGCAAATTTCATCACCGGTGTCGCTCTACCTGTGGACGGTGGCGGCGCCATCAATATCGGAGGCTGACGGCGACCGATTCAACGTGCAGAACAGTGAACTGGAGGTAGAAAGATGAACAACGTTATCAAGCTCCCGGCGTATCAGTGGTATGACCCTCGTGAGGTTGAGTATCCCCTCCCCGATGATTGGAACGTCACGGTTTACAACATCGCCGGGGCAAACCGTCCCGTCATGACAACAAATGAGATAAAGGCTGCCATTGGATCACCTGTAGGTTCCCAGAGCCTTAAAGAGATGGCCAGGGGGAAAAAGAAGGTTGTCATCCTGTTTGACGACCTCACTCGCGGTACCAAAACCTCGCTTATCGCACCGGCAGTTGTGGGAGAACTGCAAGAGGCGGGTATTCAGGATAGCCAGATACAGTTTATCTGTGCTGGCGGTACCCATCAATCATGGGCCCGGGTTGACCTGGCAAAAAAGCTCGGGGAGGGAATCCTGAGCAGGTTCCCCGTGTATAACCATGTTCCCTTCTTGAACTGCACCTCCCTCGGTAAGACCAGTTATGGCACAAGGGTTGAGGTGAATACGGAAGTAATGTCATGTGACCTGAAGATAGCGATTGGTGGCATTGTCCCACATGCTAACTATGGATTCGGCGGCGGCGGCAAGATAATCATGCCGGGGGTATCCTCTTATAATGCGATATTGGAACATCACGGCACGACACACAATGCCTTCAAGGAAGCCAGGAAACGCGCCGGGTCTCCTTACAATTATGGTTTCGTAGATGAAAACCCACTGCCTCGTGATGCTATCGAGATGGCGAAGATGGCCGGACTCGACTTTACCGTGAACTGTATTATGAACCACTGGGGAGACCCGCTCTCCATCTATGCGGGTGCTCTCGAACCAGTCTTCTGGACCGGGGTCAAAGAAGCGAAGTCCCACTACCGCGTAACCGCACCCAAAGATAATGACATTGTCATTGCCAATGCTTTCTGCAAAGGAAACGAAGCTTACCACGCTTTACAGAAAGCATTATCACATGTCAGCCCAAACGGCGGAGACATCGTTCTGCCCGTAAGTTCACCCCTGGGGTGGGTTTATCATTACCTCAATGGCAGCCACGGGAGAACAATTGGTGGGAGAAACCAGGCCTGGATGTCACTTCCAGAGAACATCAGGCGTGTCATTATCTATACTGAGTTTCCGGAAATGAGAATACTGGACCGTTTTGTTGAGAAGGACCGGGCGAAGGTACTTCAGGTAAGCAAGTGGAACGACATCATTGACCTACTTCAGAAATCACATGGTGCCAAGTCCAAGGTGGCCGTCTTCACTGATGGCACTATCCAGATATCGGGATAAGCAGTGGTGTCAAAAGGGAAATAAAGTAGGAGCAATCGTCGGCGATATAATCAACTCGCCGTACGATGTCTGCTCCTCAGAGAAATCACCAACACAAGCTGGGAATGCAGGGACGGACACCGGTGTCACCGTCCGGACAATCGCAAGAGCGCTACCAGCCCTTAGGCAACATGATTCAGGCAGTTCCCTACCAAGCAGCCAGGGCTGCCTTGGCGATATCCTCATCTTGCTGAGAGGTGGCCCCACTGACTCCTACGGCTCCCAGCACTTCGTTGCCCCGCACAATAGGCACGGCTCCTTGCACAAAGACCAGTCGGCCCAGGTTCATTTGGTTCAGAGTCTGCATAATCGGCGTATTGGCACGCTCCGCCAGAGTGCCGCTGGGTGCATTGAACATAGCGGAGACCATCGCCTTACCCCGGGCTATGTCCGGTGTAAAGTAGCGCGCTCCATCCATCCGGCAGGTGAGCACCAGGTCCCCCCTGGTGTCCACAACCGCAATACTGACTTTAAGGCCTTGAGAAAGGGCACTCTCCTCAGCCACTTTGAGAAGTTTCTCCGACTCGCGCAACGTGATGGGCATGTTTTTCCTCCTTTATCCTCTTCAATCGGGCGCTAACCATGATTTAGGGCTTCAAGACGAGGGGAGTAAGACCCCCACGACTCCAGTTCATGATACTTCGGCTCGGCAATCCTGTCAATCACCTTTCGACAAGATTCCGCCTTCCAACCATTAACCATTAATATTTAGCTTAACTAAGATTCGTTCAGACCCCGTGTGGCCCACCACTTCTGAAAACGAATCCAACAACAAGCTTGTTTGTGTTCCTGGACGGACACGGGGAAAGTAATCTCTGCCTGAAACCATACAGCAACGGTCTTAGCTCTGAAATAAACAGGCACAGCAGCTAACGAGCGACTGCCCCTTCGCCGGTTGCGTGTGACTTCCGGACGGGCTTGCTGGCAAATACGAAAAATAGAGAGCCAAGAGCGGTGAAGGCGGCCAGGATGGTGAAGGCTAAGTGATAGTCTCCGCGTATGTCAGCCAGCCAGCCCGCAAAGATAGGAGCGCCGACCTGGGCTATGGTCGAAAATATATTAGCAATACCTATAATCAGTCCAATTGATTTGCGTCCAAAGTACTCGGCACGGATGGTATTCTGCGTGACACCCCTGATACCCCACGCCAGACCATGGAAGATGGTAAACAAGATAACCTGTCCCATGCTGGCAGCGTAGATAAGAATGATAAGGCCAAGGCTGTGAGATAGCATACATGCCACAAGTAGCATCCTATTGTTAATACGGTCAGCAAGAAATCCACCAACTAGCCTACCGACAACAGAGAATACCGCTAATATCGCTACGATGCCGCCAGCAGCCTCTAGGGATATCCCAACCTGCTGGACAAGGTGGGGTGCCAGATGGAGAGAAACCGCAGACACTGTCAAAATCGCTAAGCCTTGTCCCGCTGCAATCAGCCAGAAAGAGCGGGCATTGAGAGCCTCTCTCGTAGAAAAGCTATCATTCTCTTGAGCCTTACTCTGCAGGGCTGGGCTAGCAGTCGGATGTTCCTCCAGCCGCCCTTCTGACGAAGCCGCTCGGTCACCGTCCGGCAGGTAGCCGTATTGCTCCGGCTTATGACGTACCAATAGAGCCAACGGGATACCGATAAGCCAGATAACAAAGCCGGAGGCGAGAGCGGTGACGCGCCATCCCTGGGTGGTCAGGCTCCATGCCACCACTGGCACGATAACTCCGCCTACTGCTCCTCCTGCCAAAGCAATACCCAGAGCCAGGCTACGTTTCCGGACAAACCAATGGAATATAGCCACCATGAAAGAAAGGTTACCGCAAAAGCCGGACCCCATGGATAGCACGAGAAAAGCAATAAAGAAAGCCACAATGGACTGCATCATGCTCAACAGGATAAAACCGGCGCCGAGCAAGACGATACCTATCACCACCACACGTCGGGGCCCAAAACGGTCGGCAATCCAGCCCTGAAAGGGATCGAGAATCCCACTTTCGACATGGCCTAGCGAGTAGCCTGAAGCTAGCAGGGCGCGGCTCCAGGCAAACTCTGCCTGAATCGGCAGGAAATAAAGAGTAAAACCCTGATTCAGAAAACCCTGGTTTAACGAATGTAAGACGCAGGCAGATAGAACAATCCACCAACCGAAGAAGATTCCTTGAACCCGCCTTCGGATAACGCTTAAAACATTTGGCATAGGTAATATATCAATTGCCCTCAATGTCCAAGGGAATATATTATCACAAACCGAGTTGCTGGCGCTCTTTTATCCGATGTTACCACGGCACGAACATGGCATCACTGTTTTGCTACAGGTATATCCATCTATACTGAAGGTAAAGGTTATGCCTTGTCAAGGACAGAGTCACCATATCGCTATATTCAAAGGATTCGGTTTTGAACGGCAGAGGGATAAGAACTACCGTCAATCCACACCTGAAGTTATTGTAATGGGAGTTCGAACATCAGCCCTCATACAACTACTGGATACAGAGTAATCGGGTAAAAGGCAATAAAAACTAAGGGCAAGAAGGAGGAAAGGTCATATGAACGAGGAAAGATTAGAAAGCCGGCTAAGTTCGCTAGTCAAGGGGAATAGCCCCGAAAACAGGAGGAAACACGCTTTAGAGGCAAAAAAGAAGGGTAAGAAAGTTATCGGTTTACAATGTACTTACTTCCCCATAGAAGTCATTTATGCTGCTGGAATGCACCCCTGGCGTGTCACTGGAACATGGGACGCTGACCTTTCCCGGTCTATCGTTTATCGTCCGATGGATTCTTGTCAGTATTGCTCCCACGCCCTGGAGGCATTGTTGAGGGGTGACCTCAAGTTTTTGGATGGGGTAATAGGCTCGAGCTGGGATGAGGACCGGAGGGGTTTGTTTGAAGCCTGGTGCTACGAAAGTAAGCCAGCTCTTAGTCTAAAGTACACTCCGCCCAGGAACAAAACTGAAATCTGCGAAAGATATTTTGCCGAGGAGATTTCCGAAATGGCGGCAGCTCTAGGCGATTTTAGCGGGCAAAAAGTTACTCAAGAGAGCCTTACCCAGGCGATAAAAGCCTGCAATCTGACGCGGCGTCTCGTCCTGCAGCTTTACGAATTACGCAAGCGGCCAGTGCCTCCCGTTTCCGGTGCCGAAGTTCTCGGTATCACCACGGCCAGCATGGTAATGGACAAGGACGACTTCAATACTGAGTTACAGGCTTTACTCCCTTATTTGGAGCGTCGCCAGGTTAAGGATAAATCCGGTGAGCCTCGTATCCTGATAACTTCGGATATGCTGGATAATCCTCAGTTCCTGGAGATAATCGAGAGCGAGGGATGCCAGATCGTAATGGACGACCTTGATACCGGCAGTCGCTACTTTCATAAACTCGTCGATGAATATGCTGAGGATGCCATTTCATCTCTAGCACGGCGCTATGCCTGGCGACCATCTGACCCCTCAGCCTACAATTGGGAGGAGCAAATCCAACAAATCGTCGAATGGGTGAAAGATTTCAGGGCAGATGGGGTTATTGAGCTTTATGAAGAGTTTTCCCCCCCGCGCCAATGGCGGGCACCTTTACTGGTTCGGGAACTAGCCCGCCAGAATATCCCTCTGGTGCGGATAGGCCGGGGGTATGACGTGGGCAATGTGGGGCAATTAAGCACCAGGGTCGGTGCCTTCCTGGAAACGTTGGGGGTTGTGGTGTGATTTTAGCGGTGATGTCAGTCCATCGGAAAATACGAAGGGCTATTAAAATAAAGAATCAGGAGGAGTAATAATGTTTGTCCAGGATCAAATTGACAACGCACGCAGAAGGATAAAGAATATTGAGGAAAATCCTCGCCCCGAATATATGAAAACTAATAAGTTGCGTTACGAAATAGAACTGGAGGAGTGGCTGGAGCTTGACGAGAACTGGAAGGCCGGCAAGCCCTTTGCCATGCTCACCGGCGTCGGCGGGGCTGGTAGATTAACTCGACCTTTAGGATT
>JAENIS010000101.1 GCA_016844285.1 Dehalococcoidales bacterium
TATAGCACACTCTAGCTACGAAGTGAAGTCACCGGGCGATAGGGTTTTGTTCATAAAATATATGGTTTTGACTATTGTCTAAAAGGTATGTTAATATGAGAATGGAGTAGGTTTCCAATCAAAGCCTAAGCTCGAAAATCGTATCAATGGGGCGGTTTGAAATGGGGTTATATAATATGATATTGTCTAATTACTCGCTAAAATTTATTTGTGAGGAGGGATTTTAGAGATGGCAACTGAAACTAAACCAGTGGAAACTAAGAAAAGGCCGATAAACCGGTTACGAACAGTGTATGCCCTGCGCAATATGCTGGACGAGCAATATACATCGGCTCAGGAAGGAGCCAAAGAGGGTAAGCCCGTCGCCTGGTGCATGGCGGAAGCCTTTGCCAGCAACTTTCTTAATGCTATGGATGTCGAAAGCATCTACACTGAAAACTATGCCACCCGTTGCGGTGCTACGGGTATTGCCTGGCAGCCCGGAGGTTATATTGACCGCTCCGGGACAGAAGGCTTTCCTCCGACTCTCTGCAACTACGCCACTAACTGTTTTGGCTATACTTCCCGAATGGTTCACGAACTGAACGGAGAGATACCTCCCGAAGCCCCCAGTGGGGGAATGCCCAAACCCGCTTTACTCGTTGGCTCCTGTGGTGGCAGTTGTGATGCCCGCTATAAGTGGTATCAGGCTATGGGACGCTATCTGGATACTCCGGTATGGATTATGGAAGTGGGTGGGATGGGGCAAGGAAGCGCCGGTCGAGAAGCTCTCGACCCTGCCTACTATGAGAACGAGGTTCAATTTATCACTGCCCACCTGAGAGACTTTGTCGTCTTCCTTGAGCAGCTCTTCAAGAAGAAGTTTAATTATGATAAGTTCGAAAAAAGTCTCGACGACACCATAGAGATGAACCGCACCTGGTATGGGATTACCGATGAACTGCGCAAGGCGCGGCCCTGCCCGATGAACGCCCGCGACCACTATAGTGCCATGAATATGTCTCTCTTCCGGGCGAACGACCCCAAGGCAGCCAACGAGCTTTTCACCAACATGAGGGAGGAGGTTCTCTACCGGATTGAGAATAAGATTGCCGGCATTAACTACCCGGAGAAGTATCGGGCGTCCTTCCAGGGGCTGGGACCCTGGCATGGTTTGAGTCTTTTCGACCGTCTGGCCGAGCGGAGCTGGAACTTCCCCAGAGAGGGCTACCACCCACCCGACCCCATCGATGTGAGCTGGGTCAAGGACCCGATTGAAAGACTGGTTCGCTATCGACGGCGTTCTCTGCCGTGGCAGATTGAAAATAGCTTCCCTGACCCGAATGAAGCCGAAGAGGTTAGAGAGGAGTTCCGGAAGACGGGCGCCTCGGATAAGCTGGCGGTGGTGGATGCCCGGGACTACCAGATTGACGGGGTTATCCTTCACACCGCTCTCACCTGCCGCATGACCAGTTGCCGCACCGGTATGACACAGCAGCAGTTAATGAAGGTCTACAAGGTTCCTTCCCTCCTGGTTTTTGGGGATATGGTCGATAGCCGCGTCTTTAACCTTGAGGACTTCCTGCGAAGGGCAGAAGCCTTTGAAGAGACGATGGACCATTTTAAAGAGGAGAGGAAAAAAATAGGGCTAGCGTGGTAAGGCTAATTCTTTATTGAACAGGCGTATTGGTAAAATTTTATTAGGAGGGATTTTGAAATGGCAACCGAAACTAAACCAGTAGAAACTACCAGAAAAAGGCCAGTAAACCGGTTACAAACAGTCTATGCACTCCGAGCTTTGACGGATAAACAGTACGAGGACACGCGAAAAGCCGCCGAGGCGGGGAAGCCCGTTGCCTGGTGCATGGTTGAGCCTTGGCATGGCTCTCTCCTTAACGCTATGGATATTGAAAGCGTCTACCCGGAAAGCTACGCCTCTGTTTGCTCGGCTGCGGGAGCCGCCAAAGCCTACCTGGACCGCTCTGAGTCCGAAGGCTTTCCCTCAACCTTATGTGGCTATCTCCAAAACGTCCTGGGCTATGCTGACCGGATGATCACCGATTTGGGGGGAGACATTCCTCCGGAAGCACCCCGTGGAGGCATGCCTAAACCAGCCCTGATAATCGGCAACAGCGGGGGAACCTGTGATGCCAGGTATAAGGGGTTTCAAGCCCTGGGACGTTATCTTGACTGTCCGGTATGGATAACGGAGTCGCCCAGTCCCTCGCCCAGAGAAGCTCTGTTACCCGGTGCTTATGAGCGCGATGTTCAATTCATCATGGAACACCTCAGGCAATTTATTGCCTTCCTCGAAAAGCTGGTGGGTAGGAAGTTCGATTATGATAAGTTTGAGGAAGACCTGGACCACCAGATGGAGATGAATGCGGTTTGGTATAATATTACCGATGAGCTGCGTACGGCCAGACCCTCTCCGATGAACTCCCGCGACCACTATAGTGCTATGCAATCCGTTCTGATGAGAACAACGGACCCCGTGGGAGTAAAGAAGCTATTTGAGAATATGCGTGACGAGGTCCAGCACCGCATAGACAATGGGATAGCTGGTATTAACTACCCGGAGAAATATCGGATGTCGTTTCAGGGACTTGGTCCCTGGAGCCATATGCAGATATTCGATATCCTGGCGCCGAGGGGCTGGAATTTTGTGAGAGAAGGCTATCACCCACAACCACCCATCGATTTGAGCTGGGTCAAAGACCCAATTGAAAAGTTGGTCAGATATCGCCGGCGTGGTCTTGAGTGGAATATTGATCATGATTTCGGACCTAAAGATGCAGCCAGAATTAAGAAAGAGATAATGGAGAAGGGATTCTCGGATGAGCCAGCCGCGGTGGATGCTAGGGATTACCAGCTCGACGGTGTGCTGATGCAGACTTCCCTTACCTGCCGTTTGACCAGTTGCCGCACCGGCCTTACCATCGACCGGATGATGAAGTCATCTAAGGTTCCCGTCTTACTGTACTACGGGGATATGATTGACGCCAGACTCGTTGACGTGGATGCCCTCATGAAGAGGTGCGAGGCCTTTGAAGAGACGATGGACTACTATAAAGAGGAACGGAAGAAAGCAGGGATGGCCTGGTAAACCCAGTTCCTTAGTGAAGAGGAAACAGAATTGTGGAGAGGGGGCAAACTTGCCCCCTCTCCATCTGAATGCTAGAGGAGGTTAGATTCATGGCAAAAACAGCAACCAAGACACCGGCAAAGGCGAAGGTAGCCAGTAAGGGACTGGCCCGGGCCAATGAGATTTATCAGAATCGTGACCAGAGGGCCAAAGAGCTTAAGGCAGAAGGCAAGATAGTGATGGGTTATCTCTGTACCTACCCTGTTTTAGAGCTGATGACTGCCTTAGACATCGTCCCCTACCGCCTGTTTGGCGATATGAGGGAAACAATCACCAAAGCCGATACTTACATGGGCACCGTGATCTGTTCCTTCCTGCGCAGCACCCTGGACATCGCTTTAAAGGGCAGGGACGACTTCCTTGACGGGGCGGTTTTTGCCCATACCTGTGATGAGGGCTGTGCCCTAAATGACATCTGGCGCGCCACTATAGAGTTGCCTTACACCTACTTTATAGATACGCCCTCTACCGTGCTTGAGCGAGGACAGAGACAAGAGAAGGCCTTGCTGAAGGAGTTTCAGACGAGCCTGGAAGAGTTTACCGGTAAGAAAGCTACTCCAGCCAAAATCAAAAAAGCAATTAAACTGCACAATCAGCAGCGAGCACTGTTGCGGGAACTGTATGACCTGCGAAAGCCTGACCCGCCCCTCATCTCAGCAGTCGAGACTCTTAAGGTAATGAAGGCGGTGCAGAGCATCCCGATAGAGGAAGGCAATCAGCTAGTGAGCGAGGTCATTACCGAGGTTAAGGAACGTAAGACTGGTCGTCCCACCAAGAAAACGGGCAGGCTGCTGGTCTGGGGACCTGTCATCGACGACACCTCTTTTGTCGAGATGATTGAGAGTCTGGATGCTAATTTGGTCATGGATGATACCTGCGTTGGCACTCGTGCCTTTTTTGACGATGTCAAGATCACCGATGACCCCTTAGAGGGGTTAGCCTACCATTACCTGGTGGATATTCAGTGCCCCCGCACCTTCAGGGAACCCGTTCTCGGTCCGGACTGCAAAGACCATATCGAGGACATAGAGTTTAGATACGGCTACCTGGGGAAGTACGCCAAAGACTGGAATTGTAACGGAGTAATCATGGAGTGGATGAGGTATTGCGACTCCCACGGCTACGAAGTACCGGCGCTTAACGATTACCTTGACCATATTGGCTTGCCTCATCTGGGTCTGGAGCAGGATTACAGCGAGGCCGCTCTGGCGCCAATGAGAACCAGGGTTCAGGGCTTCCTCGAGGTCATTAGCTAGAGAGCTAGCCCCGTATAGAATACAATATGGCTGCCTTTCCGACTGAATACCGAGGAGGGTTAGATTAATGCCAACAGTTAAAGTGGCAAGCAAGGGGCTTGCCCGGGCCAAGGAGCTTTACGAGCATCGTGACCAGCGAGCCAGAGAGCTTAAGGCAGAAGGCAAGGTGGTGTTGGGTTATCTCTGTCTCTACCCTGTTGTCGAGTTTATGACCGCCTTAGACATTGTTCCCTACCGTTTGTTTGGCGATATGAGGGAAACAATCACCGAAGCCGATACTTACATGGGCACCGTGATCTGCTCTTTTCTGCGCAGCACTCTGGACATCGCCTTAAAAGGCAGTGATGACTTTTTAGACGGGGCGGTTTTTTCCCATACCTGTGATGAAGGTTGTGCCCTGCAGGACAACTGGCGAGCCTCGGTTCGTATGCCCTACGTCTATTTTGTTGATACTCCCACAACCGTCCTGCCACGCAGTGTGGACAGACATAAATTTTTACTGGAGCAATATAAGAAGAGCCTCGAAGAGTATACCGGCAAGAAGATGACCACCGCCAAACTCAAGAGAGCCATCCTGGCCCATAATCAGCAGCGGGCACTGGTGCGGGAGTTGTATGAACTGAGAAAACCGGATCCGCCTCT
>JAENIS010000038.1 GCA_016844285.1 Dehalococcoidales bacterium
TAACGATGATGCCGGGGCAATGGCGAGAAGACTGGCCAGGGAAGAAGGGATATTGGTTGGTATATCCTCAGGGGCAGCGACGTGGGTTGCCGTGGAAGTGGCGAAAAGACCAGCAAGTGCGGGTAAGCTTATCGTCGTAGTTTTACCTGATACCGGTGAACGTTACCTATCGACCTGGCTCTTTCAAGGGCTATATCAGCCGGGCATTTAGGGGAGGCAAATCGTACCTTGTTCAAGACGTTGCGGGAGGACATACGTACCGTTTTTACGAAAGACCCGGCGGCAAGGAGCCTGCCTGAGGTAATTTTCTGCTATCCCGGGCTGCACGCCCTGTGGTCTCACCGTACGGCCCATTTTCTCTGGCAGCATAAGCTCCACTTCTGGTCCCGTCTTCTTGCTCATATCAGTCGCTTCCTGACCGGTATTGAAATCCACCCCGGGGCTAAAGTTGGTCGTCGTTTCTTTATCGACCATGGCTCCGGGGTAGTTATCGGCGAGACCGCCGAAATCGGGGACGACGTGCTGATGTACCAGGGAGTCGTCCTGGGTGGCACGACTCTCAATAAAGGAAAGCGTCATCCTACCATCGGTAATGACGTGGTGCTGGGTACAGGTGCCGTCGCTCTGGGTGCTATCACCATCGGGGATGGCGCCAGGATTGGCTCGGGTTCAGTCGTGGTCAAATCGGTGCCTCCCGGCTGCACGGTGGTGGGTGTCCCCGGCAGAATCGTCTCTGATAGACATGGAAGAGTCACTGACCTGGAACACGCCAACCTGCCTGACCCGGTGGCGGAAGCCATCAGACTTGTCCTGCAAGAGATGGACAAGCTTAAGAAACGCATGAGAGAATTGGAGAGTTCAAACCAGATGACCGTTTATGAAGATAGCCTGGAGGAAATAAAACAAGAAAAGGAGATTGAGCTGGTATTCAGTCACGGAGGCGGAATATGAGATTCGAAACCATCGCCATTCACGCCGGGGAGAGACCGGACCCCAGAACCGGCGCCGTCTCGGTGCCAATATATCAGACATCCAGCTTTGTCTTCGCCGATGTGGGCAAGACGAGGGGCGGCTATGATTATTCCCGTACGGCAAACCCGACGCGGAAAGTTCTTGAGGACACTATCGCTCAACTGGAAGGAGGCAAGGCCGGATTTGCCTTTGCTACCGGCATGGCAGCCGAAGCGACAGTCATTCACCTGCTCAAGGCAGGAGACCATGTCATTTCGGGAGACGACGTTTATGGCGGCACCTACCGGCTATTTCAGAATGTCATGAGCGACTTCGGGCTGGAATTTACCTTCCTCAGAATGGACAATAGAAAGAAGATTGAAGAGGCGATAAAACCCAATACCAGGATGATATGGCTGGAAACGCCCTCTAACCCGCTACTGAATATTACTGACCTTGAAATGGTAGTTGATATCGCCAAACGGCATAAACTGATGACCGTCATCGATAATACCTTTGCCAGTCCCTACTTCTTGAGACCCATTGAGTACGGCATCGACCTGGTCGTCCACTCCACTACCAAGTATCTCAACGGGCATTGCGATGTTGTTGGCGGGGCGGTAGTCACCACCACTGATGAGCTAAGCCAGAAGGTGCAATTCCGCCTCAACGCGATGGGCACCGGTGCCTCTCCTTTCGACTGCTGGCTGGTGCTCCGTGGTATCGAGACACTGCCGTTACGCATGAAGCAGCATCAGGAGAATGCCCTGGCGGTGGCTAACTTTCTTCAGGGGCACAAGGCAGTCAGAAAAGTGTTCTACCCCGGACTTAAGTCTCACCCCGGCCATACCATCGCCAAAAGGCAGATGAAAGGGTTTGGGGGGATGGTTTCTTTTGAGATGAATGGCGGGATGGAGAAGGTGCATCGCTTTCTCCGCAGCATTAAGATTTTTGCTCTGGCCGAATCGCTCGGTGGCCCTCTCTCCCTTGCCGAGCACCCGGCGACAATGAGCCATGCCTCAATGCCTAAGGAGCATCGGGATAAGGTGGGTATCGCCGATGAACTAATCCGGCTATCCGTAGGGCTGGAAAACATTGACGACCTGCGCGAGGACCTGGAGCAAGCCCTGCGGCCGGAATGAAAGGTCAGGCTTGATGAAACCTACGGGGGGGGGGTAGTAATTCGGCGGGTATTCTGAGTCAGGGGAGGTAAAGAGTTGTCTTACGCTAAGGCTTTACGCTGTCGGAAATGCGGGCAGGAATATCCCCTCACCGCAATGAATATATGCGAGTTTTGCCTTAGCCCGCTTGATGTCATTTATGATTACCAGGCGCTGGCTAAAGCAGTGACCAGGGAGAAACTGGCGGCCGGACCGCGGAGTATGTGGCGCTATCGTGACCTGCTGCCGGCAGCCGGTGATGAGGTAGATATCGGCACCGGTTTCACTCCCCTGCTTAGAGCGGATAATCTGGGACGAGAGCTAGGCTTAGACCAGCTCTATATCAAGAATGATTGTGTTAACCCAACCTACTCCTTCAAGGATAGGGCAGTCTCCGTAGCTATCACCAAAGCCAGGGAATTCAATTTTGACACCGTCGCCTGTGCCTCAACCGGTAACCTGGCCGCCAGTGTCGCTGCCCATGCCGCCAAGGCTAATATGAAAGCCTATGTTTTCGTCCCGGCCAACGTTGAACCGGGTAAGCTTACCGGAATCGCCATCTATAACCCGGTGCTGATTACGGTTGACGGAAGTTATGATGACGTCAATCGTCTCTGTGCCAGTGTGGCACAGAAGTACCGATGGGGCTTCATCAACATCAACCTCAGACCCTACTACGCTGAGGGAAGCAAGACGATGGGATTCGAGGTCGCCGAGCAACTGGGCTGGCGCGCCCCGGATTGCGTGGTTGCCCCGGCGGCCTCAGGTCTCCTCTTTACCCGGATATGGAAGGGTCTGGATGAGATGGCGATGCTTGGCTTAATTGAGCCGGTCAATACTCATATGTTTGTCACTCAGGCGGGGGGTTCCTCCCCTATCGTGAACGCTTTTCAGACAGGCGCTCACCATGTACTCCCGGTACAGCCGGATACAATCGTTAAATCTATCGCTATCGGTAACCCGGCTGACGGCTACTATGCACTAAGGGTTGCCCGGCAATCCGGAGGTGGTGCTTCGTCCGTCACCGATGAGGAAGCCATTGCTGGTATGAAACTGCTCGCTCAAACCGAGGGTATCTTTGCCGAAGCTGCCGGCGGCGTGGTTATTGCCGGACTAAAGAAGCTGGCAACTGCAGGGTTGATTAAACGGACCGAACTGACCGTGGCTTGTATCACCGGGGCCGGGCCAAGGACACAGGATATCGTATCCGATATTGTTCAGCCTTTCACCGTTCGACCTACCCTGGAATCATTTGAAGAAGCCGTCGGGGCGCGGGTTTGACGCCATAAAAGATAAGGGAGGCCAAGATGGTTAAAAGACAGGTAACATTTACCTTCCCTCAGGGACTAATCCGGGAGCCGATAATCTATAATCTCGACCATCAGTTCAAGGTGGTGACCAACATTCGCCGGGCGGATATCTCGGCTGATAAGGGCTGGGTGGTCTTAGAGCTGGAAGGGGAAGAGAAAGAAATTGACCGGGGTATCGACTGGGTGAGGAGCACGGGGGTAAGGGTGGACCCGGTGATGGGTGATATGGTGGAGGGATAAGCCATGAAACGCATCTACCTTGACTATGCGGCGACGACACCGACGCACCCGGAAGTAGTCGAAGCTATGCTACCCTATTTCACCGAGGCTTTTGGTAACCCCTCCAGCATCTACTCCTACGGACAGGAGGCCAGGGAGGCTATCGAAGCTGCCCGGGAGAAAGTTGCCCGGCTCATCGGCGCCGGCGCTGAGGAGATTGTCTTCACCGGTGGCGGCACTGAGGCCGACAACTTCGCCCTGAAAGGTGTTGCCTTCGCCAACGAGAGCAAGGGGAACCACATTATCACCAGCCCTATTGAGCACCACGCCGTGCTCGAGCCAGGCCGGTTTCTGGAGAAAAGGGGCTTTAAGGTAACCTACCTGCCCGTAGACGAGTACGGTATGGTCGACCCGGATGATGTCAAGAAAGCAATTACCAGCAAGACCATTCTCATCTCGGTAATGCATGCCAATAACGAAATCGGCACAGTCCAGCCTATCGCCGAAATCGGTAAGGTTGCCCGTGAAGCGGGAGTCTATTTTCATACCGATGCCGTCCAGACGGTGGGACACATCCCGGTAGATGTGAATAAGCTTGGTGTCGACCTGCTGTCACTGTCGGCTCACAAGCTGTATGGCCCCAAAGGGGTGGGCGTCCTCTACATCAGAAAAGGCACCAGGCTGGTCTCCTTCATGCATGGCGGTGAGCAGGAAAAAGGACGGCGGGCCAGCACCGAGAATGTCCCCGGTATTGTCGGCCTGGGCAAGGCGGCAGAGCTTATCCAGCCGGAGATGGCTGAGGAAGCCCAGCGGTTAACTCATCTGCGTGACCAACTCATTAGCGGACTCTTGACCAAGATTGGTCACATCCGCCTGAATGGTCATCCGGTAAAAAGACTACCCAATAACGTCAATATCAGTATTGAGTTTATCGAAGGGGAGGCAACGTGCCTTAATCTTGACCTTGAGGGCATCTGTGTTTCCACCGGTTCCGCCTGTACCTCGTCAAGCTCGGAACCGTCTCACATCCTTACGGCAATTGGAGTGCCCCCGGAGCAGGCTCACGGCTCGCTCCGGTTCACCATGGGCAAATGGACGACCGAAGATGATATCATTCGGGTTCTGGAAGTGCTCTCCCGGATTGTGGACAAACTGAGAGCGATGTCACCCCTACTGAAGAGCCGCCGGGGGGCATAAGAGAGTGCTGACTTAGTCCGGGGCTAAAGACGGGGTGCGGCAAGCCGGGAATCCCGTACCGATTCCCCCTTTAAGTCACCTTTAATGCCGATGGTTACTTCCCGAAAGGGGATATCCTTACCGCTCAGGGATATTGCCTGCCTGGCCATATACACCAGGCCAGAGCAGCATGGTACTTCCATATGCACCACGGTCAGGCTCTTCACCGCTGACTTGCGGAAAATGTCAGTCAGCTTTTCCAGGTGTGCCTGGAAATCATCCAGCTTGGGGCAAGCCACTAAAAGAGCATGACCCCTGATAAAATCACTGTGAAAGCCAGCATAGGCAAAGGGTACACAATCCGCCGCCAGCACTAAGTCGGCTCCCTGAAGGAAAGGTGCCGTCGGCGGGACCAGAGTAAGCTGAACCGGCCACTGGCGGAGCATGGACTGGCGAGGGGTTGATTCTCCCGGCTCAACTGCTATCGGCTCGTTAAATCGGGTAACGGTGGCTGATGGGCAGCCGCAAGGGAGTGGTGCGGCGGCTCTGTTCGCCTCAAGGTGGTGCTGTGTGGCCACCTCATCAAACTCCTCACTCTCCTTTGCCTCGACGGTGATAGCACCCTCCGGGCATTCACCAAGGCAGGCACCAAGACCATCGCAGTATTTCTCACTGACCAGTCGTGCCTTGCCATCGATGATTTGCAGGGCACCCTCGGCACAGGACGGAACGCAGGCTCCACAGCCGTTACACTTGTCTTCATCAATCCTGACAATCTTTCTCACTATTTTCGCTTTCATCATTCTCCCCGCTTAACTATTCCCTGTCAACTCTTTCCATCTTGCTTCTCCCAGGCACTGGCGAGCTTGGGTGCACCAATCGATGCACGAAGGCACCTTCTCCCGGTAAACTATCTCACCGCACTTGGGGCATTTTATCCTGGCTTCATCGGAGAAAAGCTCGATTTCGTGGCCACAGCCAGGACATTTGTGCAGCGACACACGCAGGTTTCTCGTATCCTGTCCCGGGCATTTCATCTTAAGTGCCTCCATCCTTGATGGTTATGCCATTCTCTCCAGTAACGATAGTAACATTCTTTCACTTCATTTTACCATGCTTCAACTCATATTAGTAAGTTGTTTATCAATCGGTACTATTCGGTTTTGGCTGGTGCAGTGAAAAAGTTGTCATTGCGGGGAGCGTAGCGACGTGGCAATCCGAGCGGGCGAAGTCCTCCACCCGGATTGCTTCGCCTCCGCCTTTGGCGGATGGTCTCGCAATGACAGGCCAACCAAATGCGACTAAAACCTATCAATCCCCTACCCTTTCTGAATCAGGGGTGAGGCTATTAAACAATCTCAAATTGCCTATTGACATTAGCCTTGAAAATAGTTTATTGTTCATAGAATACAGGAGGTGAACTTATGCAAGCCTATTGTGTGAAATGCCGCACCAAGCGGGAGATTAAAAGCCCAAAAAGCATCACCATGAAGAATAAGCGGCCGGCAACCCAGGGTGTGTGCCCGGCGTGCGGCACCAAGGTGTTCCGTATCGGAAAGAGCTAATGTCCGGATTACTGAGATAAAACACGGCAGTAGGGGTATCTTTGTTACATCCCCCATCTGTCGATATGTTAGTATCACACCAAAACACCCCTTCAAGCTTCGCCGAAGTGCGCCGTTTGAGCAAGTAGGGGTGAGGGTGGTTGTATAGCGCCAAGAGTGCTGAAGGTTAGTTGTACCTTGCTCAGGCTCTCGACATGAGCTATGGAGCCTTACCAAAGAGTGATGTGAAGCTGATACCACAACGTGGTAGTGCCGTCACACCATAACCTACTTTCCTAACACGATACCGGCTGGGTCTATCTCTTCACGTAATATCTTCAAGTCATTGTCTGTCGGTTCAGGACTTATTCCAGCCTCTTGAGTCGTCATCACCTCAAAACGGCAATTCTTTTTGATTTCATCCAGGCTTACACCGGGATGTAATGATATTAGCTTAAGTCTCTTGGTCTTCTCATCAAAACCATAAATACCAAGTTGCGTCACCACCCGGTAGGGGCCTGAGCCTCTGGCTAATCCCGCTCTTTCCCGGCTCCCCGGGCCATCGAGATAGCCAGGCGTACTCACGAAATCGACCTGGCTAACAAAGGTCCTCGGTGACTGCTCCGCAATAATAGTTATCAGCCTTTGCGAGAAAGAGGCGACGTCATTGGCACCACCACTACCAGGCAAGCGCACCTTAGGGGAGTCATGAGGGCCAATGACGGTGGTATTGATATTCCCGAACATATCCATCTGGGCCGCACCCAGAAAGCCGTAGTCAACATACCCCGCTTGCGAAAGTGACATGACATCATGCATGCTGGAGGCAGCAATTGCCTTGTAAAACGTCCTTGATTCACCCACGGATACGGGTAGCTCCGGTAGCCGGGGCCCCATCCCACCCGCCTCGAAGATGATGAGCAGATTCGGGGCATGAGTCCTTTGAGCCAGCATTGAAGCGATTATCGGCAGCCCGGTACCGACAAAAACAGATTTCTTATCCTCAAGCAGACTGGCACCGATAAAGGCCAGGTATTCTCTCAGATTATACTTCCCTTCAGCTACGCCCTTTATTGCCATTGCTGTCGTTCCCCTTTCACTTCTTACTATTCCTTTCTCGCCAGGGGGCAATCATTGGCTCCCTGAGAAATTCCCTCTTCTTTAGATAATTCAGCTTTTTGATGCCACCACAGAGTTCCAGGCATTCCTCAAAACTACTTACCCCGAAGACGTACTTCTCAAGATACTCGTTCACCCCTTCGTCGCTTTTGGAGAGCCTGAACCATTCGGCGATATGCTCCTCATCAAAGTAATACCTACCGGGCATCTGGCAGGGATGCGAGCCGTAGGGAACCTCAACCACGGCATCGACGACAAAGAAGGGTATCTTTGTCCGCCAGGGCTCTCTCCTGATGTATTCGTCATCGACGATTTCTTCAGTAGTGATTATCAATCTACGGGCACACCGTGATAGCTCGACATCCTCAACTTCGGCGCCATCAATCTGGGCATTGCCGTAGATATCGCAGCGGTGGACATGAATAAAAGCGACATCAGGGTAGGCCGCCGGAATTAGATTGATTGGTTTACCACTAAATGGGTCCTTGACCGCTTTACAGGAGCTATACTTGAAGGTGTCAGTGCCAAGCAGGTTGCGGCTGGGAATAAAGGGGAGTCCCATCATTGCCGCCAGCAATCGCCATTGATACCCACCGTTGCTGGTTTCGGCGACCACTTTACAGCGGCCACTTTCTACCATCCGCCTCGAACCGGCGGCTAATCCTCTCAGTTCATAACCGAAGGCATAGGCTATTTCCACCTTATTGACACACTCGGAACATACCAGCAACTCAAGGTCGTGGACGGCAGTCTTACCGGCCATGATGAGATTACGTTTTCTCTGCCTGATTATTTCGTAAATAATAGCCATGGCGACTCTGACGTGACCGAATCCGCCACCGGCGATATAGTCTCCATCACGAACAAAACGGTCAACAGCCTCTTTGGCCGACATGGTTTTGTCCTTTAATTCGCGGGATTTATTTTTTTGTACCCACTCTCTGGCATCATCAGGGTCATGCCAACCGATAAGCTCTCCCATTCCCTCACTTAGTACTTCCATATCTATCTCCTTTCAAGACCATCCCCCCAGCAGGCATAAGTATATCACAGAAACAACCAGAACACTTGCACCGGTACTCAAAAAAAGAGGCTGGGGATTGTCATCCCCAGCCTCTCTATATTATTTTAAGAGTATCACCTAATCTATCTCATTACTTCCGGTGCGTGACGAACTCGGCAACAGTACCCAGATTACCGACGCCCTTGGGAGGAGTAAGGTTTATCCGTGGCCCCATGCCCCAGTAATCGGGAACGCTAGCAATCCCGATAGCAGTATAGGAATCAGTACCTATTTTGACGACTTTCTCCACCATTTCCCTTCTCTTCTTGGCATCTGGCTCGGTTTGACTATCTTCGAGTAGCTTATCTACCTCTGCGTTCTTACCAAGGAGACCGAAGAGGTCGTTGCTGTGGAAGGGAAGCATGAGATTGTACCCCGTGTTCGGGTCGCCAGCGCCCCAGCCGGCCCATCGGTAGGTGGCCGCCGTCCCGATGACCGGTGAAGTGGGTACCTTGTTGGGGTTGCGGAAGGGGGTGAATGTCTCCTCCTGGAAGGTGGATTCGGCAATTCTCAGTTCCCCGTAGGGCCCGGCTGGTGCCGGTCGGGCACAGCCTGCCAGCAGCAGGACGAGAACTAATCCCAATGTAACCAATAACTTGACTTTCCTGGCTACTCTCATCTCTGTCCTCCTTAGCTTTTTATAGTTCCACCCGATACTTAAGCTGCTCTGGTGCTCTCACATTGCGACCTCCTTACCTTGCTCATCCTACTCCGTTTTTCAAGCGACTTTCTAAGCCGAATCGATTCCTCAATCGTTTGGCTTAGCTTATAAATGAAAACTACACCCCAGTATAACTACACTACAATAATGGTTTTATATTTGTCAAGTAATTTCCACTACTACTGGGACTCTAGATAACTAAAAGTTGCAAGTGCCTGCGACTCTGATAGCCAGGTGCCAAATGGCTGGTTGTTAGGAGAGATGAAGAAAGAGTAATCCATCAGTCCGAGAGTGGCTACTCCCGCAATCATCGCATTCGGTACCATGTAGTTTATGGCTTTACTGGTACGGTAGCGCTCCCTGAAGTGAGCATTAACCTTTTTCCCAAATATGTCCCACTTTCCTTACAAATTTACACTATTACATATTGTAAAAATAGCCTGCCTATGTTAGAATAGCCGCTGGGTTAACAATTTATAATCGCTTAGCCAATCTAGAAAGGTTGCTTGACACACTCAGGATGAAAAATCCAGAAGGTAACCTATATCCCCGCCGATATTAATCTTATGCAGAGCCTGAGGTGGTCAAAAGGGGAAACCCTATGGCTCATGATTTTTGACATCTTGGACTGGTGTCAATTCGGACCAAGAGCTTCCGGCCGCGTTTCGCCGACTTATCCACCGGTCACTAAAGCTCAAAAAAACGAAATGAGCTTTGGCTAATATTACGAAGGAGGCGGTATCATGGAGTACAAGAACATCATCTATGAGAAGGATGCCAAGGACAAAAGGATTGCCAATATCATTCTTAACCGTCCAGAGAAATTGAATGCGCTTAGCGAGGATTTGCTAGAGGAGCTTGCGGCTGCTGTTGAGGAAGTAGATCAGGATGAAGAATCGGCGATTCTAATCATCAAGGGAGCAGGACGGGCATTCTGTGCGGGTTATGATATCAGTGGGGGAGGTAAGCCGTATGTCGCGCCCAACATCGGAGACACCCGCCGCAGGATGATAAGATGTGTGGAACAGTACTTACGCTTATGGAACCTTCGCAAGCCCACTATCGCTCAGGTGCATGGGTATTGCCTCTCCGGAGCTACGGAGCTCATCTCAATGTGTGACATCGTGATTGCCGCCGATGATGCCCAGTTCGGCCACGTCTTCGGCAGAATGGGGGGCACTCTTCGCACCGGTGGCCTTTGGCCATATCTCATCGGGATGAGGAAGTCCAAGGAACTTCTTTTGACTGGTGACGTTATTGATGCGAAGAAAGCAGCAGCATGGGGTATGATAAACGAGGCAGTTCCCGCCGATGAGTTAGAGGAAGAAGTCTATGATATGGCGAGAAGAATAATCAGAATCCCCACCGAGATTCTCTCTCTGCATAAAGGTATGCTTAACCAGTTTTATGACATCATGGGTATTCATCCCGCGATGATGAGTTCTCTCTTCTATGATTCCGCCTCTGCCTTTGTGAAAGGGCCTGTTTTCGGTCAGTTGAGCAAGGAGAAAGGGTTAAGAGAAGCTCTCCAGTTGAGAGACGGGCCGTGGAGAGACTATAAGAGAGTAACCCTGCCCAAGAAGCAACCGGGCTAGCAGCAATAACTCTTTGAGTTTGCTGAGTCCCCGGTGGTGCTTATGCTGGAAGAATACTTCCCAGACATAGATGGGTGGTTAACGAGACAAATGGTAATTAATATAGTCTCGCTCGTGGCAGCGTGTGCATCATCCCGGGCGTGTCAGTAGGATGTTAGGTCAGCTTGGTCAGTGCGCCGCCTTCAAGTAAAGCGGCTCACGACCACCAGGTTCATAGTCCACTGGCAGCACCGTGCTGCGAAAGGAGGTAAGTAACGTAGAAAATAGATATGAAGAAATAAGGTTGGCTGGTTTTGTGGCTAAACATTTAAGGAGGGAATCATGGCACAGGTAAAGATGATTACCACACTTGATGAGTTTGAGGCTGAACGCAAAAAAGGGATAGGGATGGTATGGCCCTGGGATGGACGGTGGAGAAGGGCTAGCTTAGACAATATATACCTTTTCGCAGACGGAATAGGAGATTTCAACCCGCTGTATAGAGATGAGGAGTATGCTAAGAAGAGCCGTTTTAATACGGTTATAGCTCCACCCACCTTCGGATTTGGCTTGAGTATTGGTAGTACCGTCGCTGATACGGGGAATATTGACCCGGCACGTTTATCCACCAAAGATTTCCCGATGAACTACGCGGGAGCTGAGATGGAGTTCATCCGTCCAATCTGGCTGGGTGATAAGATTCGTGTCATACAGACGGTTGGCAATATTTACCGGAAGGAGAGCAGACGGCTGGGCCCAATTTGTTTTTGTGAGGGGTTAAATTCCTATTACAACCAGCGTCATGAGCTGGTGACGACGCTTAAGATTCTGATGGCCCGCTACCATAACGTGGGGAGGGGAATGGAGTATGACCGGGAGGCCAAAGCGGGAGCGGTAGCTGAGCCGGCTGACCCGTTGGTGTGGGAGCGGACAAGACGAGGTGCTGACCCGCGTTACTGGGAAGATGTTAAAGAGGGTGACGAGTTAGCAACCCTGAAGAAGGGAACGTATACCGTGTCGGAGTTATATCATTGGTCATTTTTTGTCAGTCAAGAGCGTCGCAGCACTAGGGCACATCTGGAGGAGGAGGGGTCAGCGGACCTTAGTGGCGGAGGTCGCGTTGATACGGAGCACGCCCTGAAACGCCGGAACATGCCGGGCACGTTTGATATTGGGCCGCAAAGAGTTTGCTGGTTAGCCCAGAGTGTGACTGACTGGATGGGTGATGATGCTACCCTTAAGAAGATTCAAATTTCAATACGCCATCCCAATGTCGTTGGTGATACCAACACGGTGCGGGGAAAGGTGGTAAAGAAGTATATTAAGGATGGCGAGCATCTGGTAGATGTCGAGGTGGGGAATGAGAATCAGGCTGGGCTGGCCACCGCGTCTGGCTTCAGTACCGTTGCCCTTCCTTCAAAAAGCAAACCGGCTGGGCTGGTAAGTGAGCCAGGTAAAGCTGGGGCTGAAGAAATAGTATAGTTGGTGACACCAAAAGACAAGAAATAAGGTGAGGCAGTCCTTTTAGAGGCGTCGCCGCACTAGCGATGCTGGAGAAGAGATTAAAGAGAGGGGGCTATATGCCCCCTCTCTTTACAATCGCACAATATATAGGTTCGCCTCACCGGAGCTGATACCAAGTATGCCGATGGTACCCTGCCCCTTGCCAGTCTTTTAGACATCCGTAACCAGCTCAAAGTGAGCAAACTAACCTATTTGAATAATGTGCCCGAGATTACCAGGCGCTGTATTTCTGATGTCCCCTCGTATATCTCGATCAGTTTAGCGTCGCGGAAGTAGCGCTGCATGGGAAGGTCATACATGTACCCGTAACCACCAAAAACTTGAATCCCGAGGGTTGCTGCTCTCATGCACATCTCGCTGGCAAATAGCTTAGCCATCGCTGCCTCTTTAGTATAGCGCTGCCCCAAATCAGCCAGGAAGGCGGCATGATACATGAGCCATCTGGACGCTTGAAGTTCTGTAGCCACATCAACTAGTCTGAAAGCGATTGCCTGATGCTGGGAAATAGGAACACCGAACTGTATCCGTGTCTTGGCATATTCCGTGGACCTGGTTAATATGGCCTGGGTCATGCCACAAGACTGGGCAGTCATGCCTATCCGTCCATGGTCAAGTGTTGCCAGGCATATCCTCATACCTTGACCCTCTTCACCAAGGCGGTTTTCCGCCGGAACCCGGCAATCCTCAAAAATAAAATCACAGTTAGTGGCGGCACGCATCCCCAGCTTGTCATATTTCTTACCCTTGCTGAACCCGGGCATAGTATCCTCGATGATAAAGGCGGTAATACCACGAGGTCCCCGTTCAGGAATACGAGCAAAGACAACGCCGATACCAGCGGCATCCCCGTTGGTCATGAATATTTTCGTGCCGTTAAGCACGTAAGAATCGCCATCTCTAACCGCCGTCGTTTTCATGGAACCCACATCACTACCAGCTTCAGCCTCTGTAAGGGCGAAGGCACCCACTTTTTCTCCTTTACATAGCAGTGGCAGATATTTCTTTCTTTGTTCCTCATTCCCAAAATTATAGATAGGGAGAGTGCACAAACCAAGGTGTGTCCCGAGGATGTCGTTGGTTGAGGCACAGGCAACAGCCAGTTCTTCCAAAGCGACAACATAAGACATCGTGTCCCCACCACTCCCACCATATTGTGGTGGAATTTGAATGCCGAGCAACCCGATATCAGCCATCATCTTGAAATTGTCCCAGGCAAATTCCTGCTTTCTATCCAGCGCATCCGCCACTGGCTCAAGTTTCTCCTTGGCAAAGTCTTTAACCATAGTCTGCAACATCTTGTGTTCTTCACCCAGGGTAAAATCCATTAATCCCTCCTTCTACTGACACACCCAGCAAATTCTACCATGTCTCAAAAGGCTTATCAACTCCGGTTTCGTCTTCAGGGGCTTTGTATCAAAAGTGTCTTCTCCCGTGTCACCCTGAGCGTAGCGAAGGGTCTGGGTGTAGTAGGGAGATTATTGACTCACGCCCAGATTCTTCGTCGCTTCGCTCCTCAGAATGACTCGTGATACAAGACCGTCTTCAAGGGATTAGCCGGCAATCCCAGCGCGCGGTAAATCTCCAGCAAGAAGGGACTATGAAAAAACCGTCAGGGAACAGGTGCCCCATTTGAATGATGACGAGCCAATGTGCACTCGGCTGTACATCCAGGACTTTCGTCCAGAAGATTCGCGCCAGGCCATTCTCTCCCATCGATGGAACTGGCGTCATGAATTTGATGTCACCGATATACCCCGCTTGCCCTAATCGCGTCCCAAGCTGGCATCTTAAATCAAGCGGGCAGTACGGAACGCCTCCCAGATGGCATTCATAAC